>WOZM01000057.1 GCA_011620265.1 Paracoccaceae bacterium
CCGAAGAACGCCGCGCCCGTGGCGCGGCCGGGTGGCAGGCGCGGCCGTCGAGGCAGTGCCTCGACTTGTCGCGGGACAAATCGGGCGGGGGGTGTGGTTGCCGCCGGGAGGATGCATGGGAAGCGGGTGCGGCGGAACCGTGCGTTAACCCGCGCAATTGCTCGGAACCATCGGCCCTACACTTGCTAGCTACGCTGCTCCAACAGTCCTTCGTATATGGCTTTGAGTTGTCCGGTCCTCTGAATGGTTAGAGCTTCCCGCTCGCCTGAGTAAACAAGCGGCCGCATAGTTCCGCCGCTAAAGAGAAGTCCAGTATACTCAGATTGCTCGTCCCTGAAGCCCTCCCACGCGATTTGTGCTTTGCGAAGTTGATCTTTGTGCAGCTCATCCAGATGATCTGAATCAAGAATAACGGATAGAATACTCTTCATCTGCGTATCTGCGACCTCAAAGCGGCGGTTCGCCTCCATCGTCATCTCAGCTTGTGTCATGTTGGAACTATCAATTAACTCGATTTGGGCATCTACAAATGCTTCGCGTTGATTTGTAAGTCGAGCGACGAAATCATCGCCGTTATCGTGTATGTGACGCGCAAGGCCTGGATCTTTTCCAAGGCTCTTTAGCCGTTCCATCGTCTCTAATACGAGAATGTTCTCTGCACGATTCGTCTTTCTCTTACCCCCAGGAATGATCCGGTTCATCCATTCCGTACTTGCAGGCAAGAAAACCGATCGAAACAAGTCGGCCACAAATCCAAGAAGAAAACCAACCAGCCATTCCATACTCGGCTCCGATACAATTTCGCGCTAATGCCACCCTAGGCCAAATATGGATTGCCCGGTTAAACGGTTACTATGGAATCCATGGATTGGCGAAGATCACTAAACATCCAGCTCCTCCACAAACCGCGCATTCTCCGAGATATACTGGAACCGCAGTTCCGGCTTCTTGCCCATCAGCCGCTCGACGAGGTCTCCGGTCTCGCCCGGAAACTCGTCGTCGATGCTGACGCGGATGAGTTTCCGGGTCAGGGGGTTCATCGTGGTGTCCTTGAGGTCCTTCGCGTCCATCTCGCCCAGACCCTTGAAGCGCTGGACGTCGATCTTGCCCTTGCCGCCGAGGCCCTTGGCCAGCATCCGCTCCTTCTCGGCATCGTCGGCGACGTAGATGCGTTTCGCCCCCTGCGTCAGCCGGTACAAGGGCGGGCAGGCGAGATAGAGATGCCCCTTGTCGATCATCGGCCGCATCTGGGTGAAGAAGAACGTCATCAGGAGCGAGGCGATATGCGCCCCGTCCACGTCGGCGTCGGTCATGATGATGACCTTCTCGTAGCGCAAGTCGTCGATGTTGAACCGCGTGCCCATGCCGCAGCCGAGGGCCTGGGAGAGGTCGGAAATCTCCTGGTTGCTGCCGAGCTTCGAGGAGGCCGCGCCAAGGACGTTGAGGATCTTGCCGCGCAAGGGCAGCAGGGCTTGCGTCTTGCGGTCGCGCGCCATCTTGGCGCTGCCGCCGGCGCTGTCGCCCTCGACGATGAAAAGCTCCGTCCCCTCGCGGCTGGTGGCCGAGCAATCCACCAGTTTCCCCGGCAGGCGCAGCTTCTTCGTGGCCGACTTGCGCGCGGTCTCCTTCTCCTGCCGGCGGCGCAGGCGTTCCTCGGCCCTGAGCACGAGGAAATCGAGGATCGCGCCGGCCGATTTCGTGTCCGCCGCCAGCCAGTTGTCGAAATGGTCGCGCACCGCGCCCTCGGTCATCCTTGCGGCGGCCTCGGTGGCGAGCCGGTCCTTGGTCTGGCCGACGAATTGCGGCTCGCGGATGAAGCAGGAAACCAGCGCGCAGCCCCCGGTCATCAGGTCGTCGCGGGTGATCTGCTCGGCCTTGCGGTTCTTGACGAGCTCGCCATAGGCGCGGATGCCCTTGAGGATCGCGGCCCAGAACCCGGCCTCGTGGGTGCCGCCCTCGGGCGTCGGCACGGTGTTGCAGTAGGACTGGATGAAACCGTCGCGCGACGGCGTCCAGTTGATCGCCCATTCGACGCTGCCCGGCTCGCCGAACTTGTCGGCGAAGCTGACCTTGCCGGCGAAGGGCCGGTCGGCATAGGTCGAGGAGGTTTCGAGGCTCTCGGCGAGGTAGTCGGAAAGCCCGCCGGGGAAGTGGAAGGTGGCCTCGAGCGGCGTCTCGCCGTCGTCGATGGCGGATTTCCAGCGGATCTCGACGCCGGAGAAGAGGTAGGCCTTGGAGCGGACCATCTTCAGGAGCCGCGCCGGCTTGAAGCGGTGGTGGCCGAAGATCTCCTCGTCGGCATGGAAGGTGACCGTGGTGCCGCGCCGGTTCGGGGCGGCGCCGATCTTGCGGATCGGCCCCTGCGGGATGCCGCGCGAGAAGCGCTGCTCGTAAAGCTCCTTGTTCCGCGCGACCTCGACCACCATCGAGTCGGACAGCGCGTTGACGACCGAGGCGCCGACGCCGTGGAGACCGCCCGAGGTCTCGTAGGACTTGCCGGAGAACTTGCCGCCGGAATGGAGGGTGCAGAGGATGACCTCGAGCGCCGACTTGCCGGGGAATTTCGGATGCGGGTCGATGGGGATGCCGCGACCGTTGTCGCGGACGGTGACGGAGAAGTCGGCGTGCAGCTCGACCTCGATCCGGGTGGCGTGGCCGGCCACCGCCTCGTCCATCGAGTTGTCGAGCACCTCGGCGACGAGGTGGTGGAGCGCGCGTTCGTCGGTGCCGCCGATATACATGCCGGGGCGCTTGCGGACGGGCTCCAGCCCCTCCAGAACCTCGATGGAGGAGGCGTTGTAGTCGTCCGGCTGGCCGGAAAAGAAGTCGTTCGCCATGCGCTCTGCTCGTCTTTATGATTGAGGCGGGATTAGACCATGCGGGGGCGGGCTCGGCAAGCGGATGTGCCCGGTGACGGGGCGTTTGCACCCGAAATGTTGGGGCCGGCACGGGCCCGCGCCACAAGGGAGCGTCGCGATGTGGAACGAGCGCTATGCGGAGAAGGAGTATCTCTTCGGGACCGAGCCCGCGGATTTCCTCCGCCGCGCGGCGCCGTGGCTCGCGCCGGGGCAAAGCGTGCTCTGCGTCGCCGACGGCGAGGGGCGGAATTCGGTCTGGCTGGCCGGGCAGGGGATGCGCGTCACCGCCTTCGATCCGGCGGAGAACGCGGTGGCGAAGGCGCGGCGGCTCGCGGCGGCGCGGGGCGTGGCGGTCGAGTTCCACCTCTGCGATCTCGACGGCTGGGACTGGTCGCGGAGCTTCGACGTCGTGGCGGGGATCTTCATCCAGTTCGTCGGCCCGGGCGAGAGGCCGGGCCTTTTCGCCCGGCTCGACCGGGCGCTGGTGCCCGGCGGCCTTCTGCTTCTCCACGGCTACGCGCCGCGCCAGGCGGGCTACGGCACGGGCGGGCCGCCGCAGGCCGGAAACATGTACACGCTCGACCTTCTCCGGGAAAGTTTCGCGGGCTACGAGGTTCTGCGGGCGGCGGATTTCGACGCCGAGGTGGACGAGGGCAAGGGCCATTCCGGCCGCTCGGCGCTGATCGACTTCGTCGCGCGGAAACCGGGATGAGGCGGCTCTGTCCGACGGTCGCCCTGCGGGCCGGGGCGGGCGTTGGCCCCGAGGCCTCCCCCTTGCGACGCTGCACCCCGCACAGTCGCCGGAGCCCTGCCGCACCATAAAGCGCCCGTCCCGACCGTCGGAGCGCCCACCCGAGGGAGGGCGCGGCCCTCCGTTGCGCGTCCGGCGGGGGACGGAGGGGACCTCCCTTCGCCCGGGACCAAGGCGAAGGGCATTGTTGCAGAACGGCTGCCTGGGGCATGACAGCCCTTTCCCCGTTCACGTGCGGATGTGGATTTCGGCGGTTTGTCGGAAGGAACGGCTCTGGCAAGAGGTCAATCTTGCAAGCGCAGTGCGCGCCCGGAGGCGTCGGCTCCATGGGCCTGAAACACAGTCTTCGCCAGGTCGAGCCCGACCGTGATCATCTCCGACACGACCGCTCTCCTTTCGTGGATCCTCGCAGACCCCGCTTGGCACATCGATGCCGTCGGGGGGGGGGCGGTCACATCATCAACGCCCGCCGCTGTAGCAAGTGAAGAATTTTACCCCTGCAGCGTCCTCACCCCGATCCCCTCGCCCCGAGCCTTCATCGCCTGCACCGCCGCGACGCTCGCGGCGGCGGTGGTGAAGTAGGGGATCTTGTCGTAGAGGGCGACGGCGCGGATCGAGCGGCTGTCGTCGATGGCCTGCTGGCCCTCGGTGGTGTTGAAGAGAAGCGCGATCTCGCCGTTCTTCAGCCGGTCGACGATGTGCAGCTTGCCCTCCTGCCGTCCCTCGTAGACCTTGTTCACGGTCTCGGCCTCGATCCCGTTCCCGGTGAGGAAGGCGGCGGTGCCGCGGGTGGCGATGAGCTCGAACCCCATCGCGACGAGGTCGCGGGCGGCCTCGGCCATCTCGGGGGTCTTGTCCATGTCCTTGATCGAGATGAAGACCCGGCCGGCTTCGGGCAGGATCGTGCCGGCGCCCATCTGGGCCTTGAGGAAGGCGAGCGCGAAGGTCCGGTCCCAGCCCATGACCTCGCCGGTCGAGCGCATCTCGGGGCCGAGGATCGTGTCGACGCCGGGGAAGCGGGCGAAGGGCATGACGGCCTCCTTCACCGAGAACCACGGCATGATCGGATCGGCGAGCGTCATCGGATCGGCATAGGGCAGGTCGGTGTCGGGGCCGACGCCGGCGGGGTAGGGCGCGCGCATCGGGAAGTTCGACAAGGGCTCCCCGGCCATGAGGCGGGCGGCAATGGAGGCGATGGCCGAGTCCGTGGCCTTGGCGACGAAGGGCACGGTGCGGGAGGCGCGGGGATTGACCTCGAGGACATAGATATCGCCGTCCTTGATCGCGAACTGGACGTTCATCAGGCCCTTGACCTCGAGCGCGAGGGCCATCGCGACGGTCTGGCGCTTCAGCTCCTCGACCGTCTCGGGCGTGAGGGAATGCGGCGGCAGGCAGCAGGCGCTGTCGCCGGAATGGACGCCCGCTTCCTCGATATGTTCCATGATGCCGGCGACATGGACGGATGTGCCGTCGGAAAGGGCGTCGACATCGACCTCGATGGCGCCGGAGAGGTAGCTGTCCAAGAGCACCGGGTTCTTGCCCGAGACGTCGACGGCATGGGTGATGTAGCGCCGGAGGTGATCCATGTCGCGCACGATCTCCATCGCGCGGCCGCCGAGGACGTAGGAGGGGCGGATGACGAGCGGGAAGCCGACCCGTTCGGCGATGGCGAAGGCCTGCTCGTCGGAAGAGGCGATGCCGTTGACCGGCTGCTTCAGCCCGAGCTTCTGCAGGAGCTTCTGGAACCGCTCGCGGTCCTCGGCGAGGTCGATGGCGTCGGGGGTGGTGCCGAGGATCGGGATGCCTTCGTCCTTCAGCGCCTGGGCGAGCTTCAGCGGCGTCTGGCCGCCGAACTGGACGATGACGCCGTGGAGGGTGCCGTTCGAGCGTTCCACGCGGAGGATTTCGAGGACGTGTTCGAGCGTCAGCGGTTCGAAATAGAGCCGGTCGGAGGTGTCGTAGTCGGTCGAGACCGTCTCGGGGTTGCAGTTGATCA
>WOZM01000290.1:0-1277 GCA_011620265.1 Paracoccaceae bacterium
CGTGATGGGCGATGCGCGATGGTGGGCAAGCCATGCGAGCCGCCGCGAGCGCAAGGCGTATTGTCTCGCCGCCTTCGAGGCCATGCCGCAAGCCGATCAATCGGCCTTCCTTCGGCATGTGCAGAGGGAGGGGGCGCAATGATGGACGATCCGCGCCACCTTCCGCCGAACGTGACGCCGTTCGGCGCGGCGCAGCGCAAGCGCGCCCGCCAGTCCGACGAGCTGCGCCGCCTGATGCGCTACGCGGGCGATATCGAGCCGTCGAACGATGTCCCCTATCTGATCAAGGGATGGCTCGCCCCGCGCTCGCTCGCCGTGCTCTACGGGCCTGCGAACGTGGGCAAGACCTTCCTCGCCCTCGACCTCGCCCACGCGCTTGCCAAGGGCAGGCCGTGGGGCGGGTGCCGGGTCCGCGCCGCCCCGGTTCTTTATGTGACCCTCGAAGGCGGGGCGGGTTTCGAGCGGCGCGTTTCCGCTCTGGACGATCCGCGCTTTTGGGTGCTGACCGCGCCCTTGTGCTTCATGGACCTGCGCCGCGATCCGACATGGCTGACCGAAGCCGTGGAAGACATGGCGCAGGAAACCGGCCGCTTCGGGCTGATCGTGATCGACACGCTGGCCCGCGCGATGGTGCCGGGCGACGAAAACAGCTCGCAGGACATGGGGCGGCTGGTGGCATCGGCCGAGCTTCTGAAAGAGCGCACGGGCGCCTGCGTCCTGCTGATCCACCACACCGGCAAGAGCGCGGCGCAGGGGGCGCGCGGGCATTCCAGCCTGCGCGCGGCGATAGATACCGAAATCGAGGTGACGAAGGAGGAAGACGGCGATGTGATCGAGGCGAAGGCGACGAAGCAACGCGACATGGTGGTGGGCAAGGCGTTTCACTACCGGCTGCGCGAGGTGGTGTTGGCCGAAGACCGCGATGGCGATCCGGTGACGACATGCGTGGTGGAGCGCGCGGCCGAGGGCGAGGAGCCCCGGCGCGTGAGGTTGAAGGGGAAGACGGAACTCGCCCTTCACGCGCTCCACACCGCAATCGAGCGTCACGGGGTTGTCAGGAGCGGCCCGGACTATCCCGAGCGAAAGACCGTGACGAAGGACGAGTGGCGCGCCTGCGCCGATCTGCATGGCCTTTTAGAAGGCATGAGCGACGACACCGCGAAACGCACCTTCAACCGGGTGCTTGTGGAGCTCAACGACAAGGCAATCGTGCGTAGTTTCAATGGCATATGGTGGCCGGTATGACCACGCGGGACAAACGGGACAAGCCGGGACAA
>WOZM01000290.1:1377-5579 GCA_011620265.1 Paracoccaceae bacterium
GGATTTGTCCCGGCAAATCTCGTGCAGTTTCAATGGCATATGGTGGCCGGTATGACCGTGTGGGACAAACGGGACAAGCCGGGACAAGTCGGGTTTGTCCCGGCAAATCGCGGGCAGGCCAAGGGCGGGACAAACGGGACACCCCCTTTAGGGGGGGTGTCCCGTTTGTCCCGACCCATGTCCCGGACCTGCCCGACCGGCTGGCGGAACTGGCGCACCGTGTCGGGCGCCTCTCGCCGTCGCACCGCGAGCCGGAACGCTACCACGAGGAGAAATCCGAAATCGCCTTCGAGCTGCGCGTCTTGGCGCGGCACGTCTCAACCCGCTGACAGCGAAAGGACTCGACGATGACCACGAAGAACGAGATGGCCGAACAAGCGGCCGAGATGATCGGTGCCACGCTTCTGCGCCTTCACAGCGAAACTGGCTTGCCGCTGGACTGCATCCTTGCAGGTGCGCACGCCGAGGTCATCACCTTGATGACCTCGACGCTAGGCGGGCCGATCACTGCGCACTGCTGCGAACAGGCGGCGGAACGGGTGCGCACCTTGCCGTCGCTCGATGCCGTGTCGCTGGCCTTCTCGGAGCCCGCGGGGCGTGCCTGATCGTCGCTTCACGGGTCCTTCCTGCGCCCGGCGTATGCGGGGCGTCGAGGCCCGGAAGCTCAACCTGTGTAAAAAAATGCAAGGGGCTGAAATGGAGATTATGCAGGAATTACCGGGGCTTACAGGTGGAGCGCCGGTGCATCGGATCGACGGCCCGAGCCTCTGTGACCTTCTCGCAATCTCGCCTGCGATGCTGACCGAGCTGAAAAACCGGGGTATCGCGGTTCACCTTTCGAAGAACTCCTATGACCTTGCCGCGACGGTGCGCGCCTATGTGCAGCACCTTCGCGGAACTGCCAGCGGAAGGGGTGGCGAAGAGCATGTGTTGACCCTCACCGGCGAACGGGCGCGGCTGTCGCGGGCACAGGCAGAAGCGGTGGAGATGAAGAACGCCGTGGCCCGTGCCGAGCTGGTGCCCGCCGCCGATGTGGAAAGGGCATGGGGCGATGTGTTGCGGCAGGTTAGGGCACGCATCCTCGCCGTGCCGTCGCGCCTGCGCCAATCCCTGACCCTCGCCCCGGCCGATGTGGAGCTGATCGACCGCGAATTGCGCGCGGCGCTCATGGAGCTGGGCCATGCCGACGATTGAGGATATTCAGCGCGGCGCCCTGCGCGCCCTGGTCCCGCCGCCGCGCCTGCGCCTGTCCGACTGGATCGAGGGGCACATCACCCTGCCCGAAGGTCTGAGTGCACAGCCCGGTCCGGTGCGGCTGTGGCCCTTCCAGCGCGAGATTGCCGACGCGATCGGCGATCCCTTGGTCGAACGGGTGACGCTGGTCAAGCCGGTGAGGGTCGGTTTCACCACGCTGTTGACGTCTGCGGTTGCGTCCTTTGTGGTCAACGATCCTTCGCCGATTCTCTGCCTGCTTCCCACCGAAGCCGACTGCCGCGACTATGTGGTGTCCGACATTGAACCGATCTTCGGCGCAAGCCGGGCGGTGGCCGACGCCCTGACCCGCGACGACGAAGAGGGCGAACGCAACACGCTGCTGTCGCGTCGGTTCCCCGGTGGATCGTTGAAGGTGGTGGCGGCGAAGGCACCCCGGAACCTGCGGCGGCACAACGTGCGCATCCTGCTCATGGACGAGGTTGACGCCATGGAGGCGACCGCCGAAGGCTCGCCGATCCTCTTGGCCGAGCGGCGCACCTTGAGCTTCCCGGATCGTAAGATCGTGCTGGGCTCGACGCCCACGCGCGAAGATACAAGCCACGTCCTGCGCGCCTATGCGCAGTCCGATGGCCGCATCTTCGAGGTCCCATGCCCGGACTGCGGCGACTTCTCGGAAATCCTGTGGGAGGCGATTCGCTGGCCCGAGGGCAGGCCCGCCCAAGCGGTCTGGTGTTGCCCGAGCTGCGGCACGCTGGTATCCGAGCGGCGCAAGCCAGAAATAGTTGCGCAAGGCCGCTGGCGTCCGACACGCCCCGAGGTGCAGGGGCACGCGGGCTTCCGTCTCAATGCCCTTGTGTCGCTTCATGCAAATGCGAGCTGGGCGAAACTCGCGGCCGAATTCCTGACCGCGAAGGACGATCCGTCCACATTGCAGACCTTCTGCAACACGCTCCTTGGCCAAGGCTGGAAGGGCGAGGGCGACGAGCTCGAAGAGGCCGACCTTGCCGCGCGGGGCGAGCCGTGGGGCCTGGACGCGGTGCCGGAAGACGTGCTCGCCCTGACGGTGGGCTGCGACGTCCAGCACGACCGCCTGGAGCTGACCTTCGTCGGCTGGTCCGAGGCCGGTTGCGCCTTCGTCCTAGGGCACCGCGTCATTTGGGGTCAGTGGGATGAGAACGAGACATGGCAAGAGCTTGACGAGCTGCTGCGCGCCCGTTTCCCGCACGCCCTGGGCGGCAGGATCGGCATTGACGCGGCGGCGGTGGATGCGGGCGACGGCCAGACCATGAGCGCCGTGACCGCGTTCTGCACGCCCAGGACGCGGCGGCTGGTGCTGGCGATCAAGGGCGCGGCAGGCAACCGGCCGCTGATCGAGCGGGCAGGCTCGAAGACCAAGACCGGCGCGCGGCTGTGGATCGTGGGCACTGATACCGCGAAGCAAACCCTCTTTGGGCGCCTTTCGCGCGGCGAGTCCGTGAGGTTTTCCGGCGATCTGCCGCCCGTGTGGTTCGAGCAGGCGACCAGCGAACGCGCCGTTGTGCGCTACCGGCGCGGGCAACCCGTGCGCAGCTTCGAGCGGATACCCGGGCGCAGGGCCGAGGCGCTGGATTGCCTGGTCTATGCCCATGCCGCCCGCGCGATCCTCAACCCCGACTGGCAGGCCCGGCGGGCCGAGCTGGCGCTTGGCCAGCGCCCCGCCGCGCGCCCGGCGCCCGTGCTGAGATCGCTATGGATGGAGCGATGACATTAGACATGGACCAACAGGGAGAACGCATCTTGCGTGGAGAATCGACGTGTGATAATGTCCCTGCATCAAGGGAGGACATTTCATGAAGCGCAAGGCCCTTCTGGCAATCACAGGCTGCACCCCCAAAAGCTTCGAGACCTATTCTGCGCGGGATAATCTGCCTTTCGCGATCTCCTCTAACAGGTGGTCCGAATACAGCATTGAAGACGCCTTTAAGCTCAAGCTGCTGATTCAGGCGGCCGAATTGACTAACCTCGACACTGCGTCAAAGCTGGCAAGCGCGGCGCTCGACGAACTGCATCCGCTCGACCCGTTCGCCTTCTGCGGCGATCAGGAGCTTTACGTTGCCCTGATCCGCTACGATTGGCCCGACAAGTTCCCCGATTGGGACGCCTGGACGGTGGTGGCGGGCCGGTGGCAGGATATCGAGGCGAAGGCCAGCGAGCGCGTTGCAGACATTGCGCGCGGAGTGCGCCTGATCGGCACGCTGGCCTTGCCCATCAAGCCGATTGCCAAAGAACTGCTGACCGAGGCGCGGGCCTTCGGACTGCCCGAAGGCGAGGTGCATTCGGTGCCCGAAGACCTGACCGGCTATCCCGACTGGTTCGTGGCCGAGGAACAGGCCCGCCGCGCTATGCTGGCTGGATGGGGCGGCGACGAATGAGCGTGACCCGTCAAGTGGCCCACGCCGCGCAGCGCGGCCTTGCCAAGCTGATCAAGCGATCCGGCATCGAGGCGGGCGGCGGCGGGCGCCGCTGGCAGGGCGCCCCGATGCTGGGCACGCCGCAGGCCAGCGCCCTTGCCGCACGCGGCACGGCGAAGGCCCGCGCGGCGGGACTGTCCATCAACACGCCCTTCGGCGCCCGGATCGTGGAAGCCTGGGCAACCGCCCTGGTGGGCAAGGGCTATCAGACCCGCAGTCAGCACCCGGACGCAACGACGCGCCGCCGCCTGAATGACGACTTCGAGGCGATGGCCAACCCGATCCTGACGCCGCTCGCCCGCGCCCTGGTGCGCGATGGCGAGGCGTTCGTTCGAATCATCATCGAAGACGATGGCGCGCTGCGCCTCAAGCTGATCCCGGCCGATCAGGTTGACCCGGCCCTGACGCGCGAGCTGGGCGGCGGCGCGCGGATCGTGGCGGGCATCGAATACGACGCCGCCGACCGCGTGGTGGCGTTCCACGTCCTGCGCGAGGCGCCCGGCGTGATGCTGATCGATAAGCGCGAGGATGGCGGCT
>WOZM01000147.1 GCA_011620265.1 Paracoccaceae bacterium
GTCCTTGGCTGCGCCGGCATGGCCGGCCTTGCCGCGTCGCTTTCGGCCGAACACGGGCTCCCGGTCATCGATGGCGTGGTCTCGGCGGTGGCGTTGTGCGAAGCGATGGTTCGGCTCAACCTGCGAACCTCGCGCCTTGGCGGCTATGCACCGCCTCATGCGGCTGTGTCCGATGTAGCCCGCATTGCGACGACATGACTGCCCCTCGCTTCCGCCCGCAACCGGATGATGGCACGAGTTTTGGCCGGATAGCCTCAAGGCGGTCGTCCGCTCTTGCCGGCCGGATGGCGGCCTTGGGTCAGCCTTGAGTGCGGCGATGTCGGCAGCGCGATCCCAGTGCGGCCATTGAGACAGCACGCAGCATTCGTCAGATTGGACCCGACGTGGGCCAACACGGTTTCGCGACATCGCCAAAAAGGAACCGGCCGCGATTTCGGGCGGCCGGCAGGTGCGGGGATCGTCCATTCGTCGACGACGGCGGGCGTGCCGTTGTTGGTCTCGACGATGAGGTGGCGCGCCCTGTTCTGGTGGTGGATCTCGCTCGTGAAGGTGCGCGGGCCGAAGAGCGCCGGCCCGTCCGGCATCTTCTCAAGCCCGGCCAACACGGCCGCGGCCTCGGTCGAGCCCGCACGCTCCGCCGCCTTGGCCCAGACGTCGATCAGCACCTAGCCCGGATAGACATACTGGGTCGAGGGATCGCCGCCCGTCGCTTCCTTGTACTTCGCGTTGAAGGCCGTGACATCGGGGGGCGGGTCGTCGCCGCAGATCGAGCCCTGCACCGGCACGTAGAAGTTCGACAGATCCGGCACCGCCAAGAGCCAGTAGGAGCCGTCGACGCCCGAGCCGTTGAGGATCATCGGAGAGAAGCCCGGCCTGGGAGTGGCGCCGTTCCTTCAGCCCCCTTCCTGACCCGGGTGATGAGGTAGGAGCCGCTCGCGTCGAGGACCGCATTCCAGCCCGGCTCGATGACGATCGTCGTCGTCACCTCCTCGATGGTCGCGCCGCCGGCTCTGGCTTCCGGCCGATCACCGGCTTCTCGGGTCCGAGGCGGTGCGCTCGCTCGTCGCCGGGGTCTTTCGCACCTTCATGTCGGTCGCCCTGGGCGGCGGCGGCTGACGGACTTGACCGAGATCAACGGAAGCGCGGCCGGGATCGGCGATCTTCGCCGCATGTCAACCGCAGGAGGCCCCGCATGTCCCGCAACACGCAGAACCTGATCTGGTTCGACAAGGTCGCGCGCGGTGACGTCGCGCTGGTCGGCGGCAAGAACGCCTCGCTCGGCGAGATGACGGTGGCGCTCGCCGCGAAGGGCGTGAAGGTCCCGCCGGGCTTCGCCACCACCTCCGCGGCCTTCCGCGCCTATCTCGATGCCAACAGCCTCAACGCCATGATCGCCGACCACCTTGCCGCGCTCGACAAGGGCCGGATCGACCTTCAGGCCGCCGGCCAGGCGATCCGCACCGCCATCGCCACAGCCGACTGGCCCGAGGACATCGCCGCCGACATCCGCGCGGCCTATGTCGAGCTGGCCCGCCGCACCGGGCGCGACACCCCCGCCGTCGCCGTCCGCTCATCGGCCACCGCCGAGGACCTGCCCGACGCGAGCTTCGCCGGCCAGCAGGAGACCTTCCTGAACGTGACCGGCGAAAAGGCGCTTCTGGATGCCTGCCGGCGCTGCTACGCCTCGCTCTATACCGACCGGGCGATCACCTACCGGACGTTGAAGGGTTTCGCGCACGAGAAGGTCGCGCTCTCGGTGGGCGTGCAGCTGATGGTGCGCTCCGACCTCGGCGGGTCGGGGGTGATGTTCTCCATCGACACCGAGTCTGGCTTCGACAAGGTGGTGCTGATCAACGCCGCCTGGGGCCTTGGCGAGAATGTCGTGCAGGGCGCGGTCGATCCCGACGAATACCAGGTCTACAAGCCCTTCCTCGCCCGCCCCGGCCTGAAACCGATCCTCGCCAAGGCGCTCGGCGCGAAAGAGCAGAAGATGATCTACGCCAAGGGCGCCGCCCATCCGACGCGGAACGTGCCGACCTCGAAGGCGGAGCGCGAGGCCTTCGTGCTGGGCGACGCCGAGATCCTCGGGCTGGCCCGCTATGCCGTCCTCATCGAGGACCATTACGGCCAGCCGATGGACATGGAATGGGCCCGCGACGGCGAGACGGGCGAGCTTTACATCGTCCAGGCGCGGCCCGAGACGGTGCAGTCGCGCGCCAGCGCCACGGGTTTCCGCAGCTATTCGGTCGCGGCGAAGGGTCCGGTCCTGACCGAAGGCCTCAGCGTTGGCGAGGCGGTGGCTCTGGGCGAGGTCTGCCTGCTGAACTCGGCGGCCGAGATCGACCGCTTCGTCGACGGCGCGGTCCTGGTGACATCCACCACCGACCCCGACTGGGTGCCGATCATGAAGCGCGCCGCCGCCATCGTCACCGATCATGGCGGGCGCACCAGCCATGCCGCCATCGTCAGCCGCGAGCTTGGCCTGCCGGCCATCGTCGGCACCGGCAACGCCACCCATGTCCTTCATGACGGGCAGGAGGTCACGGTCTCCTGCGCGGAAGGCGAGCGCGGTTTCGTCTATGCCGGCAGCGCGGAGGTGACGGTCGAGGACATCGCGCTCGACACGGTGCCGAAGACGAAAACCAAGGTGATGCTGAACCTCGCCAACCCCGCCGCCGCCGCGCGCTGGTGGCGGCTGCCGGTGGACGGGGTCGGCCTTGCCCGGATGGAATTCGTGGTGAACAACGCCGTCCGCGTCCACCCGGTCGCGCTGACCCGCTACGGTGAATTGACCGACGCGGCGGCGAAGGCCGAGATCGACCGGCTGACGCGCGGCTATGCAGACCGGACCGACTATTTCGTCGATACGCTGGCGATGGGCCTGTCGCGCATCGCCGCGACCTGGTTCCCGAACCCGGTCATCGTGCGGATGAGCGATTTCAAGACCAACGAATACGCCGAGCTTCTGGGCGGCCGGCAGTTCGAGCCGCACGAGGAAAACCCGATGATCGGGTTTCGCGGCGCCTCGCGCTACTATTCCGACGCCTATCGCGACGGCTTCGCGCTCGAATGCCGGGCGATCAGGCAACTGCGCGAGGAGATGGGGTTCACCAATGTTATCGTGATGATCCCGTTCTGCCGCTCGCCTGAGGAAGCCGACCGGGTGCTGGCGGAAATGGAGCGGAACGGGCTCAGGCGCGGCGAGAACGGGCTCGAGGTCTATGTGATGTGCGAGATCCCGTCGAACGTCATCCTCGCGGAAGAATTCGCGGAGCGCTTCGACGGTTTCTCCATCGGCTCGAACGACCTCACGCAGCTGACGCTCGGCATCGACCGCGACAGCGAGGCGCTGGCGGACCTCTTCCGCGAACGCGATCCGGCGGTCTTGTGGATGATCCGCACGGTGATCGAACGGGCGCACAAGGCGGGACGCAAGGTCGGGCTCTGCGGTCAGGCGCCCTCGAACGACCCGGACTTCGCCCGGCTTCTGGTCGAGGCGGGGATCGATTCCATCTCCGTCACGCCGGACAGCTTCCTCGCGGTGAAAGGCCATGTCGCAGCGGCCGAGAAGGGCTAGCCGCAGGCAAGGGTCAATCTCGGAACACCCCGGTCGAGGATCTTCGCCCAGGCCGGTGCGGCCGGATCGGCATCCGGCAATCCGGTCAGCCGCGCCGAGGTCATGTCGGCGTCCTCGACATCGCTGCGCGGCAGCTTCGCGCCCGCGAGGATCGCAGCCGCGACCTTCGCCTGCCGGAGTGCTCCGCGCATCCGTCCCATAGACGGGTTCTTCATGTCGGCCGACAAATTGGCGCCGGTGAAACCGGTCCCGCCAAAACCCGCACCGCAACCTATGAGCATCCGCAACGCCGCCTCTCTCTCCCCGCAATCGGACAGTCACCGCCGCCGCCCGGCCGGCCGGCAATGGCCTCGCGCGGCCCGTGACGGCATTGTGAAGTCTGGCCGTTATCCGCTTTCGCGCCCACCCTGCCCGCAAGGGACCATCCACGCTGCTTGCGCGGTGCGGGTTTCCGTGCGAAAAATCATGTCGTGACCGAGGAGGAGAGGCGGCCGCCGCCGGACTGGGATCCCGGAGGCGTCTGGTCGTGCAAAGGCACCGCGGAGTACCGCGCGACAGGTCGCCGTGATTTTGGGAGGCTTCGAGATGAACCGGACGGACACGTCCGCCCATGCCGTGCCGATCCGTTCGGCCCTGGTGGTCGACGATCATCCGCTTTACTGCGACGCCCTGGCCTCGATGATGGAGACGGTCTTCAACATGCGCCGGGTGCGCAAGGCGGCGTCGCTCGGCGATGCGATGCAGCTTCTGCGCTCGCGCTTCTCGCCCGATCTCGTGATGCTCGACCTCAACCTGCCCGACGTGTCGGGGCTGAGCGGCTTCATGAAGATCAAGGACAAGGCGCCGGACGTGCCGGTCGTGGTGATCTCGGCCTTCACCTCGGACGAGGTGGTGCAGTCGGTGATCTCGGCCGGGGCCGCCGGCTTCATCCCCAAGGACGCCGCGCGCGAGACGCTGCGCGAGGCGATGATGGATATCTGGGACGGCAAGACCTACCTGCCGGCGGGCTACAAGGCCCCGGCCAGGCAGAGCGAGGCCGACCCGACGATCGGCGACATTTCCCGCAAGATCGCCGGCCTCTCGCAGCAGCAGGCGCGGATCCTGTCGCTGATCTGCAAGGGCAAGCCCAACAAGCTCATCGCCTACGAGATGCAGCTCGCCGAGGCGACGGTGAAGGCGCATATCACCGCGCTCCTGCGCCGGCTCCGGGTCCAGAACCGCACCCAGGCGGCGCTTCTGGTGCGCGAGGTGTCGATCCGGCATCACCTGCAATAGCGGCGGGGTGTGCCCGGTCGCATGCGGGATGAACGGGGGAACGGGTGGAGGATGACGGCAGTTCGCGATCTTGAGGCGAATCCGGCGGAAGCCGTGGCCATCGCCGTGTCCTACGCGGACGATCCCGCGCACGCGGTGGCCGAGATCGCCGCGCGGATCGGCGACGCGGATCCGAGCTTCGTGCTGATGTTCATCCCGCACAGGATGAACCGCGCCGCGCTCCAGTCCGCGCTGGCGCGGAAGCTGCCGGCGACGGCGGTCTTCGGCTGCACCACGGCGGGCCAGATCACCCCGCGCGGCTACGAGGGCAGCGCCATGGTGGCGCTGGCCTTCCGGCGCACGCATTTCCGTGTCGCCTCGACCCTGATCAAGCCGATCTCGCCGGTCCATATCGCCGAGGTGGTGACCCAGACCGAGCGTCTCGCCGCCCGCTTCCCCGCGACACCGGGCCGCCGGCGGCTGGCGCTGATCTTCGCCGACGGGCTCTCGAAGCAGGAGGATATCCTCGTCGCGGCCCTGGAAGCGGGGCTGAAGGACATTCCGGTCTTCGGCGGCTCGGCCGGCGACGGGCTCGAATTCAACGAGACCTTCGTGCTGCACAACGGCGCGTTCTACAAGGACGCGGCGCTGCTGCTCCTGCTCGAGACCGACCTCAACTTCCGCGGCCTCGGCTTTCACCACTTCATGCCGACCGAGAAGCGGATGGTGGTGACCCGCGCGGTCCCCGAAGACCGGCTGGTCCTCGAGATCAACGGCTCGCCGGCGGGGCAGGAATATGCCCGTCTCGTCGGCGTGCCGACCGACCAGCTCTCGCCGATCATCTTCGCCGAGAACCCGGTCCTCGTGCGCAGCGGCAACACCTACCATGTCCGGGCGATCCAGCAGATGCGCCAGGACGGCGGGCTGACCTTCCTCTCGGCCATCGACGACGGGCTTTTGCTGACGCTCGGACGCGGCAAGGAGATCATCCGCACCCTCGATGCCGGGCTCACCGTCCGCGACGAGGCCGGCGAGGCACCGGACCTGATCCTCGGCTTCGACTGTTTCCTGCGCAAGCTCGAGATCGAGCACAAGGGCCTCGAACACGAGGCGTCGGACCGCTTCCGCGCCCACCGCGTCGTGGGCTTCAACACCTATGGCGAGCAGCACCTCGGCGTCCACGTGAACCAGACCTTCGTCGGCATCGCCTTCTTCCGTCCCCGCCAGGGATCGCCGCTATGATCGACCCCGACGAACCGCTCGAAATCCAGGTCAGGAAACAGGCGAAGATCATCGAGGCGCTGATCTCGCGCTCCGAACGCGGGCACGAGGTCGGCGGATCGGCCTATTCGCTCTTCCAGTCGGCGATCGTGCTGCAGGCGGCGGTGTGGGAAAAGACCAAGGACCTCGAAGTGGCGCTCGACACGCTCGGCCGGGCGAGTTCCGAGCTGGAGCTGGCCCGCCGGCTGCAGGAGCGGATGCAGAACAACCTCGCCGACGCGATGGTCGCGGTCGAGGGCGGTTTCGCGCTTTTCTCCGAAGACCGGCTGCAGGTCTGCAACGAGTTCTTCCGCCGCCTCCTGCCCGATGTCGAGCCGCTGATCGAACCCGGCCTGGCCTTCGAGGACTACCTGAACGCCGTTGCCCACAGCCGCTTCGTGCTGCCCTCCGACAACGGCGCGGAGGGCGGGCGCCTCGCGCAGCCGCGCGACCGGCGCTTTTCCAGCCATGTCCTCGCGCTGCGGAACGACCGCTGGTTCCAGATGGCCTACCGCCAGACCAGCTCCGGCAACATCGCGGTCCTGCAGACCGAGATCACCGACATCGTGCGCCAGAACCAGCGCGAGAAGGACCGGCTGATCGACCAGCACGCGCATTTCCTGCAAGCCGCCTTCGACCACATGTCGCTCGGCATCTGCACCTTCTCGGCCAAGGGCGAGCTTCTGGTCCGCAACGAGCGGTTCGGCGAGTTGCTGGGGGTGCCGCTGTCGCTTCTGAAGAAAGGCATCGGCTTTCGCCGGATCACCGAATACATCGAACGCTTCGAAGCGCTGAAACCGCAGGGGAGCGGCGCCGGACGCGTTCCCGACGGCTGGGCCAAGACCCTGCGCCGGGGCGGGGTCGTGCAGGACCGCTTCCGCCGTCCCGACGGGGTCAGCCTCGACATCCGGATCCACGCCCTGCCCGACAACGGGTTCATCGTCTCGATCACCGACGTGACGGTCGAGACCGAGGCGGCCGAGGCGCGCCAGCGGATCAACCAGACGCTGGAGCGGCGGGTGCAGGAACGCACCGCCGAGCTGACCGAGGCGAACCGGCTCCTGCGGATCCAGTCGGTCGAGCAGGCCAAGACCGAGGAGGCGCTGCGCCTCGCCAAGGAAGCCGCCGAGGCCGCCCATGTCTCGAAGACCCGTTTCCTCGCCGCGGCGAGCCACGACCTTCTGCAACCGATCAATGCCGCGAAGCTCTACATCTCGACCCTGAAGGAGAAGGTGACCGAGCGCGGCGCGGTCGAGACGGTGGACCGGATCAGCCGCTCCTTCACCTCGATCGAGTCGCTCCTCCACGCGCTTCTCGACATCTCGCGGCTCGACAGCCCGGGGGCGGAGTTCAACGTCACCGCCTTCTGCCTCGCCGACGCGCTCGGGTCGCTGGCCGGGGACCTGGCGCCCCTTGCCGCCGAAAAGGGCATCGGCCTCACCATCCTGCCGTCCTCGCGCTGGGTCATGAGCGATCAGCGCTACCTCATGCGCTGCGTGCAGAACCTTGTCGTCAACGCGATCCAGTATACCGAGACCGGCCGCGTCCTCGTCGGCTGCCGCCATGCCGGCGGCAAGGTCAGGATCGAGGTCTGGGACACCGGCATCGGCATCTGCGAGGCCGATCAGGGCCGGATCTTCAACGAGTTCACCCGGGTCAGCAAATCCCACGGCGGGCCGGGCATGGGGCTTGGCCTCTCGATCGTCGAGCGCGCCTGCCGCCATCTCGGCCACCGGGTGCGGCTCGCCTCGCGGCCCGGCAAGGGATCGGTCTTCTCGATCGAGCTGCCCCTCGCCCGCCCCGGCCTCGACGCCGCCGCGCGCGGCACGACGACCGAGGCGACGCCGCAAGGCGGGCTCGACCTGATCGTGATGATCGTCGAGAACGATGCCGACGTCCTTCACGCGACGACGCAGAAGCTCGACGGCTGGGGGGCGAGCGTGCTGGCCACCGCCTCGACCAAAGGCGCGCTCGACCTCATGCTGGGGGTGGGCACGGCGCCCGACATCATCCTCGCCGATTACCAGCTCGACGACGGCGACGACGGGGTGGAGGCGATCCGCGCCCTGCGCGCTGCCGCCGGATACGACGTTCCGGCGATCGTGATCACCGCCAACCGCTCGAAGGCGCTCCTGCAGCTTGGCGAGAAGATGGGCTTCTCGGTCCTGACCAAGCCGGTGCAGCTCTCGCGGCTCCGGGCGCTCATCGACTGGAAGACGCGCCGGCAGGTCGCCTGACCGCGCAGAGGCCGGGACCCGCGCACCGACCAAAGTCGCCGATGACAGCGCAAGGCGATGGGCTAGGCTGGCCCGAAAAAGGGAAGGCATAGATGCGTATTCGGATCGCGATACTGGGGCTTGTCCTCGGCCTGGGGCTCGGCACCCCGCCGGCAGGTGCGGCCGAGACCTACCAGCTTCTCTTCCGCGAGGGCGTGCTGTCCGGTATCGGGGCCAGCGACACGCTGTCCTACACCGCCCGGCGCTCCGGCCGGTCCGCGCCCGAGCCGGTCCAAGCGGCGGGTCAGGACATGGCCCCTCCGCCGGCCGAGTTGCGGCTCGACCTGACCGTGGCGCCCGGCGACGAGGTCATCCTGACCGCGGTCCAGGGCGAGACGCGGCAGCGCGCGGGGACCTTTCCCGGCTCGGTCGGCAATCCGCTGATCATGTATTTTCTCGAAACCGTGCTCCGCGACATGTCGAACCAGGCCGGCGGCAGCCCGTTCTACATCCGCAACCGGATCAAGGACGCGCTGCTCCGCGACGCCGATATCCGCCCGGTCGAGCTGCCCTTCGGCGGCGCCACCATCGCCGCGCAGGAGGTGACGCTCCTGCCCTTCGCCAACGACGCCGCCCGCGACCGGATGTCGGGCTTCGCCGACCTCGCGCTTGTCGCGGTGGTGTCGGACGCGGTGCCGGGCTGGTACTATTCGCTGACCGCGACCGCGCCCGCCGCGCCGGGCGCGGAGGGTCCGGGCTATTCCAACGCCATCACCCTGCTGCCCGAGGCCGCGAAATGAAAAGAGCCCTGCCGATCCTGATGCTTCTCCTCGCCCCGGTGGCCAATGCCCAGGGGATGGCCGAACGGCTGAACGACTACCCGACGGAGGCGCGGGCCGACTATGTCTTCGGCTGCATGGCCGCCAACGGGCAGGACCGGATCACCTTGCGCAAATGCGCCTGTTCGATCGACATCATCGCGTCGATCCTGCCCTATGACGGCTATGTCGAGGCCGAGACCGTGCTGTCGCTGCAACTCGGCAATGGCGAGCAGTTGTCGATCTTCAAGACCATGCCGGTCGCGACCGAGGCGGTCGCCAACCTGCGGCGCGCGCAGGCCGAGGCGGAAATGATCTGCTTCTGACCCCGCCTGTCAGGCCGGCGGATCCTTCGGCAGCATCCGATCGAAGACATTGCCCTCCGTATCGACGGCACGGACCCGGAGCGCGGGCGCGCCGTTGTCGGAATAGTCGAAGCGGAAGACCGGGTTTTCCGAGATCGAGATGCCGCCTTCGAGCGCGAAGAGGAGATCCGCGCCCTGCCAGACCTCAAGCTCGTGGATGAAATGCGCCGGGATGAAAAGCTGGGTGATCTGGTCGCGCTGGAGCCCGGAATAGTTCGGATGGCGGATCATGATCTGCGCCTCGCGCCGCGCCGTGGACTGCTGCACCTCGGCCGGCTCGAAAAGCTTCAGCCGCATCTCGCCCATCCCCGCCAGCGCCGCCTCGGGGTCCTTCGTCGCCGGCGCCGAACAGCCGCCCGAGGCCTTGACATAGCGCCCGGTCATGAAGCTGCCCCCGGCGGTGTCGGCGATCACGCGGAGGTTGGAATACTGGTTCACCCGCACCCGCGTCTCGAGCTTCAGGGGGTGCATCGCCGGGCCGAAGCGGAACTCGGCCACGAGCGGGGACGGGTTCTCGTCGACGACGAGTTTCAGCGCGGTGATGACCGGCCCGGTATCGGTCTGCTCGATCACCACCGGTACGGTCGCGGCATCCTCCGCCCGGTACGGCGCATCGACGCTCAGAAGCGCGCCCCCGTCCTGCAGCGCCACGTCGCCGACGATATCGCCGGAGATCTCGGCCCAGGTCGGCCCCTCGACCATCAGGCTTTCCGCGGCCGACAATCCGAAAGGCGCGGACATCAGGGCAAGCGAAAGTGCCACCAGAAGCTGTTTCATCGGCTCTGCTCCGTTCCAATGCGTGAGGCAAGACTACCACAACCGCGCCGCCACGGAAATTCAACCTTTCGGATATGTGGTCCACGGACCTGCGCCGGCGCAGGATGGGAGCGGGAGGACGCGATGTTCGAAGCCCTCGTGACACTCTGCCTCGGCGCGGCCGGGGCCGGTTCCTGCCGGGAGGCGCTGCTGCCGGGCTACGCGGCCACGACCGAGACCGGCTGCCGCGCCGCCCTCGCCGCGCGCCCGCCGGAGATTGCCCGCGATGCCGCCGCGCCCGCCCGCTGCGCGCCCCGCCGGGCCTCCCGGCTCGCCTTCGACGAGGTCGCGCCCGGCGTCTTCGCCCATCGCGGCGAGATCGCGGAGCCCGGACCGGACAATCTCGGCGATGTCTCCAACATCGCGTTCGTGATCGGCGCGGCGGCGGTCGCGGTGATCGACACCGGCGGATCCCGCGCCGTCGGCGAGGAGGTCTATCTCGCGGTGCGCGAACGCTCGGAACTGCCGATTGCGGCGGTGATCCTGACCCATATGCATCCCGACCATGTCTTCGGCGCGCCACCGCTGGCCGAGGCCGGGGCCGAGATCGTCGGCCGCGCCGGGCTTGGCCGGGCGCTTTCGGACCGCGCCGGGTCCTACGGCGAGGCGTTCGCCGCGCTGATCGGGCCCGCGGGGTTCCTCGGCAGCCGCATCCCTGCCCCCGACCGCGAGGTGGCGGAGGATGAGGCGATCGACCTCGGCGACCGCAGGCTGGAACTCCGCGCCCGGCCGACCGCGCATACGGCGTCGGACCTCACGGCGACGGACAGCGCGACCGGCATCCTCTTCACCGGCGATCTGGTCTTTGCCGAACATGCGCCGGCGCTCGACGGCTCGCTCCGGGGCTGGCAGGCGGTCCTTGCCGCGATGCGGGCAGAGGCGGCCCCCCTCGTCGTTCCGGGACATGGCGGCCCTGTCCTGCCCTGGCCCGACGGCGGCGCCGCCCTGGCGCGGTATCTCGACGTGCTGGCGGCCGATACGCGCGCGGCGCTTGACGCGGGCCGGCCGCTCAGCGCCGCCGCGCGCACCATCGGTCAGGGAGAAGCGGCGAACTGGCGGCTTTTCGATCTCTACAACGCCCGCAACGCCACTGTCGCCTATACCGAGCTCGAATGGGAATGAGCGCCTATTGCGGCACATGCTTGAGAAGGATCTGCGCCACCGCATAGGCGCGCTTTTCCAGAAGCACCGGGGTTTCGCAGACATAGGCCAGCGCCCGCTCGCGGTCCTTGTAGATGCGTTCGTCCCAGTCGATCTGCGCCTCGAGCGCGTCCATCCGGTCGAAATCCGGCGCCTTCGCCGCGCCGAGCGCGGCCATTTCCGAATGCGCCGCGTCGATCCGTTCAGAGAGCGCGATCTGGCTGCGGGCATAGCGCACGATACCGGCCAACACCCGCTCGCGGTCGTGGTCGATCCGCTCGAACGCGGCGCGGAAGATCGCGCCCCAATCCTCGGGGCCGAGATCGGGATGTGCGCCGGAGTAGGCCTCCACCCGCGCCTCGGCCTCGTCGAGGTCCACGCGCCGCAGGGCAAGCGCGGCGGCAAGCTCGCCCGCCTCGCCGGTCGCCTCCGCCGCGCCGAGCGGCAGCGGCCAGAGGACGCCCGCCGACATCGTGCCGGTCCGGCGCTGGATGCAGGGCCAGTCGGGGTCGGCATTGTCCGCGGCAGGGGCCGGCAGCGCGGCGAGCCCTCCGGCGGCCAGACAGATCAGCAACGACAGGGCTTTCATCCCGCTCCTCCGCTTTGGCGTCGGCCCAGTATAGGCGCGGCCGGCCCGTGCGCCCAAGGGTCCGATCTACAAACTAAGGTCGCAATTGTCGGGTGCCCTCCCCGGCTTATACTCAACTCCAATACCCCGCGAAGGGTGTGAAAAGACGGGCCGGGAGGAGACATATATGCGGACGCGTGCAGCGGTTGCGGTAGCGGCTGGCAAGCCTTTGGAAATCATGGAGGTCAATCTGGCCGGTCCGAAGGCGGGCGAGGTGATGGTGGAGATCAAGGCCACCGGCATCTGCCATACCGACGAATTCACGCTGTCCGGCGCCGATCCCGAAGGTCTCTTCCCCGCGATCCTCGGGCACGAGGGCGCGGGCGTCGTCGTCGAGGTCGGCGCCGGCGTGACCTCCGTCAAGAAGGGCGACCATGTCATCCCGCTCTACACGCCGGAATGCCGCGCCTGCCCGTCCTGCCTCAGCCAGAAGACCAACCTCTGCACCTCGATCCGGGCGACGCAGGGCCAGGGCGTGATGCCGGACGGCACCTCGCGGTTCTCGACCCTCGATGGCGATCCGATCCTGCATTACATGGGCTGCTCGACCTTCTCGAACTACACGGTCCTGCCCGAGATCGCGGTCGCCAAGGTGCGCGAGGACGCGCCCTTCGACAAGATCTGCTACATCGGCTGCGGCGTCACCACCGGCATCGGCGCGGTGATCAACACCGCGAAGGTGGAGATCGGTGCGAAAGCTGTGGTCTTCGGCCTCGGCGGCATCGGGCTCAACGTGCTTCAAGGCCTGCGGCTGGCCGGCGCCGACATGATCATCGGCGTCGATCTCAACAACGACAAGAAGAAGATGGCCGAGCATTTCGGGATGACGCATTTCATCAACCCGAAGGACTGCGAGAACGTGGTGCAGGAGATCGTGAACCTGACCAAAACCCCCTTCGACCAGATCGGCGGGGCGGATTATTCCTTCGACTGCACCGGCAACGTCAAGGTGATGCGCGACGCGCTCGAATGCACCCATCGCGGCTGGGGCCAGTCGATCATCATCGGCGTGGCGCCTGCGGGCGCGGTGATCGAGACGCGGCCCTTCCAGCTCGTCACCGGGCGGGTCTGGAAAGGCACCGCCTTCGGCGGCGCGCGCGGTCGCACCGATGTGCCGCGGATCGTCGACTGGTACATGGACGGCAAGATCGAGATCGACCCGATGATCACCCACACCCTGAAGCTCGACGACATCAACAAGGGCTTCGACCTCATGCATTCCGGCGAGAGCATCCGCTCGGTCGTGCTCTACTGACGCGGGGAAGATCACGCCCGCTTCAGGCGTGGAAGCGAAGACAAGAGACTGAAACAGAACGACTTGTGACGTCGCGTTAACCGTTTCGAAACCTCGGCAGGGATGCTCGTTCTGCCTCCTTGCCGGCCGGATCGGTAATGCCAGCCCGAGAGAGGCGCGGCCCGGAATGACGAAGGACATGGAACTCATCTCGCAGAACAGGTGCCATGGCGGGACCCAGTCGGTCTATCGCCACACGTCCCGCACCTGCGCCACCGAGATGATCTTCGGGGTGTTCCTGCCGCCGCAGGCGAGCCGGCAGCCGGTCCCGGTCCTGTGGTATCTCTCGGGGCTGACCTGCACCCACGAGAACGCGATGACCAAGGCGGGGTTGCAGGCCCATGCCGCGAAGGCCGGGATCGCGATCGTCTTTCCCGACACGAGCCCCCGCGGCGAGGGCGTCGCCGATGACGGCGCCTACGACCTCGGCCAGGGCGCGGGCTTCTATGTCAACGCCACCCGCGATCCGTGGCGCAAACATTACCAGATGTACGACTACATCACCGGCGAACTGCCCGGCCTTCTCAAGAACACCCTGCCGGTGACCGACGCGCACGGCATCACCGGCCATTCGATGGGCGGTCACGGCGCGCTGACCCTCGCCTTTCGCAACCCCGACCGCTACCGCTCGGTCTCGGCCTTCGCGCCGATCGTCAACCCGACGCGCTCGGACTGGGGCAGGAAGCAGCTTTCGGCCTATCTCGGCAACGACGAGGCGGACTGGGCCTCCTACGATGCCTGCCTGCTTCTGGCCGAGCAGGGCTGGGGCGGCGACATCCTGATCGACCAGGGCGCGAACGACCAGTTCCTCGACCTCCTGCGCCCCGAGGCGATGGCCGGCCTCATGGCCGAGCGGCGCCAGCCGGGAGTCCTGAGGATGCAGGCCGGCTACGACCACAGCTACTTCTTCGTCGCGAGCTTCGGCGAGGACCATGTGAACTGGCATGCGGAGCGGCTTCTGGCCGCCTGACCCCGAGGATAGGATGAAGGACCGGATGACGAGAACGACGAGGACGAGGACGGGACCGGGGGCTGCCCTGCTGACGGTCGCCGCGATGGTCGCGGGCGCCGCCACCGCCGATGAAGCGGGCGATCCGGCGAAGGGCGAGAAGGTCTTCAGGAAATGCGCCGCCTGCCACGCGGTCGGCACCGACGCGAAGTCGAAGACCGGCCCGGTCCTCAACGGCATCGTCGGCCGGGCGGCCGGCAGCTACCCCGACTTCAAATACTCCGACGCGATGCTGGCCAAGGCCGCGGAGGGCCTTGTCTGGACGCCGGAGAACATCGCGCACATGCTGGAGAAACCGAAGGATTTCGTGCCCGGAACGAAGATGAGCTTCGCCGGGCTGCGCAAGGAAGAGGAACGCGCGGACGTGATCGCCTATCTCGCCACGTTCGCCGAATAACAGGAGGAGAAGCAAAGAGGACCACATTCCAGCCCGTCCCGAGCGGACGCCCGGACATCGGGAGCGCGCGGGGCATCACGACGGAGTGCAGGTCGGATGGTGCAGGAAGCAGAGCTTCGGACTGTCCGCGATGCACGACGGGACCTGCCAAGACCGGCAACCCAAAAGGGAGGAGACCATGAAGAAATTTCTGATCTTGACGACGGCGATGACGCTTGGCGGATCGTTTGCCGCCTACGCAAACGCCGACCTTCAGGCCATGATGGACGACCCCAACCAGTGGGTCATCCAGACCGGCGATTACGCCAACACCCGCTATTCCGAGTTGGACCAGATCAACAAGGACAACGTGGGCGACCTGCAGGTGGCCTGGACCTTCTCGACCGGCGTCCTGCGCGGGCATGAAGGATCGCCCCTGGTGATCGGCGACGTGATGTACGTGCACACGCCCTTCCCCAACGTCGTCTACGCGCTCGACCTCGCCAACGACGGCAAGGTGCTCTGGAAGTACGAGCCGAAGCAGGATCCGAACGTCATTCCGGTGATGTGCTGCGACACGGTCAACCGTGGCGTGGCCTATGGCGACGGCAAGATCTTCCTGCATCAGGCCGACACGACGGTCGTGGCGCTCGACGCCAAGACCGGCGCGGTCGTCTGGTCGGTGAAGAACGGCGATCCGGCGATCGGCGAGACCAATACCGCGACCGTCATGCCGGTCAAGGACAAGGTCATCGTCGGCATCTCGGGCGGCGAGTTCGGCGTGCGCGGGTCGGTCACGGCCTACAACATGTCCGACGGCAGCCTTGCCTGGCGCGGCTATTCGATGGGCCCGGACAGCGACACGCTGATCGACCCGGAGAACACCACGCATCTCGGCAAGCCGGTCGGTCCCGACTCGGGCACCAATACCTGGGAAGGCGACCAGTGGAAGATCGGCGGCGGCACCACCTGGGGCTGGTACTCCTACGATCCCGACCTGAACCTGGTCTATTACGGTTCGGGCAACCCCTCGACCTGGAACCCCTCGCAGCGGCCCGGCGACAACCGCTGGTCGATGACGATCTGGGCCCGGGACGTCGATACCGGGATGGCCAAGTGGGTCTACCAGATGACCCCGCATGACGAGTGGGACTTCGACGGCGTCAACGAGATGATCCTGACCGACCAGAACATCGGCGGGACGGATCGCAAGCTCCTGACCCACTTCGACCGCAACGGCCTCGGCTATACGCTCGACCGCGTCACGGGCGAGCTTCTCGTCGCCGAGAAGTTCGACCCGACCGTCAACTGGACGACCGGCGTCGACATGGACCCGGCCTCGCCCACCTACGGGCGTCCGGCGGTGGTGGCCGAGTACTCCACCGAGCATAACGGCGAGGACGTGAACTCGGTCGGTATCTGCCCGGCGGCGCTCGGCTCGAAGGACCAGCAGCCGGCGGCCTACAGCCCGAAGACCGAGCTGTTCTACGTGCCGACCAACCATGTCTGCATGGACTACGAGCCGTTCCGCGTGAGCTATACCGCCGGTCAGCCCTATGTCGGCGCGACGCTCTCGATGTATCCGGCACCCGGTAGCCATGGCGGCATGGGCAACTTCATCGCCTGGGACGGCAAGGAGGGCAAGATCAAGTGGTCGCTGCCCGAGCAGTTCTCGGTCTGGTCGGGGGCCCTGGCCACCGCGGGCGACATTGTCTTCTATGGCACGCTCGAAGGCTATCTGAAGGCCGTCGATGCCAATACGGGCGAGGAGCTTTACAAGTTCAAGACCCCGTCGGGCATCATCGGCAACGTGATGACCTACAGCCACGGCGGCAAGCAGTATGTCGCGGTCCTGTCGGGCGTCGGCGGCTGGGCGGGCATCGGCCTCGCGGCCGGCCTGACCAACCCGACCGACGGCCTCGGTGCGGTGGGCGGCTACGCGGCGCTGAGCGACTACACCGCGCTCGGCGGGGCGATGACCGTCTTCGCGCTGCCGAACTGAGGCAGACCCAGCCCAAGAACCGGGCCGGCGCGGGCAGTCCCCCGCGCCGGCCCCTCCTCAGGCCCAAGGAACCGGAACCGAGATGAACACGATCACCCATGCCCTGCCGCTCGCCGTCGTCGCGGCCTTCGGTCTTGCCGCGCCGGTCCTGGCGCAGAACACGCCCGAGAACATCGACGCCGTCACCTTCGACGCGGGGCGCTGGTATGCCGCGAACGACGTGCCCACCTACAAGATCGAAGAGGACGGGACGATCGACTGGGCCAGCTATTCCGGCTTTCGCCGCTATCATTCGGAATGCCATGTCTGCCACGGCCCCGAAGGCGAAGGGTCGAGCTACGCCCCCGCGCTGAAGAATTCGGCGCTCATCATGGATTACTACGACTTCGTCGATGTCGTGACCAACGGCCGCCAGAAGGTGACCGCCTCCCAGAACTCGGTGATGCCCGCCTTCGGCACCAATGCCAACGTGATGTGCTACCTCGACGACATCTACACCTATCTCAAGGCCCGCGGCACCGACGCGATCCCGCGCGGGCGTCCGGCGAAGCGCGCCGAGAAGCCCGAGGAGACGCGCGAGGCGGAAGCCGCCTGCCTGGGTCTGTGACATGAAGCCTGTTGCGTCCGCCCTGATCGCCGCGGTCCTTCTTGCCGCGCTGCCGGCCGCGGCGCAGCAGACCTCGGACCTCGTCTCGAAGACGGCCTTCCGGGTCTGCGCCGATCCGGCCAACCGGCCGATGTCGGCCGAGGACGGCTCGGGCTTCGAGAACAGGATCGCCGACCTCTTCGCCGCCGATCTCGGGCTGCCGCTGGAATATACCTGGTTTCCGATGGCAACCGGCTTCATCCGGCGAACGCTGGCCGAGAATCGCTGCGACGTGGTGATCGGCTATGCGCAAGGGGACGAGCTGGTCCTCAATACCAACCACTACTACACCTCGGCCTATGTACTCATCGTCAAGACCGACGGCCCCCTTGCCGGGGTCACGGCCCTCTCGGACCCCGCGTTGCAGGGCAAGCGGATCGGTGTCGTCGCAGGCTCCGCGCCGGCGACGCATATGGTCCGCCACCGGCTGATGCCGCTCGCGAAGGGCTACGACCTCTTCGTCGACCGCCGCTATCAGGATCCGTCGGGCGACATGCTCGCCGATCTCGAAGCCGGCGAGATCGACGCGGCGATCCTCTGGGGGCCGATCGGCGGGCCGATGGTCAAGTCCGGCCATCCCGGCCTCAAGGCGACGCCGCTTCTGGCCGAAGCGGGCCAGCCGCGCATGTTCTACCGGATCACCATGGGCGTCCGGCAGGGCGAGAAGGCCTGGTCGCGCAAGCTCAACTCGCTGATCCGCCGCGATCAGGGCAAGATCGACGCGATCCTCGACGATGCCGGCGTGCCGCTTCTCGACGACATGGGGACCGGGCTGAAAGACCTGACCCCGTGAGATGGGCGCTCGCCCTCGCGCTGGTTCCCCTCGCCGCCCTGGCCGAGGTGCCCGAGCCCGAGGGCTACCGCGAAGACGAGTACCGGGCGCCGGTGCCCGACACCCTCGCGGGCGCCATCGTGGTCGGGTCGGAGGAGGCCCATGCGCTCTGGCAAGGCGGCACCGTCGCGTTCCTCGACGTGCTGCCGCGCGCGCCGAAGCCGGAGAAGCTGCCCGAAGGCACGATCTGGCACGAAAAGCCCCGGCTTTCGATCCCCGGCGCGCTCTGGCTGCCGAATGTGGGCTATGGCCGGATTGCCGAGGAAACGGACGCCTATTTCCGCGCCGGGCTGGCGAAGGCCACGGGCGGCGACAGGGCGCATCCGGTCCTGTTCTTCTGCCTCGACGAATGCTGGATGAGCTGGAATGCCGCCAAGCGGGCGCTCGAATACGGCTATCGGACGGTCTACTGGTATCCCGAAGGCACCGACGGCTGGGAGTTCATGGACTACCCGCTGGAAGAGCTGACGCCGGAAGCTCAGTAATCCGCCAGCCGCTTGCTGGCATGTGTCACCGTGCCGTCGGTATCGGTCATCGTCACGTCGATGGCCCGCGTCGCGGCAGGGATCGAGATCGTCAGTTCGGGATTTTCCGAGAGCGAGATCGAGCCCGTGACCTCGGCGAAGCCCTTGCCGTCGAGGTCGATCCCGACAGTCTCGACATAGCGCATCGGAATGAAGAGAAGCGTGATCTGGTCCATCTGCATGCCCGAATGGCTCGGGTGGCTGATGCCGAGGCTGAGGTCCATCTGGTCGCCCATGAGCCCGGAAAGCGGGTCCGCCGGGTTGCTGGCGCTGGCTATGCCGATCACCATGTCGCCAAGCGTCGCCAGCGCCTTTTCGGGGTCCGTGCCCGGCGGGGCGGCACAGGCGCCCTGCCCCGAGGTCTTGACGAAACCCTCGGCGACGAAAAGCTGGCCGTCCGAGGTCTCGGCGATCACATGGACGGGCGTCGGCCCGTTGATCCTGAGCGTGGCATCGAAGCGGAAGCGTGGCAGCGGCTCGGCCAGTCGGATCACCGCCGAGACCGGCATCGGGTTCTCGTCGAGGACCAGCGTCACGGCGGCGAGGTTCAGCCCCGGCGGGGCCACGAGCGACACGCCGATCACCGTGCGGGCGTCGTTGTCGGTCCGGTAGGGGGCGTCGAGCGCGATGACGTTCTGCCCCGACTGGAGCGGCCGCTCGGCGTAAAGCTGGGCGCGAATGTCCGGCCAGCTTCCCTCGGCCGCCAGGGCCGGCTGCACGAGAAGCGCGAAGGCGGCGATCAGCAGGTGGCGCATGTCACTCCTCCCGTGGCGGCAATGAACTGGCCGAAGGCACGCGGGCCGTCGCCGGTCGCGGCCTCGCCGGTGACGGCGAGGGTCCCGGTGTCGATCACGCTGAGTGTATTCGAAAACCAGTTCGCGACATAGATCCGCGCGCCATCGGCCGAGGCGTCGATGCCTTCGGGATATTCGCCGACCTCGATCAGCGCGACGGGGGCGAGGGTGCCCGCGTCGAAGACGGTGACGCTGTCGGCATACTGGTTGGTGACAAAGCCCCTGCCCTTCGCGAAGGCGATGTCGTAGGGCCGCTCGCCGGTCTCGACATGGCCGAGGACCGCGCCCGTGGCCGGATCGGCGACGGTGACGCTGTTCGACCCGACATCGGCGGAAAAGACCCGCCCGTCGGGGGAAAAGCTGACCCCGAAGGGCCGTGCGCCGGTGGCGATCCGGCGGAGCGGCGCAAGCGTCTCGGCGTCGAAGACCGAAAGCCGGTCGGAATCGCGGTCGGCGGTGACGAGGAACCGCCCGTCCGGGGATACGGCCAGACCGGCCGGCGCCGAGCCGGTCACCAGCGTCCCGGTGACGCTCAGCGTCGCCGCGTCGATCACCCAGGCGCGGGCGTTGAACCAGTCGGAGACGAAGATCCGCCCCCGCGCCTCGTCCACAGCGATGCCGATCGGGCCGCCATCGAGCTGGAGCGTGCCGGTCGGGCGGTTGTCGCCGAACGAGAAGCGGGAAACGGTCTTGGTTTCCGGGCTGACGACATAGACCGCGCCGAGACGGTCGGCGACGGCGAGCCCGGCCGGGTTGCCGGGGACCGGCAGGCGCGCCACCTCCTTCAGCGTCGCAAGGTCGATCACCGAGAGGTCGGACGAGGATTGATTGGTCACGAACGCGGTTTCGGCCGCCGCGCCCGGCAGCGCGGCGACGGCCAGGAAGAGTGCCGCGAGAGGGCTATTGCCCAAAGCGCGCGGCCAGCGCATCGAGCCCGGCCTGATAGATGCCCGTCACCGCCGCGATGGCAGCCTCGTCGTTCAGTTCCGCCGGCGGATCGTTGTTCGGGTAGCCCCGATAGAAGGCGCCGCGCCATTCGACATGGCTTCCGCCGGTGGCCGTGGGCGTGACGGTGAGGTGGCTCGAATAGTTCGTCACCGGCAGCACTTCGACCTTCACGTCGGTGATCCGGTAGGAATAGCTCATCTTCGCGGCGTCGTATTTGTAAAGCACCTCCGAGATTGTCGGCCCGCCCTCCTGCCCGAGGGTGAGGACACGGGTCGCGTCGATCTCGTTTCCGCCCTCGCCGGTCGAGGAGAAGACCGCCGGGTGCCAGCTCATGTCCTGAAAATTGCCGATCACCGCCCAGACATCGGCGGGCGCGGCCGCCACATCGACCGAGAGCGTCAGTTTCTGCCGGGACGGCCCGTGCGCGAGAGCGAGGCCCGGCAGAAGCAGGAAGAAAAGCACCGCGATCGGTCGGAAAAATCGCATCTCGGGCCTCATGCCTTGAAGAAGTTGTATTTCAGGATGTAGTTCAGCCCGCGCAGCCAGCTGGTATCGGTGTTGGACCGGATATCGACGCTTAGCCCGCGGATCATCGCGCCGCTTTCCACCTCGCGCATCACGAGGTTCATCGACAGGATCAGGTTCGAGACCTTCTGCACCTCGCCGACAAGGACATAGTCGGCGCCAAGCTTCCCGGCCATCCGGACCTCGCAGCCATAGCAGTCGGCGGGGTTGACGGTGGCGGCAAGCTCGTCGGCCACCGGCGCGTTGTCAACGATCTCGAAGCCCTCGGCGGCGAAGCGTTCGCGCACCGCGTCTTCCAGAAGCCCGATCCGGGCGGTCTGGTCGGGGCGTTCGCCGTCATAGGCGCCTTCCGTCGAGGTGTCGATGAAGGTGATGCCGAGGAAGGCCACGCGGGCGCCGGGGCGCAGGGGATCGCCATAGCTTGCCGCCAATGCGGCAAGCGGAAGGACGAAGAGCCACACAATGAGCAGTGCCGGTTTCATGGGCGAAAGTCTAGCGCCCCCCCGGCTTCCCGCAACTCAACCATAAGTATCGGTTTCATGACGGGCGGGGACGGCGCATCCTCGGGCAGGAGATTCGAGGGAAATTGGGAGGTTATCTCGCGAATGCCGCTCTTGCGGACCTTCATCGCCGCCACTTGGGCGCTTTTCGCGTTCGCCCTGTCGGCGGCGGCGGTCGAGGTGAGGGCGGCGGTGCTGCGCATCGACCGCGCCCTGCCCCTGCCGATCTCGCGCCTCGATATCCCGCCCGAGGATCTCGGCTTTGCCGGGGCGGTGCTGGCGACCGAGGACAACCAGACCACCGGCCGCTTCATCGGCATGGAGTTCACGCTGGAGACGCGGGCGGTGGCGCCGGAGGCGGCAGAGAACGCGATCGACGCGCTGAAGGCCGAGGGCGTCGGGCTGGTCGTGGTGCTGGCCAATGGCGCCGAGACGCTGGCGCTCGCCGACCGGGCCGGGCCGGGTGTGCTGATCCTGAATGCGGGTGCCCGCGACGAGGCCTTGCGCGAGCAGGACTGCCGCGCCAACGTGCTGCATATCTCGCCCAGCCGGCTGATGACCACCGATGCGGTGATGCAGTTCCTGATGTGGAAGAAATGGCCGCGGCTTTTCCTCATCCACGGCTCGCATCCCGAGGATGCGGCTTTGGCCGACGCCTACCGAACCTCGGCCAGAAAGTTCGGCGCGAAGATCGTCGAGGAGCGGCTTTTCGAGGATACCGGCGGGGCAAGGCGGACCGATACCGGCCATGTCCTCGTCCAGCGCCAGATCCCGGTCTTCACGCAAGGGGCCGAGGAGCATGACGTGATCGTCGCGGCCGACGAGGCCGACGTCTTCGCCGCCTACCTGCCCTTCCACGGCTGGGAGCCGCGCCCCGTCGTCGGCTCCGCCGGGCTGATCCCGGTCACCTGGATGCCGGCGCTCGAAGCCTGGGGCGCGACCCAGTTCCAGCGCCGGTTCGAGAAGCTCACCGGGCGCGCCATGCGCGAGGAGGATTATCAGGTCTGGCTCGCGCTCCGCGTCGTCGGCGAGGCCGTCACCCGCACGATGAGCGCCGATCCCGTGGCGATCCGCGATTATGCGCTGTCGGACGCCTTCGAGCTTGCCGCCTTCAAGGGCCAGAAGGTGACGTTCCGCCCCTGGAACGGCCAGCTTCGCCAGCCGATCATGCTGACCGATCGCCATGTCATGGTCTCGGTCTCGCCGCAGGACGGCTACCTGCACCAGGTCTCGCCGCTCGACACGCTCGGCCGCGACCGTCCGGAAACCGCCTGCACCGCCTTCGGAGGATGACCATGCGCCTTGCCCTTCTGCTGCTGCCGCTGATGGCCACACCGGCCTTCGCCAACAAGATCTTCGTCACCAACGAACGCGGCAACTCCGTCAGCGTTCTCGACAGCGAGACCTGGGAGAAGATCGCCGAGTTTCCCGCCGGCAACCGCCCGCGCGGCATCACGATGAGCCCCGACGGCAAGGAGCTTTACGTCTGCGCCTCGGACGACGACACCGTGCGGGTCTTCGACCCCGCGACCTACGAGGAGATCCGCACCCTGCCCTCGGGCCCCGACCCCGAGCTCTTCGTCCTCCACCCCTCGGGCAACCCGCTCTATATCGCCAACGAGGACGACAACCTTGTCACCGTGGTCGATGTCAGGACGCGCGAGGTGCTGGCCGAGGTGCCGGTCGGGGTGGAGCCCGAGGGCATGGCGCTCAGCCCGGATGCCAAGGTGCTGATCAACACCTCCGAGACGACGAACATGGCGCATTTCATCGACACGGAGAGCTTCCGGATCACCCATAACGTGCTGGTGGACCAGCGCCCGCGCTATGCCGAGTTCACCCGCGACGGCACCAAGCTTTATGTCAGTTCGGAAATCGGCGGCACGGTTTCGGTCATCGACATGACGGCGGCGGAACCGGCGGTGGTGAAGAAGATCACCTTCGATGTGCCGGGCGTGCTGCCGGAATGGCTGCAGCCGGTGGGCGTGCGGGTGACGGCGGACGATTCCCGCGTCTTCGTGGCGCTCGGCCCCGCGAACCGCGTCGCGGTGATCGACGGGGCGACCGACGAGGTGATCGACTATCTTCTGGTGGGCCAGCGGGTCTGGCAGATGGCCTTCACCCCGGACGAGGCCTATCTCGTCACCACCAACGGCAATTCCAACGATGTCAGCATCATCGACGTGAAGGCAGAAAAGGTCATCAGGTCGGTGCAGGTGGGCGAACAGCCCTGGGGCGTCGTGGTGGCCCCGGATTGATGGAGAAGATCATGCGTAAAACCCTTGTCATCGCTACGTTTCTTGCCGCGGGAGCGGTCGAGGCGGCGCCGCTCTGCGACGATCTCGGCTTTGCCGGGCTCCTGGCCAAGTGCAACCGCGGCGACCCGATCGAGCTGACACTGGCCTCGGGCCAGCCGGTCGCGGCCGGTCCGGTCACGCTCCAGTCGGGCGCCTATTACGAGATGCGCATCACCGCCGACGGATCGGGCGAGCTTGGCCTGTCGGGGCCGGACTTCTTCCGGGCGATCTGGATGAACGAGATCGTCATCAACGATATCGAGGTCCGCCCGATGGCCATCGACAGTTTCGAGTTCGACGACGAGGGCGAGGCGCTCCTGTCGTTCATCGCGATCAAGCCGGGCAGCTACCGGGTGGGCATTCCCGGCACGACGGGCGATGCCCAGGGGATCACGATCACCATCCAGTAGGGCGCCGGCAACCCGCCACACCAGGGGAGAACGAGATGAGAGCGCTGAGATACCTCGCCACCGGTCTTGCGGCGGCGGTCGCGGTCGCCGGAGCCGCGCCGGCGGCCGACCTGCCGCAACTGCGCGCGGCGATGCTGAAGACCGGCACCGTGAACTGGGAAATCGCGACGATCACCGAGAACGGCTTCGATACGGCGAACGGGTTCGAGATGGCGGTGCAGGACTATGCCGACAACGCCGCCACCAAGATCGCCTTCGAGGGCGGCGCGGCCGATGTCATGGTCTCGGACTGGATCTGGGTGGCGATGATGCGGGCCGCGGGGCGCGACTATGTCTTCATCCCCTATTCCCGCGCCGTCGGCGGCCTTGTCGTCAAGGACGACAGCGGGATCGAGACGCTCGCCGACCTCAAGGGCAAGAAGATCGGCATCGCCGGCGGCCCGCTCGACAAGAGCTGGCTGATCCTGCGCGCCTATGCGCAGCAGGAATACGGGCTGGACCTCGCCGCCGAGACCGAGCAGGTCTTCGGCGCCCCGCCGCTGATCTTCAAGGCCGGGCTCGAGGGCGAGACGGCGGGGGCGATCAACTTCTGGCACTTCCTCGCCAAGATGAAGGACAGGGGGATGCACGACCTCGTCTCGGTCACGGACGCCGCGACCGCGCTTGGCCTCGACCCCGACACGCCGCTTCTGGGCTATGTGCTGAAGGGCGAGTTCGTCGCGGCCCACCCGGAGGTGGCGCAGGGCCTTGCCCGGGCCTCGCGCGCGGCGAAGGAAAAGCTCCTGACCGAGGACGGCGCCTGGGAGGGCCTGCGCGCGGCGATGAACGCGGGCGACGAGGCGGAGTTCGAGGCCCTGCGCGACGGCTATCGCGCCGGCATCCCGAGTGGCAATCCCGTCGACGAGGCCGCCGCCGGCCGCTTCCTGCGGCTGATGGCCGAGCTCGGCGGCGAGGAACTTGTCGGCAAGGCCACCACCCTGCCGGAGGGGGTATTCCTTCCCCTTGAGTAAGGCCCCGACCCATCCGGCGACGATCCGCGCCCTGTCGCTCACGGCGCTTCTGGGGCTGTGGGTCGTCGCCGCGGCGATCTCGGCCGATCCGATGATCCTGCCGCAGCCCTGGGCACTGATCGGGCCGTTCTGGAAGGCGGTCGTGTCGGGCACCCTGCCCTGGCATCTGTGGATGACGCTGACGCGGGTGATCTGGGCCTTCGGGCTGGCGATGTCGCTGGGGCTGGTGCTGGGGCTTCTCATGGGGCGGATGCCGGCGGTGGACCGCTGGCTCGACCCCTGGCTTGTCGTCTTCCTGAACCTGCCGGCGCTGGTTCTCATCGTCCTTTGCTATCTCTGGATCGGGCTCAACGAGACCGCGGCCATCGCCGCCGTGACGCTGAACAAGATCCCCAATGTCACCACGATCATCCGCGAGGGCGCCCGCGCGCTCGACCCCGGCCTCGCCGCGATGGCGCAAGTGTTCCGGATGCCGCCCCTGCGGCGGCTCCGCCATGTCGTCCTGCCGCAGCTCGCCCCCTTCATCGCCGGTGCCGCGCGGTCGGGGATCGCGGTGATCTGGAAGATCGTTCTGGTGGTCGAATTCCTCGGCCGCTCGAACGGGATCGGGTTCCAGGTCCACCTCTACTTCCAGCAGTTCGACGTGGCGATGGTGCTGGTCTACGCGCTGTCCTTCATCGCGGTGATGCTTCTCGTCGAATGGCTGATCCTGCAACCATTCGAAGCCCGCGTCCGGCGCTGGAGGGGGGCATGATCGCCGCCGAGATCCGGGCCAAGTCCTTCGGCCCCGCGCAGGTCCTGCGCGACATCGCCTTGCGGGTGGAGACCGGCGAGGTTCTGGCGATCCTCGGCCCCTCGGGCATCGGCAAGTCGACGCTGCTCAGGATCGTCGCGGGGATCGACGGCGATTTCGACGGCGCGGTGGTGCGGCCGGAGCGGCTGGCGATGGTGTTTCAGGAGCCGACCCTCCTGCCCTGGCGGACGGCGGCGGAGAACCTGACCCTCGTTCATCCCGATCTCGGCCGCGAGGGCGCGCTCGCCGCGCTCGCGCGCGTCGGCATCGGTGACAAGGCCGACCTCTTCCCGCGCCAGCTCTCGCTCGGCCAGCAGCGCCGGGTGGCGCTGGCCCGCGCCTTCGCCGGCGACCCCGAGGGCCTGATCCTCGACGAGCCCTTCGCCTCGCTCGACCCCGACACCGCCGAGGAGATGCTGGCGCTGACCGAACGGCTGATCGCCGAGGCGCGGCCCGCGACGCTCTTCGTCACCCATTCCGAGGCCGAGGCGCGCCGCCTCGCCACCCGCATCTTGCGCCTTGCCGGCCGGCCTGCGACCATCGCCCCGGACAAGGAGGGGCGATGAACGGGCTTGTGGTCGAGGAGGTGAGCTATCACTACGGCGCGAAGACCGCGCTCGATCACGTCAGCTTCAGCGTCCAACCCGGTGAATTCGCGGCGCTTCTCGGTCCGAACGGCGCCGGGAAATCGACGCTCTTCTCGCTCCTCACCCGGCTTCTGGTGCCGCCCGAGGGGCGCATCGTCGTCGCCGGGCACGATCTCGCGAAGGCGCCCCGCGCGGCGCTGGCGCGGATCGGCGTCGTCTTCCAGCAGCCGACGCTCGATCTCGACATGTCGGTGCGCCGCAGCCTGCGCTACTTCGCCGGGCTCCACGGCATGGCCGGACGCCGGGCCGAGGCGGCGATCGACGCCGCCCTCGACCGGCTCGGCATGCGCGAGCGCGCGGGCGAGCAGGTCCGGGCGCTGAACGGCGGCCACCGCCGGCGGATGGAGATCGCCCGGGCGCTGATCCACGATCCGGCGGTCCTGATGCTGGACGAGCCGACGGTCGGGCTCGACGCCGGCAGCCGCCATGCGATCACCTCCCATGTCCACGACCTTGCCGATGCCGGCATGGCGGTGCTCTGGGCCACCCATCTCGTCGACGAGATCCGGCCCGGCGACCCGGTGATCGTGCTTCATCGGGGCCATGTGCTGCGCCGCGCCCCTGCTGCCGAAATCGCCGGCAAATCAACGCTGAGCGAGGCATTCCTCACCCTGACGGGCGCGGAGGATGCGGCATGACCCGCTACCTCGTCGCCCTTCGCGCCATCGTCCTGCGCGAGGCGATGCGCTTCGTCAGCCAGCGCGGCCGCTTCCTCGCAGCCCTCGTCCGGCCGCTGGTCTGGCTTCTGGTCTTCGCGGCGGGCTTTCGCGCGGCCCTCGGCCTCTCCATCATCCCGCCTTACGAGACCTATGTCACCTATGAGGTCTACATCGTCCCCGGCCTTGTCGGAATGATCCAGCTTTTCAACGGGATGCAGTCCTCTCTTTCACTGGTCTACGATCAGGAGATGGGCTCCATGCGGCTTTTGCTGACCTCGCCGCTGCCGCGCTGGTGGCTGCTCTTCTCCAAGCTTCTCGCAGGCACCGCCGTCTCCATCATCCAGATCGCCGTGTTCCTCGGCATCGCCGGCGCGATGGGGATCGTGATGGCGCCCTGGGGCTATGTCGCGGTGCTGCCGGTCCTCGTCCTGACCGGGCTGATGCTCGGCGCGCTCGGGCTCCTCATCTCCTCGACGATCAAGCAGCTGGAGAACTTCGCCGGCGTGATGAATTTCGTCATCTTCCCGATGTTCTTCCTCTCCACGGCGCTCTATCCGCTCTGGAAGATGGCCGAAAGCTCGACGCTCCTGCACGACATCTGCGCCGCCAACCCCTTCACCCATGCGGTCGAGGCGATCCGCTTCGCGCTTTACCTGCAATGGAACGGTGCGGCACTTGGCTGGACGGCGCTGAGCTTTCTCGTCTTCATGGCCCTCGCGCTCTGGGGCTACGACCCGGCCCGCGGGATGACCCGG
>WOZM01000173.1 GCA_011620265.1 Paracoccaceae bacterium
CTTCATCAGCACGACCCTTTCATAGGGACTGGAAGTGGACAGCGCATCCATCACCGCGCGCAGATAGGGCGTGCGATCCGTGCGCCAGCGCCCCGGTTCTGCAGAGGTGGGCGGCAGGATGCGATGGCGGTCGGCCCAATCGGACACGGGGATCGGCGGTTCCGGGCGGATGCCGCGCCGCCAAGCGAGGTCAATCTCAGGCACCATCGCCAAAACTCCCCAGCGGCATGTCGGCCAGGTATTCCAGATGCTCGCGCATCATCCGGTCCAACGCCGCGAAGGTGGCACGCGGATCGGCCCCGACCTCGGCGGCCAGGAGGGGTGCCGTGCGCTGGACCCATGCCATATGGGCATCGCGTTCGGCACGGGCGCGGGCAAATACCGTGCGGGTTGCGGCGAGAGTTTCGACCAACTGACCCTGTTCGCGTTCGAACGCCAGCTTGGCACGTTGGACCTTGACGATCTCATGCAGGCGTTTGGCCTCGGCCAGCGTGGTCGAGACGCGGGCGGGCGATGCAGGGGCGGCGAAGGCACCACCCTTGTTGCGACGCGACGGATCAAGGTTGTCCTCGATCCATGCCAGCCCCTCGGCCACGTCGATCTGACCATCGGGTCGCACCGGCCGACCATCGGCCACCAACTGCGAGATGCGGCCCTTGGTCAGGCCGACCCGTGTGGCGAAGGCGGTCTTGGTTTCTGAGGCGTTGAGTTTAGTCAATTTCGCCCCCTGACGCTGGCGGGGTCATGCGCTGCGCTCCCCCGCATACAAATCGGCCCAAAAGGAACCGCCCTGCGGCAGTTTCAAGGTTTCGGATCGGCTGCCGCCACGTCCCGCCCGTTCCCGAGGATTGCCGGTCTGTCTGGTGGGTTTGGTGGGTTTGGTGGGTTTGATTTCCGCCGCTCCTGATAACTGTCAAAGCGTGTGATGTGGTGTGGGGGATGTCAGGTGTCAGGATCCTCCACGTCGCTGACAAAATCGGTGACAAACACAGATATCGCCCAAAACAAATCCACCAAACCCACCAAACCCACCAGATTTTTCGGGACAGTTTGTTAACCATTGGCATGGCACCGCACACTATCCGAAACTTCGAGACTCCGGCCGCCCTCGGTTGCACACCCCTGGATTTTCCAGCGCGCGTTGCCCGCCGAGACGGTCGCCCCGACGATCTTGCGACCGCCAACGATGCGGTTCTGGTTGCCGCCGATCCATTTGCCCAGACGTCGGCTGTTGATCGCGCCGCCTTCGCCCGCCACGACCAGCAAGGATTCGTGCAGTTCGGGGTGAAGGAACTCCACCCTGCCGAACATCTGCTGCCGCTGTTTGGCGGCCCTGTCAATCAACTCGCGCACGCTGATCGGGGCCTCCCCGATGACGGCGTGCCATTGCTCCAGCACGGTGGTCAGTGCCTTGAGCTTCGGGTCCGTGCCGCGCATGTCCTCCATGGTTTGGCACGGATCGGCCTCGCCCAGCCAGATCAGCGCATCGCGCACCCAGGACGACCAGTCCTCGAACGAGCCGATGGGCGTGCGCTGTTGCGGCTTGCCCGCCACGAAAAATGCCCGCAGGACCGTCAGCCCCGCCGCGACATAGTCGCCCCGCGCGTCCTTCACCATGACGAGCGGCTTGCGCTTGAAGGACCGCAGTTCCGGGCGTTCGACACCGGGATCGAGCGTGGCCCGGATCGCGCGCCTCGTCATGTCGCCTTCGAATTTCAGGTTGTTGCCGGTGGCGAAGACGGCGGAATTGCTCGGCACCTCGGCATTGATGGACTTGCCGAGGATCCGCACCTTGAGGCTCGTCTGCGTCATGGTCTGACAGAGCAACTCGCCGCCCAGCGATTCCTCGCAGTTGTCGATGGCGATGATCGTGTCGCCTGCGATCAGGGATGCGCCAAGCCGCTTTTCCATTTCCTCCTCTGACTTGCCCTGCGCGATGACAGGCGCTGGGCGCGACGTGGCGATGGTGGCGGCAAGATCGACCAGCATGGATTTCCCGCTTCCGGCGGTCGGGGCGCTGAAGCCGTGCAAGGGTGCCGTGGGCAGAGAGCGGCGGATCAGCGCCGTCAGGATGGCCGACAGTGCCACCGCGCGATCCGCCTCGGTCACGAAGGGAAAGGTCGAGATCAGATCCTTGAGAAAGCCCAGCGCCCGCAGGGCCATGGCCCGGTCAGGATCGCGCGGGATCACCGGAAAGCGGCATCCTTTTGGGTCGAACAGAAGCCCGGTTTCGGTATCATAGCCGGGCAGATCGAGGATCGAGCCGTCGGCGCGCAGCGTGGGCGAAATGATCATGCCTGTCAGTACGGGCAACCGCCATTGGCCTTCACGCGCGAGGAACGTCTCGGCGATCCTGTGGGGGCAGTCGGTGCACAGCCATTCCTCGGCGCGCTTGTCGAACCGCTCCCAACGCGCCGCGCGCGTCAGGGCCTCTGCCATATGGTGGGCATTGACATCCACAAGGCGCGGCACAGCGACGATCCGGCCGCCCGAGACGTTCACGGGCACCATCGCCGGTCGCACCACGATGCTGCCGCGCTGGTAATATCCAAGCTTGGCCTGCATCAGCGCACCCTCGGCCTTGTCGACGGTTTCGTGCAGAAAGCCCGCGTAGATCCTGATGGTGGGCCGACCGTCATCTTTGGTCGCATGGCCGTCGTGGTCCGTTTGCGCTGGTTTGGAGTTCGGGCTGTAAGGCTTCTCTGCGCGCCAGCCGTGTGACCGCGCCAGCCAGAACAGCGTGCCCACGGTGATGCTGCGCACCTCCGAAAAGCTGTCCCATTTATCTGCCGAACAGGCGGCATCATTCTTGGCGGCCTGCGCGGACCATTCCTCCCACAGGGCGCGCCCTTCTGCGCCAAGTGCTGCATAAAGGGCCAGCCCGACCCGGATCCATTCATCGTAAGGTAGATCGTCATTGGGGATGCAGGACAGCGCCTCCTCGACCAATGCGAACGACGGGGGTTCCAACCGCCGCAGGCCAGCAGCTTTCCGGCCTTCACGCTCCACGTCGCGCGTGTCCGCCTTGCTCTGCCCGCCATGCTGGCGCAGGTAGGTGTCCGCCGCAGCGATGAACGCAGCGCAACTCTCCTTGGAAACAGGCGGCAGGTCGGCCAGCGCCACCTCAAGCGGCGAGCGTTCGGGCCAGTGATAGGGTGCCCTGGTGTCGGGATGGATGCCAAAGCCCACGAACTGCTGCCCCGTTGCCAGCACCTCCACGCGCGCCACTGTGCCGTCGAGCATGTGAAACTCGGGCGTCTGTATCTTGTCGAAGGGATCATCGGTGCGGAACGCCAGCAGGATCTTCGGCGCGCGCCCGATGCGTTTGGCAGGTGTCGCGCCCAGCATGGCGCAGGCGAGGGTGGTCAGATGCGCCGCCTTGCCTTCATCGAGCACATCAATGTCGATGCCGATCAGGGTGCCGCAGAGCAGTCCGGTATTGGTGCAGTTGCGTTGGGCATTGGTCCAGCGGATGATTTCGGCCTGGTCGGCCGTCGCGCAAACGGCCTCCCAGGATTTCATGACCGGGCGTTTCCCCGCAGATTTCGTTGCCACATGCGGACCAAGGACGGGGACGGGGCGATAGGCGTTGCGATGGAGGGTCAGGCGCAGGTCGGTGAGATCATCCGCAGGCGCGGCTGTCATGCACGACCCTCCTGTTCGGCAATCCAGTTCAGGATGGTGCTTTTTCGTGCGCAGATTAAAGATCCCATCTTGAAGTGCGGCATGCCCTTCGGTGCCTCACCGGTCAGGTAGTAGACTTTGCGGCGGTGCTTCGCGTCGCCGAACATGAACTTGGCGATTGCATCTGCGCCGTGCAGCAGATCATCGCACAGCGTCGCCTCGGTCGCGGTCTGCTTCAAGGTGTCAAGGGATCGAGGGTGGTGGGTCATTGGGGGTTCCTTTCTGGGGCAGGGCGTATTGGAGGAAATGGACGTCAAGTCCGTGGATGCGGCGCCATGTGGCGCGAACCTGCATGCTGATGTTGATGCTGGCGGTGCTCAGCGCGTTGGCACGGGTTGCCATGGCCAGTTTGTAAGCTCGTTCGGCGTTCGTGGTCTGCGCCGGGGAAGTGATCGCCGCGAGCTTGGCGCGGCCCTCGGGATGGCCGAGCAGCCAAGGCAGCATCTGGAACGTGTCCTTCGATGTCGCCTGCCCAAGAAGCAGGTTGGTCTCTCCGGGCGGTGCATCGTGGAAAAGCATGGCGAAAAGAGGTGGCACCCTCAGAAACAGGAGCTTCCGGTCGACCAGGTCGAGATGCCAGTCGTCTGGCGATGATCGGATCAACGCGCCATCTTCCGGCGAAATCGTCCCCGCAATCGAGGCTGTCAGCGCGGCCCATGTGCCCGGTCGCGTTTTGGCCATCGCATCTGCCACGATCCGGATGTTCCAGGCGAAATGTTCGCTCATCGCGGCACCAATCGAGGCGATCAGCACATCTTCCTCGTGCCACATGCGTTTGAAGCCGCCATGCTCCTTGGGCGTTTTCTGGGCCTGAATGGCCCCGGCAGTCTTCAAGACACGCAAGGATGGCACGGGCATGCCTGATGCTGCCACCGCTTCCGTGTCGCCATAAAGGAACGTTTCGGGGGCTTCCGCACCGCTCCGTTCGTTGGCTGTCATTGTTAAGGGCTCCGTTCATGAACAAGGGCTTTACACACGCAACAGTTCATTGCAAGTGTCTGTGAGGCGGTTTCTAACGCCATTCGCGCGCGTTGACAACCGTTCCTGTTTCTTACGCTCATGGAGGAAAATCATGGCCACGATCCGCAAACGCACGCTGCCTTCGGGCCTGCTCCGGTGGCAGGTGGACTTCACCGACCAGGCTGGCAAGCGCCGGTCCAAGCTGTTCCCGCGCCGCAAGGATGCTGACGTCTATCTGGTTAAGGTCCGCTCGCTGGTGGCCAACCACACCTATCTGGCCGACAGCGACAGCACCACGGTGGCCGGGGCCGCGAAAAGCTGGCTCGACCATTGCGAGGTGCGCTGCAAGACCGGGCGGCGGATGGAGCGGTCCACCCTGCGGGGCTACAGCGACTATGTGCGCCTGCACATCACCGCGCCAGACATTGGCATCGGGGACAAGCTGATCGCGCAACTGACCCGTCGCCATGTCAACGAACTGCGGGACAGGCTGCTATTGAATGGCCGGTCGGAACATCTGACCCGCCGTGCGCTGTCAGTGCTGAAGCTCGCTCTGGACCACGCCATCGACAACGGCCAGTTGTTCACCAACGCTGCCCATGGCGTGCGGGTGATCAAGTCCAGCCGGATCGAGCACAAGGCCCCGGTGCCATCGAAGGAAGCCATCCGCGCGCTAATCGAAGCCGCCGACGAGGACTTCAAGCCACACCTGATCGTCTCGGCGCTGGGCGGGTTGCGCGCGTCAGAACTGCGGGGCCTGCGCTGGCAAGACGTCGATTGCGACAAGGGCTTCCTCCACATCCGCCAGCGCGCCGACGCCTACAACCAGATGGGCGAGCCGAAATCGCG
>WOZM01000235.1:0-19950 GCA_011620265.1 Paracoccaceae bacterium
GCCGCGAGCGGCCTCAGCGCGAAAATCAGCCCCGCCAGCAGTGTCGCGAGCGCCCCCCCGACGACGATGACAAGGGCCGAGACCGGCTCGAACCGGAACGTGCCCTCCATCACGAAGGTCATCACCGCCCAGCCGGCACCGGCGCCGAAGGCGACCGCGACGATCCCCGCCGCCGCCCCCATCAGCGCCGAGCGCAGCGCGAAGCTCCGCAGCACGAGCCCCCGCGTCGCGCCGAGCGTCTTCAGCACCGCCGCCTCGTAGACCCGCGCCCGCTCCCCCGCCGCCGCCGCGCCGATCAGCACGACGACCCCGGTCAGAAGCGTCACTCCGGCGGCGATGGCGGTCGCCCGCGCGATGGTGGCCAGCGCCTCGCTCACCCGGTCGATCGCGTCCTTGACCCGGATCGCGGTGATGTTCGGATAGGCGGTGGCGAGGTCGCGCAGGATCGCCGCCTCCGCCTCCGCCCCGGCATAGACCGTGGCGATCCAGCTGTGCGGCGCGCCCTGAAGCGCCGACGGGTTCATCGACATCACGAAGCCGATTCCGGCAGTGCCGAAATCCACCTCGCGGAACGAGGTGATCTCGGCCTCGATGTCGCGGCCGAGGACGTTGACCGTCACCCGGTCATGCAGCTTCAGCCCGATCTCCCCGGCCTCTCCCTGCGCGAAAGACATCTGTGGCGGCCCGGCATAATCCTCCGGCCACCAGGCGCCCTCGGTGATCACCGTGCGCTCTGGCGGCAGGGCCGAATAGGTCAGCCCCCGGTCGCCGCGCACCACCCAGTGATCGCCCGCCACCTCGCGCGCGCTCCGCCCGTTGATCTGGGTGAGCACGCCCCGCAGCATCGGCGCGGTATCGACCCGGCTCACCGCCGCGTCGCCCTCCACCCGCGCGAGGAACCCCTCGATCTGGTCGGGCTGGATATCGACGAAGAAGAACGAGGGCGCCACCTCCGGCAGGTCCTGGTCGATCGAGGCGCGCAGGTTCATGTCGATCTGCCCCACCGCCGCCAGCACCGAGAGGCCGAGGCCGAGCGACAGGATCACCGCCGTCGCCTCCTCGCGCGGCGAACCGATGGCCGAAAGCGCAAGGCGCAGGGCCGGCCGCCCCCGCGCCCGGTGGCCCATTTGGCGGGCGAGGCGGCGAAGCCCGAAGGCCGCGAGCGTCAGCACCAGCAGCGCCGCGACAATGCCGCCGAGCGTCCCGAAGGCCAGCTCCGGCACACCCGAAAACCCGACCGCGACCGCCACCAGCAGCCCCGCGAGACCGGCCAGGACCAGCGACAGCCTCCAGCCCGGCCAGACCCGCCGCCCCGGCCCGAGATCGCGGAAGAGTGCTGCCGCCTTCACCTCGCGCGTCCGCGCCAGCGGCCAGAGCGCGAAGAGCGCGGCCGTCAGCACACCGTAGGTCGCGGCCTCGGCGAGCGGCTTCCAGCTCACCCCGATCTCCACCGGGATCGGCAGGCTCCGCGCGATGAGCGGGCCGGCGAGGACCGGGGCGCCGGCGCCAAGGACCAGCCCCATCGCGACGCCGAGGACCGCGAGCGCCGCGACCTGTATCAGATAGACCGCGAAGATCGTCCCCGATTCCGCGCCGAGCGCCTTCAGCGCCGCCATCGTCGCGGTCTTGCCGTCGAGATACGACCGCACCGCCGCGCCGATCCCGACGCCGCCCACCGCCAGCCCGGCAAGCCCCACCAGCACCAGGAACGACCCCATCCGGTCGACGAAGCGCCGCATCCCCGGCGCGCCGTAGCGGGCGTCCTGCCACTGCATCCCGGTATCGCGGAACGCCGCCACCGCCTCGCGGCCAAGGGGGCCGATCTCGGCGCCCTCGGGCAGGAGAAGCCGGTAGCGCGTATCGAAAAGGCTCCCCGGTTCCAGGAGGCCGGACCCGTCAAGATCCGCCGTCCGCACAATCGTGCGCGGGCCGAGCGAGAAGCCGCCCGTCGCCCCGTCCGGCTCGCGCAGGATCCGCGCCGCCACCCGGAATTCCTTCGTGCCGAGCCGGAACCGGTCCCCGACAGCAAGGCCGAGACGGTCCGCCAGCACCGGATCCATCGCCGCCCCCGGAACCCCGTCCACCGGCGCGAAGGCCTCCGCCGGCGTCATCGCCGGATCGAGGACGAGCGTGCCGGTCAGCGGGTAGAACTCGTCGACCGCCTTGACTTGCGTCAGCGCGCGCTCGGCCTCCGCCCCCGCGCCCGTCACCGCCATCGAGCGGAAATCGACGATCTCGGCCACCTGCGCCGCGCGCTGCGCCATGAAGGCGCGCTCCTCGGGGCTGGCGAACCGATAAGTGAAGGACATCTCGGCATCTCCGCCCAGAAGCACCGCGCCCTGATCGCGGATCGCCGCGTCGATGGCCGAGCGCACCGTGCCCACGGCGGCGATCGCCGCGACGCCGAGCATCAGGCAGAGCAGGAAGACCGCGAAGCCGCCGATGCCACCGCGCATCTCGCGCCGCGCGATCCTCAGCGCGACGGAAAGGTTCATTCGGCCACCTCAGCGCGCACCGCCCGCTCCTCGCCGGCGATGCGGCCATCGGCGAGCCGCACCACCCGGTCGCAGCGCGCCGCCAGTTCCGGCGCATGGGTGACGAGGATCAGCGTCGCCCCGTGCCGGTCGCGCAGGCCGAAAAGAAGCTCCATGATCGCCTCGCCGGTCGCCCCGTCGAGATTGCCGGTCGGCTCGTCCGCGAGAAAGATCGCCGGCCGCGGTGCTGCGGCGCGCGCCAGCGCCACGCGCTGCTGCTCGCCACCCGACAATTGCGCCGGATAGTGATCCATCCGCGCCCCGAGCCCCATCGCCTCCAGTTCCGCCGCCGCGCGGTCGAACGCATCTGCGGCACCCGCGAGTTCCAGCGGGATCGCGACGTTCTCCAGCGCGGTCATCGTCGGAATGAGGTGGAAGGACTGGAAAACGATCCCCATATTGCCCCGGCGGAACCGCGCGAGCGCATCCTCGTCCATCGCCGTAAGATCGTGGCCCAGTGCCATGACGCGGCCCGACGTGGCGCGTTCGAGCCCGCCCATGAGCATGAGGAGCGACGACTTGCCCGATCCCGACGGCCCGATGAGCCCAAGACTTTCGCCTTTCGCGACCGAAAGCGTGATGCCCCGCAGAATCTCCAGCGGCCCGGCATTGCCCTCAAGCACCAGCCGCGCGTCTTCAAGGCTCAGTATCGTATCGCTCATTGCCTCTATCCGCCCGTTCCGCCTCAGAAAGACATATGGGGTGCGGGGCGGGTTGCGCAACCTCGCAAGAGCCGCGGGGATCGCGATCCTGCTCGCCGCACCCGCGTCGCTCGCCGCCGCACCCGCCCGGATCGTCGCCTTCGGCGACAGTCTCATTGCGGGCTACGGCCTGCCGCCCGAGGACGGATTCGTCGCCCAGCTCCAGCGCTGGCTCGGCGATCACGGGGCGGAGGTGGAGGTGCAGAATGCCGGCGTTTCCGGCGACACCACCGCCGGCGGTCTCGCCCGGATCGACTGGACGCTCGCGGCGCCGGCCGACGCGATGATCGTCACCCTCGGCGGCAACGACCTCCTGCGCGGCCTGCCGCCCGAGGAGGCGCGCGCCAATCTCGACGCGATCCTCGCCCGGATCGCGGAGAAGGGCCTTCCCGTCCTCCTCGTGCCGATGGTGGCGCCGGGCAATTACGGGCCCGACTACAAGACGCGCTTCGACGCGATCTACGCTGAACTGGCGGCAAAACATGGCGCGATCCTGGCAGACCCGTTCCTCGCGCCGATCCTCGCCATGCCCGACCGCCAGCAGGCGCTCGCGGACTACATCCAGCCCGACGGCCTCCACCCGACCGCGAAAGGCGTGGCCGTGGTGGTCGAGACCCTCGGCCCGAAGGTGCTCGAGCTCCTGCGCCGGGCGGAGTGATCCCGCGCCGGCCGCGCAACGGCCCCGGTCAGGACACCATCTCACGGCCGTCCGCAAGGTGGGTTTCAACCCACCACGACCGGAGGGTGGGTTGAAACCCACCTTACGCATTCCGGCGCGGCAGATTGCCGGAGGGCTTCGACCATCCGCCCGACGGGACACGCGGAGCAGCCATCAGATTGGTGAGAACGCCGCCGCCTGAACGCGCCGCGGGATGCGGCTCGGTGAAGTCCTTCTCCCTTCACACGCGCAGACCCGCTCGTTTCACGCCCCCGGCAGCAGCGGGCCTGCGATTTCCCTCTGGCCAATCGCGCGCCTCCGCCGGAAAGTGGCGCCGATCACGGGAGTTTCCGACGATGAGCCTCATCGCCCGCCTGACCGACCTACTCGGCCCCGGCCAGGTCCTGACCGGGGCGGACACCGCCGCCTATTGCCGCGACTGGACCGGGAAATACCGCTGGACGCCCCGCGCCGTCCTTCGCCCCGGCACGACCGACGAGGTCGCCGCGACCCTCCGCCTTGCCCACGAGGGCGGCATCCCGGTCGTCCCGACCGGCGGCCGCACCGGGCTCACCGGCGCCATTGCGGCCGAGGGCGCCCTCATGCTCTCGCTCGAGCGGATGAACCGCATCCGCGCGATCCGTCCCGAGGCGCGCGTCGCGGTGGTGCAGGCCGGTGTGAACCTGTCGACCCTCCACGAGGCCGCCGAGGCGAAGGGGCTCTGCTTCCCGCTCTGGTTCGGCGCCCGCGGCTCGGCGCAGATCGGCGGGGTCCTTTCGACCAATGCCGGCGGCTCGAACGTCGTCCGCTACGGCTCGACCCGCGCGCTCTGCCTCGGGCTCGAGGTAGTCCTCGCCGACGGGCGGGTGATGAACCTGATGTCCGAGCTTCACAAGGACAACTCGGGCTATGACCTCAAGGACCTCTTCATCGGCGCCGAGGGGACGCTCGGCGTCATCACCGCCGCCGCGATGAGGCTCGTGCCCGCCCCGCAGGCCCACGCGACCGCGATGCTCGCGGCGCCTTCGCTGGCCAGCGCCCTCACCCTCCTCAACCGGCTGCAGGAGGCGACCGGCGGCCTCGTCGAGGCGTTCGAGTTCATGCCGCGCACCTATCTCGACCAGCTCCGCGCCCGCCGCCCCGACCTCGGCCTGCCCTTCGCCGAGATCCACGACGTGACGATCCTCGTCGAGCTTGGCGCCACCGCCCCGCGCGACGCGACGCCGCTGCCCGACGGATCGGTGCCGCTGACGACGCTTCTCGAGGACACGCTCGCCTCGATGATGGAGGACGGCCTCGTCCTCGACGCCACCCTCGCCCGGACCGAAGCCCAGCGCCGCGCGATCTGGGCCCGGCGCGAGGCGGCGGCCGAGATCACGGTGGGCCATGGCCACACCGTCGACACCGACGTCGCCGTGCCCCTCGACAAGGTCGACGCCTTCCTCGCCCGCGCCCTTGCCGCGACCGAAGGGATCGACCCCGGCGCCGGGACCAACACTGTCGCCCATCTCGGCGATGGCAACCTTCACTACACGATCTTCCCGACCCGCACGGACCCGAGCCTCGACGAGGCGCTGACCGAGGCCATCGAGAACATCGTCGCCGACCTTGGCGGCTCGTTCTCGGCCGAGCACGGGATCGGGCTGTCGAAGCTTTCCTCGATGCGGCGGCGAAAGGACCCGACAGCGCTCGACATGATGCGGGCGGTGAAGGCGGCCTTCGACCCCAGGGGCATCCTCAACCCCGGCAAGACCCTCCCCGACGCAACATCGTGAGCGCCGAGGCCCGGCGCGGGTCCTGACCGGAAAGCCGCCGCGTCGGACGCTTCGGCGACAGGAGGTTCCGGTGGAAAGACTGCGCCTGATGTTCGCCCGCCGCTCGATCCTCGGCATCGCCGCCGGGATCGTGGCCGGCATCGTCCTCGTCGGCGGCGGCGCCACCTTCCTCGCCTGCGAATGGTTCCACTCTTCCGCCCACCTGGCAGTGAAGAAGACCGCCGTCGAACGGCATGTCGCCACGCTCCACAACCGGCACCATTTCCGCGGTTTCTCGAAAGGGTTCCACGTCGCCGCCGGCGGCGAGATCATCGACCGGATCATGGGCACCGCCATCGACCCCGAGGCGCTGAAATCCCGGCAAAGGATAGAGTTCATCCGAACACCGGGGCTGCGCCCCGACGATCCCCGCCTCGTCGCGGCGCGCCTCCGCTTCGCCGGCCGCTACGGGCTCGGCGCCGACGAGATCGCCCGTGCCACCCGCGCCTGACCCTTCATCTTGCCGGAAATATCCCGGGGGAGCCGCCGCGTTCGCGGCGGCGGGGGCAGCGCCCCCTCAGCGCCAGTCGAAGAACCCCTTCGGCGCCTCGGCGAGCAGCGCCCGCGCGAGGTCGGCCCCCGCCTCGGCGGCATCCGCAGCCGCGAACCGCCGCTCGCCCCGGATCACCTCCGAGCCGTCGGGCCGCAGGATCTCGCCGCGGAGCCAAAGCCCGCCGCCGTCATGGACGGCCAGCCCGGCGATCGGCGTCTCGCAGGAACCGTCGAGCGTCCTGAGATAGGCGCGCTCCGCCGCCAGCCGCTCGCCGGTCGGTTCGTCGTGGATCGCCGCCAGCAAGATCCCGGCCCGCATATCGTCGGCGCGCCGCTCGATCCCGATCGCGCCCTGCGCGACGGCGGGCAGCATCTCGTCGACCTCGACCGCGCTCTGCGCCAGGGCCGCCATGCCGAGCCGGTTGAGTCCGGCCATGGCGAGGAAGGTCGCCGCCGCCACGCCGTCGTTCAGCTTCTTCAGGCGGGTCTGCACGTTGCCGCGAAACTCCACGAGCCTCAGGTCCGGCCGCCGGTTGGCAAGCTGCGCCCGCCGGCGCAGCGACGACGATCCGACGACCGCCCCCTCGGGCAGGTCGGCAAGCCGCGCGACCGCGGAGGACATGAACGCGTCGCGCACGTCCTCGCGCGGCAGGTAGCAGTCGAGCACCAACCCCGCGGGCTGCTCCACCGGCATGTCCTTGGTCGAATGCACCGCGATGTCGATGGCGCCGGCCAGCATCGCCTCCTCGATCTCCTTGGTGAAGAGACCCTTGTTGCCGATCTCCTTCAGCGGGCGGTCCGCCGCGATCAGCGTCCGGTCGTCGCCGGTGGTCTTGATGACGACGATCTCGCAGGCGTCTTCGGCGAGATGATGCGCCGACATCAGCCTCCGGCGGGTCTCGAACGCCTGGGCGAGGGCCAGGGGCGAGCCCCGTGTGCCGATCTTCAGCGGGTTTTGCGCGGTGGGCATGTCCATGGCCCCGCCATAGCCGTGACAGAATGCCCGTGCAATGGCCCGAGGCCGGCCCCGCGCTTGACATCGGGTCGCAGGCCGGGATGAAAGGGGCGAAGGAGAACCCGATGACCAAGACCATCCTGCGCGCCCTCGCCGGCGAAACCCAAGCCGTTCCGCCGATCTGGATGATGCGCCAGGCCGGCCGCTACCTGCCGGAATACCGTGCAACACGGGCGAAAGCGGGGGATTTCCTGTCGCTCTGCTATAATCCGGAGCTGGCGGCCGAGGTCACGCTGCAACCCATTCGCCGCTACGGGTTCGATGCCGCGATCCTCTTCGCGGATATTCTTTTGCTGCCCCAGGCACTCGGTTGCGATCTCTGGTTCGAAACCGGCGAAGGGCCGCGATTGTCCACGATCACGACGGCGGAGGGTCTCGCCGCCCTGAAACCGAAGGACGCGATTCACGACACACTGTCGCCGGTCTGCGAGACGGTGCGCATCCTGTCGCGCGCGCTTCCGAAGGAGGTGACGCTGATCGGCTTTGCCGGCGCGCCCTGGACCGTGGCGACCTACATGATCGCAGGGCGCGGCACGCCCGACCAGGGGCCGGCGCACCGGCTCAAGGCCGAGGACCGGCCGACCTTCGCCGGTCTCATCGAGCTTCTGACCGAAGCGACGATCGACTATCTCTCGGCCCAGGTCGAGGCCGGGGCCGAGGTGGTCAAGCTCTTCGACAGCTGGGCCGGATCGCTCAGGGGCCGGGATTTCGACGACTTCGCGCTGAAGCCCGCCGCCCGGATCATCGGCGAACTCAAGGCCCGCCACCCCGGCCTGCCGGTCATCGCCTTCCCGCGCGAGGCGCGCGAACGCTATGTCGGCTTCGCGAAGGCCACGGGCGCGGATTGCGTGGCACTCGACAATTCGGTCTCGGCCGAATGGGCGGCCGGGCATGTCCAGACGGACGGCTGCGTGCAGGGCAATCTCGACCCGTCGCTCCTCGTGACCGGCGGCGCGGCGCTCGTCGCCGAGACGCGCCGCATCGTGCGCGCCTTCTCCAATGGCCCCCACATCTTCAACCTCGGCCACGGCATCACGCCCGACGCCGATCCCGAGAACGTCCACCGCATGATCGAGGCGGTGCGCGGCGGCTGAGCGCGAACGGACCGACGCGCGGGGCGGATCGCCAGCCCCCGCTGCAGGAACACCCCCGGTGTCGGTTCGGAAACCTCCGGATGTCGGTTATGGTCCAGCCCGCGGGCCCGCCCCTGTCCTAGAACTGTGCCAGTCGGCGTCGTTTGGACCCGCGCTGCCCCAGGAGTGACCATGGCCTCGAACGATCCGCTTCTGCAGCCCTACCGGCTCCGGCACCTCACGCTGAAGAACCGGATCATGACGACGGCGCACGAGCCGGCCTATGCCGAGGCGGGGATGCCGAAGGACCGCTACCGCGCCTATCACGTCGAACGCGCCAGGGCCGGCGTCGCGATGACGATGACCGCCGGATCGGCGGCGGTGTCCAAGGACAGCCCGCCGGTCTTCAACAACATCCTCGCCTACAAGGACGAGGTCGTGGGCTGGATGAAGAAGCTCGCCGACGAATGCCACGACCATGGCTGCGCGGTGATGATCCAGCTCACCCATCTCGGTCGCCGGACCCACTGGAACAAGGGCGACTGGCTTCCCGCGCTCACCACCAGCCACCAGCGCGAGCCCGCCCACCGCGCCTTCCCGAAGAAGCTCGAGGACTGGGACATCGCCCGCATCATCGGCGACTATGCCGATGCGGCCGAACGCATGGCGGCGGCCGGCCTCGACGGGATAGAGCTCGAATGCTATGGTCACCTGATGGACCAGTTCCTGTCGCCCGCGACCAACGAGCTTGACGGTCCCTATGGCGGCGCATCGCTCGAAGACCGCGCGCGTTTCGCGCTCGACGTGCTTGCGGCGATCCGCGAACGGGTCGGCGACCGGCTGCTCGTCGGCGTGCGCTACACCGCAGACGAGGCGATGGACGGCGGCCTGACAGCGGATGAGGGCATCGCGGTCGGCCACATGTTCAAGGCGTCGGGCCATGTCGATTTCCTCAACATCATCCGCGGCCATATCGAAACCGACGCGGCGCTGACCGACGTGATCCCGGTGCAGGGGATGAAGTCGGCGCCGCATCTCGACTTCGCGGGGCGGATCCGCGCCGAGGTTGGGCTTCCCACTTTTCACGCCGCGCGGATCCCCGATGTGGCGACCGCGCGCCATGCCGTCGCCTCGGGCAAGCTCGACATGGTCGGCATGACCCGCGCCCACATGGCCGACCCGCATATCGTGCGCAAGATCGTCGCAGGGCGCGAGGACGACATCCGCCCCTGCGTCGGCGCCACCTATTGCCTCGACCGGATCTACCAGGCGGGCGACGCGCTCTGCATGCACAATGCGGCGACCGGCCGCGAGCTGACGATGCCGCACGACATTCCGCCCGCCGCCGCGAGGAAGAAGGTGGTGATCGTCGGCGCCGGCCCGGCCGGTCTCGAAGCCGCGCGGGTGGCGGCCGAGCGCGGTCACACCGTCACCGTCTTCGAAGCCGCCGCCGAACCCGGGGGGCAGGTGCGGCTGACCGCGCAGAGCCCGCGCCGGAAGGAAATGATCGGCATCATCGACTGGCGGATGGCGCAGTGCGCCGCCCGCGACGTCGAATTCCGCTTCAACACCTGGGCCGAGGCCGGCGACGTGACCGCCGAGAACCCCGACGTGGTCATCGTCGCGACCGGCGGCCTGCCCGACAAGGACGTGCTGAGTTCGGGCAACGAGCTTGTCGTGGCGTCCTGGGACCTGATCTCCGGCGATGTCAAGCCGGGCACCAACGTGCTCGTCTATGACGATGCCGGCGACCATGCGGGGCTTCAGGCCGCCGAAGTCGCCGCCCGGACCGGCGCGAAGGTCGAGATCATGACGCCCGACCGCAGCTTCGCCCCCGACGTGATGGCGATGAATCTCGTGCCCTACATGCGCTCGATGCAGGACAAGGACGTGACCTTCACCGTGACCTATCGTCTTGACTCGGTCGCGCGCGACGGCAACCTTCTCAAGGCGACGATCGGGTCCGACTACATGCCGCTGGCCCGCGAACGGCACTACGACCAGGTGGTGATCAACCACGGCACGCTGCCGCTCGACGACCTCTATTTCGAGCTGAAGCCGCTTTCCTCGAACCTTGGAGCGGTCGACTACGACGCGCTGATCGAGGGGCGCCCGCAGACGCCCGACGGCGGGCTCGCGGACGGCTTCCGGCTCTACCGGATCGGCGACGCGGTTTCGGCGCGCAATACCCATGCGGCGATCTACGACGCGCTGCGGCTGATGAAGGACATTTGACCCGGCACGGCCCTTCCCCTTTCCGGCGGGATGGGTATTGTGAAGGCTCGGAACCGACCCGCGCCCGGGTGCGCGGCCAAGGACAGTGCCGCTGAAGCGGCCCGGAGGATTGGGCAAAAGATGCGATACGTAGCTGCAAGAACCGCGAAGGAAGCCGCCGGGCTGCTGGCGGCGGAGCCGGGCGTGACCCGGGTTCTGGCCGGGGGAACCGATGTGCTCGTCCAGTTGAAATCCGGCCTGGTGGAGCCCGAACTGATCGTCGACATCAAGAAGATCCCCGGCATCGGCGACATCACCGCCGAAAACGGCGGCTTCCGCATCGGCGCGGCGGTCCCGAATGCGGCGCTTGGCGAGCATGCGGGCGTCGTGGCGCTCTGGCCCGGCGTCGTCGAGGGCGCCAACCTGATCGGCTCGACCCAGGTCCAGGGCCGCTGCACGATGGCGGGCAACCTCTGCAACGGCTCTCCGGCGGGCGACGCGGTGCCGGGCCTTGTCGCCGCGAACGCCGTCGCGCGCATCGCCGGCCCGGGCGGCGAGCGTGACTGTCCTGTCGCGGACGTTCCCGCCGGTCCCGGCAAGACCACGCTGAAGACGGGCGAGATCGTCACCTCGATCTTCCTCCCCGCCCGTCCCGACCGCGCCTCGGACGCCTATCTGCGCTTCATCCCGCGCACCGAGATGGACATCGCCGTTGCCTCCGCCGCCGTGTCGCTGGAACTGGCGGCCGACGGCACCGTGAAGGCGGCGCGCATCGTCCTTGGCGCGGTCGCGCCGACGGTCGTTGTCGCCGATGAGGCCGGCAAGCTCCTTGTCGGCACGAAGCTTGACGACGCCACGCTCGCCAGGATGGCCAAGGCCTGCGAGGCCGTCTGCAAACCGATCGACGACAAGCGCGGCACCGTCGCGTTCCGCACCAGGACCGCCGGCACGCTCGCCCGGCGCGCCGCGCTCATCGCCTATGCCCGCGCCGGAGGTAAGAAATGAAGTCCATTCCCGTTTCCACCACGATCAACGGCGATCCTTACGAATTCCTCTGCGCGCCGGACGAGACGCTTCTCGACGCGCTCCGGAATCGCCTCGGCCTCACCGGCGCCAAGGAAGGCTGCGGCACCGGCGATTGCGGCGCCTGCTCGGTCACGCTGAACGGAAGGCTCGTCTGCTCCTGCCTCGTCCTCGGGGCCGAGGCCGAGGGTGCCGAGATCGCGACGATCGAGGGCATGGCGGACGGCGACGAGTTGCATCCCCTGCAGCGCCACTTCATCGACCACGCGGCCCTTCAGTGCGGCATCTGCACGCCGGGCATCCTCGTCGCCGCGAAGTCGCTTCTGGAGAAGAACCCCGATCCGACGGACGAGGAGGTGCGCTACTGGCTTGCCGGCAACCTCTGCCGCTGCACCGGCTATGACAAGATCATCCGCGCCGTGCAGGCGGCGGCGGCCGAGATGAGGGGGGCCTGAGATGTCCTTGGACGAATACCAGAAGCGCGAATTCAAGCAGGTGGGCACGCGGGTCCGCCGCCCCGATGGCGTGGACAAGGTCACGGGCCGGGCGATGTACGGCGCGGACGCGACCGCGCCCGGGATGCTCACCGGCCGCATCCTGCGCTCGCCCCATGCCCATGCGCGGATCAGGAGCATCGACACGAAGGCCGCCGAGGCTCTGCCCGGCGTCAAGGCCGTCCTCACCGGCGCCGACCTGCCGGCGCAGGAGGACGATTTCATCCGCGACGTGCAGGACAACTGCATGGCCAGGGGCAAGGCGCTTTATGACGGCCACGCCGTTGCCGCCGTCGCCGCCGTGGACGCGGCGACCGCGAAGGCGGCGCTGAAGCTCATCAAGGTCGACTACGAGATCCTGCCGCATGTCACCGAGGTGGATGTTGCGATCAAGCCGGGCGCCCCGGTCGTGCTGGCCGGACGCAGCCTTGAAAACGTGCCTGCCGGCATGTCGGAAAACGTGACGAGCCATTGCGAGTTCGGTCACGGCGACCCCGCGAAGGGTTTTGCCAAGGCGGACCGGATCGTCGAGCGGAGCTTCCGCACCGCCGCCACCCACCAGGGCTATATCGAGCCGCATGCCTGCCTCGCCTCGGTCAGTTCCGACGGCAAGGCCGACCTCTGGTGCTGCACGCAAGGCCAGTACTTCGTCCGCACACTTTGCGCCGCGATCATGGGGATGGAGGCGAGCCAGCTCCGCGTCACTGCATCCGAGATCGGCGGTGGCTTCGGCGGCAAGACCACCGTCTTCATCGAACCCGTCGCGCTGGCGCTTTCCCGCAAGGCCGGCCGGCCGGTCAAGATCGTGATGACCCGCGACGAGGTGTTCCGCGCCACCGGGCCGACCGTCCACACCTCGATGGATATCAAGATCGGCATGGCGAAGGACGGCCGCATCACCGGCGCCGAGGCGCATCTGCGCTATTCGGGCGGCGCCTTCCCCTGCGGCACGGTCGACATGGGCGCGCAGGCCGCCTTCGCCGCCTACGACCTCGACAATGTCCGCACCTATGGCTGGAACGTGCTGACCAACCGCCCGAAGGAGGCCGCCTATCGCGCGCCGGGCGCGCCGCAGGCGATCTACGCGGTCGAAAGCGTGATCGACGAACTTTGCCAGGACCTTGGCCTCGACCCGATCGACGTGCGGCTGAAGAACGCGGCGAAGAAGGGCACGAAGTCGTCCTACGGGCCGACCTTCCCCGATATCGGCCTTGTCGCGACCCTCGAGGCGGCGAAGAAGCATCCGCATTATTCCGCGCCCCTGGCCGAAGGTCAGGGCCGCGGCATCTCCTGCGGGTTCTGGTTCAACTTCGGCGGCAATTCCTGCGTGTCGCTGAACATCAACACCGACGGCACCGTCGGCGTGACCGAAGGCAACCCCGACATCGGCGGCTCCCGCGCCTCGATCAGCCTGATGGCGGCCGAGGAGCTGGGCATCGACTACGACCGGGTCCGCACCATCGTCGCCGATACTTCCTCGCTCGGCTACAACGACGTGACCGATGGCAGCCGCGTGACCTTCGCGGTCGGGCTTGCCACGATCAAGGCGGCGCGCGCGGCGGTCCGGGTCATGTGCGAACGCGCCGCGAAGATCTGGGGGATCGACGCCGACGCGGTCGAATGGAAGGACGGCGCCGCCGTCCCGGCCGGGCCGAACGCCGGAAAGTTCCCGCCGATGAGCCTGGCCGAGATCGCCGCCGTGTCGTTCGAGACGGGCGGCCCCATCGCCGGCCATCACGAGGTCAATGTCGACGGCGCCGGCGTCTCGTTCGGCGTCCATATCGTCGATGTGGAGGTCGACAAGGAAACCGGCGCCACCAAGGTGCTGCGCTACACGGTCTTCCAGGATGCCGGCAAGGCGGTGCATCCGTCTTACGTCGAGGGGCAGATGCAGGGCGGCGCGGTGCAGGGCATCGGCTGGGCGCTGAACGAGGAATATATCTACGGCGCCGATGGACGGCTACAGAACCCGACCTTCCTCGACTACCGTGTGCCGGTCGCCTCGGACCTGCCGATGATCGACACCGTGATCCTGGAGATCCCCAATCCCGGCCACCCCTACGGCGTACGCGGCGTGGGCGAGACCGGGATCGTGCCGCCGCTCGCGGCACTCTCGAACGCGGTCTCGCGCTCGGCCGGGATCCGGCTTTCGGAACTGCCGATGTCGCCGCCGCGCGTCCTGAAGGCGCTCGGGGGTTCTTGATGGTCAAGGTCCGGCTCTGGGGTTCGCTCCGGCAGGCCGCGGACGGCGAGACCGAAGTCGAGGTGAAGGCGAAGACGTTCAAGGAACTCCTCGATCGCCTCGTCGAGACCTATCCGGGATTGGAACCCCAGATCCGGCGCGGGGTGTCGCTGTCGCTCGACGGGGTGATCTACCGCGAGGCGTGGTTCACCGAGATCCGCCCCGATGCCGAGGTCGTGCTGATGCCCTACATGACCGGCGGGTGATCGCGGATCCTGTCGCAAATCTCCGTTTGCGCAATAAATTGTCGCATGAGTGCGGGATTCTGTCGCAAGGAGGCCAATAATCCCGCCTTCCTCGACGGAAATTCCCGTTCCGGCACCGATCCAAAACAACGGGTTGCAATCGTGGGTCGGTTCCGTGTTAGTTTCGTGACGGGTAAAGAAGACTCATAAAAAAAACGACGGGGAGCCCAAATTTGACCGATGACAGAACCGGCGGCGACGCCGCATTCGTCGAGTTTGATCACGTTCAGAAAAGCTACGATGGGGAAACTCTGGTCGTCAAGGATCTGAATCTTTCCGTTGCCAGGGGCGAGTTTCTGACGATGCTCGGCCCATCGGGTTCCGGCAAGACGACATGTCTGATGATGCTGGCCGGGTTTGAAACCGCGACGCACGGTGATATCCGGCTCGGCGGGCGTCCGATCAACAATATCCCGCCGCACAAGCGCGGTATTGGCATGGTGTTCCAGAACTACGCGCTCTTTCCACATATGACAGTGGCCGAGAACCTCGCCTTCCCGCTCGAAGTGCGCAAGATCGGCAAGTCCCTCCGCGATGCGAAGGTGAAGCGGGCGCTCGACATGGTGCAGATGGGCGAATTCGGCGGCCGCCGCCCGGCCCAGCTTTCGGGCGGCCAGCAGCAGCGGATCGCGCTGGCCCGCGCGCTGGTCTTCGAGCCGGAGCTGGTGCTGATGGACGAACCCCTTGGCGCGCTCGACAAACAACTCCGCGAACACATGCAGTTCGAGATCACGCGGCTCGCCCACAATCTCGGCATCACCACGGTCTACGTCACCCATGACCAGACCGAGGCGCTGACGATGTCCGACAACATCGCCGTCTTCGATGATGGCCGGATCCAGCAACTCGCCCCTCCCGCCAAGCTCTACGAAGAACCGGAAAACAGCTTCGTCGCGCAGTTCATCGGCGAGAACAACACGCTTCTCGGCATGGTGAAGGAGATCAAGGGCGACGTCGCGGTGGTCGAGCTCGACGATGGCGAACTGATCGACTGCAAGCCGATCAACGTCTCGAAGCCCGGCGAACGCACCCGCGTGTCGATCCGGCCGGAGCGGGTGGAGTTCAACAAGTCGCGGCTTCAGGCCGGCGCCCATACGCTGAAGGCCGAAGTGCTCGAATTCATCTACATGGGCGACATCTTCCGCACCCGGCTGCGTGTCGCGGGCAACGACGAATTCGTCGTCAAGACCCGCAATGCGCCCGACCAGGTGCGGCTCACCCCCGGCCAGCAGATCGAGATCGGCTGGCTACCGCAGGATTGCCGCGCGCTGGACGCGTGAACGCAATCCAAGGAACTGGCCCAGGCGCCTGTCCCGGGGCGTGGGTCACCGAAATGAAAACGGGAACTTTAGGGAGTAACCTATGAAACTGATGAATACTCTTCTTGCGACATCCACGCTGGCGTTGTCGGCCGGGGCCGCCTCGGCCATCGACCTGACGATGGTGTCCTGGGGCGGCGCTTACCAGCATTCGCAGCTCAAGGCCTATGCCGAGCCTTACATGGCCGAGCATCCGGACGTGAACATCATCTGGGACGAAAGCTCGGCCGAAGCCGTGGCCAAGCTCCGCGCCATGAACGAAGCCGGCAATATCAGCTGGGATCTCGTCGACGTGACGGTCTCCGATTCGATCCGCCTTTGCGACGAAGGTCTGGCGAAGGAGATCGACTTCGACGAGGCGCTCGCCCCGGCACCGGACGGCACACCGGCCTCCGAGGACTTCGGGAGCACGCTCGTGAACGACTGCTTCATCCCGCAGATCGTCTATTCGACCACCTTCGGCTACCGCACCGACCTCGTGGGCGACACGCCGCCGACCACCGTCTGTGACGTGTTCGACCTCGAGAAGTACCCCGGCAAGCGCGCGCTTCAGAAGCGCCCGATCGACAACGTGGAATGGGCGCTTTATTGCGATGGCGTCGCCAAGGACGAGATCTATGACGTCCTCGGCACCGAGGAAGGCCAGGCCCGTGCCTTCGCCAAGCTCGATACGATCAAGGATCAGGTTGTCTGGTGGTCGGCGGGTGCCGAGACGCCGCAGCTTCTCGCCGACGGCGAGGTCGTGATGGGCTCCACCTTCAACGGCCGCCTGTTCTCGGCCATTGCCGAGCAGAACCAGCCGATCGCGATGCTCTGGGATATGCAGTCCTACGACATCGACGGCTGGATCGTCCCGGCCGGCCTTGCGGCCGAGAGGGAAGCAGTCGTGATGGACTTCCTGAAGTTCGCGACCGACACCCAGCGTCTGGCCGACCAGGCCAAGTACATCTCCTACGGTCCGGCCCGCGCCTCCTCGGCGCCGCTCGTCGGCAAGCATGCCGATCTCGGGATCGAGATGGCGCCGCACATGCCGACCGATCCGGCCAACGCGGGCAACCCTCACTTTTACGATTATGGCTGGTGGGCCGACAACCGCGACGACCTGGACGCCAAGTTCCAGGCGTGGCTGGCGCAGTAATCGCACCTGTCGGAAGGGGCCTGCCGGCCCCTTCCACCCAATTCGTTTGTGACTTTATCGAGTCCGCCGCAAATTTGTCGCTGCGGCAATGACGACCGAAAACTCTGACGGGGGAGCGATGAGCGACATAACCGAAGCCGGCCCGATGCGGGCAGCCGATGGCACGCCGCTGAAGAAAAGCCTCGCCCGGGCGCTCAGGCGGCAGAAGCTCCGTGCGCTGGCGCTGATCGCGCCGCTTCTCATCTTCATTCTCGTCACATTCATCGCGCCCATCGCGGACATGCTGTTCCGCTCGGTCGAAAACCAGATCGTCAGGGACACCCTTCCTCGCACCGTCGCAGCGCTCAAGGATTGGGACGCAGCTTCTGGAGAGGTGCCAGGCGAACCGGTCTTCGCCGGCCTCGCCGTGGACTTCCAGATCGCGGCGGAACTGAAGAACCACACCAAGCTCGGCTCGCGCCTGAACTACGAGAATCCCGGCATCTCGTCGCTGTTCCGCAAGACCGGACGTGGTGCCGAGGATATCGGCAAGACCTTCATGGACCGCTTTGTCGACGTCAATGAGGCGTGGAAGAAGTCCGGAACCTGGGCCACGCTCTTCGGTGACGATAAGTGGCTGGCAGATCAGGCCGCCTGGGCGGCCGCGAAGGACAAGGACGCCAAGGAGCCACCTTTCAAGCTACGCGAAGGCGTCGCCGACGTGCTGCCGGTAACTGCCTCCACCTATCGCACCTTCGCCCGCGCCGCGCAGCAGGACGGTCGCAAGAGCCCGGTCGACACCAAGCCGTGGCCGGTTCTTTTCACCGCGCTCGGGCAGGATCTTGCCAATGCCTCGCCCGAATCGCTCGGCGCTCTGGGCGGTGAAAATGGCGCGCTCGTTCAGGAAGTGGCAACGGCTGTGCAGGGGTTCGAGACCTTTGGCTATCGCGATGCTTTCCTGGACATCGACAAGGGCTGGGGCGACCTCGACAAGTGGGAGACGATCAAGGCTTACAGCCCGCCCTACACGCCCGGCTATTTCCTGAACGCAGCCGACCTCGAAAAGGGGCCGGACGGCATTCAGGCGCGGCCAGAGCAGCAGCGGATCTATGTCACGCTTTTCATCCGCACGATGTGGATGTCGATGCTGATCACCTTCTCCTGCCTCCTGCTTGGCTACCCGGTGGCCTGGCTGCTGGCCAACCTCCGCTCGTCCACCGCGAACCTCCTGATGATCCTCGTCCTCCTTCCGTTCTGGACATCGCTTCTGGTGCGGACATCGGCGTGGAAGGTGCTGCTGCAACAGCAGGGCGTGATCAACGACGTCCTCGTCTGGCTGGGCCTCATCGATGACGCTAACCGGCTGATCATGATCAACAACCAGTTCGGCACGATCACGGCGATGACGCATATCCTCCTGCCCTTCATGATCCTGCCGCTCTACTCGGTGATGAAGACCATCCCGCCCTCCTACCTCCGCGCCGCGAAGTCGCTCGGCGCCACCAACTGGACGGCATTCTGGCGGGTCTATTTCCCGCAATCGGTGCCGGGAATCGGCGCGGGGTCCATCCTCGTCTTCATCCTCTCCATCGGTTACTACATCACGCCCGAGATCGTCGGTGGCACGCGAGGCGTCTTCATCTCGAACCGGATCGCCTATCACATCTCGTCCTCGCTGAACTGGGGGCTGGCCGCCGCGCTCGGGACAATCCTGCTCGCCCTCGTGCTGCTCCTCTACTACGTCTACGACAAGATCGTCGGCATCGACAACGTGAAGCTGGGGTAAGGGACATGAGCATCGCACGACCTGAGATCCCGACTCCGAGCCTGATGGGCTTCACCCTGCCGATCATGGCGATAGCCGGCGCGTTCACCGGCTATGTCGTCGGAACCGCGCATGGAACCCCGGTGCCCGGCGTCGTCATCGGCATCGTCGTCGCCGTGGCGCTCGGCTACGTGCTGGCGCAGTTCGTGCCCGACCGTCGGATCGGGCGCCTCGGCACCGCGGCCCTCGCGGGGATCACGGGCATGGCGCTGGTCGGCACCTCGGGCCTCATCGCCGGGATCCTGATCGGGCTGGTGCTGAGCTGGTTCGCCTACTGGCTTTCCTCCGGCGACTACCGGGCCTCGGTCCCGGTCTATGCCACGGCGGGCGACGTTCTCTGGCACAACAGCTTCAAGTTCGTCTGCGGGCTGATCTTCTTCTTCCTCATTGCGCCGATCGTCGTGGTGCTGCCGCTGTCGTTCAACGCCGAGAACTTCTTCACCTTCACGCCCAAGATGCTGGCTCTCGACCCCGAGGGCTACTCGCTGAAGCATTACCGCGACTTCTTCACCAATTCCGATTGGCAGGGCGCGCTCTGGAACTCGATCCGCATCGCGCCGGTCGCGACGCTTCTGTCCGTCAGCTTCGGCACCCTCGCCGCGATCGGCCTCAGCCAGAGCCATGTCCCGTTCCGCCGGGCGATCATGGCAATCCTGATCTCGCCGATGATCGTGCCTCTGATCATCTCGGCCGCCGGCATGTATTTCTTCTATTCGCGGATCGGGCTGCAGGGCACCTATTGGGGCGTCGTCCTCGCCCATGCAGCGCTCGGCATTCCGTTCGTCATCATCACCGTTACCGCGACACTGGTGGGTTTCGACCGCTCGCTCACGCGGGCGGCCGCGAATATGGGTGCCGGCCCGATCCGGACCTTCTTCAAGGTGCAAATGCCGCTCATCCTGCCCGGCGTAATCTCCGGCGCGCTCTTTGCCTTCATCACCTCGTTCGATGAAGTGGTCGTCGTGCTCTTCGTCGGTTCGGCCGGTCAGAAGACCCTGCCCTGGCAGATGTTCACCGGTCTTCGCGAACAGATTTCTCCGACGATCCTCGCCGTCGCGGCGATTCTCGTCGCCTTCTCGATCATCCTGCTGACCACGGTCGAGATCCTGCGCCGGCGCTCCGAGCGGCTGCGCGGCATGAGCCCGAGCTGAGCCCGGGTAAGGTGGGTTTAAACCCACCTTACG
>WOZM01000235.1:20050-27015 GCA_011620265.1 Paracoccaceae bacterium
GGTAAGGTGGGTTTAAACCCACCTTACGCGACACTTCGGCAATACCTCACCCGAGCAGGCTCAGCCAGACCGAGACCGTCAGCACCGAAAGCGCCGTTGCCATCAGGACGGCGGTCGCCGCGACCCGCTTCGCGACGCCGTACATGTTGGCGAAGATGTAGGTGTTCACCCCCGGCGCCATTGCCGCCGTCAGCACCGCCGAGTGGAACGGCCCGGGGCCGAGGCCGAGCGTCTGGCCCATCGCCCAGGTGATCGCCGGATGGAGGACGAGCGACACCGCGCAGACGAAGAGCACCGTCACCATGTCACCCTCCGGACGGTAGCGCACCAGCACCCCGCCGAGGCCGAAGAGCGCGGCCGGCAGCGCCGCCCGGACCATGAGGTCGACGGCATCGGTGAAGACCTGCGGCGGCGCGGTGCCGCTGAGGTTCACCGCGAACCCGAGCGCGATACCGATGACGAGCGCGTTGCGGAACATGGCCGTCATGACGGCCCGCGCGGTGGTCAGAAAGCCACGGCCCGAATGCCGCACCACCTCCATCACCGTGATGCCGAGCGCGTAGCAGAAGGGCGAATGGACCGCGATGATCGCGTAGTTGGGCGCCAGCGACCCGGCGCCGTAGGCGCGTTCGGTGATCGGCAGGCCGAGGAGGACCGAGTTCGAGAAGAGGCAGCAAAAGCCGATCGCCACCGCGTCGGGCCAGGGCCGGCCGAAGAGCAACCGCGCGCCGAGAAGCCCGGCGAGAAAGCCGCAGGTCGCGCCGGTGTAGAAGGACAGGAGCAGCGGCCAGTGGAAGGCCTGCCCGAGATCGAGGTCCGAGATCGCCCGGAACAGGAGGCAGGGGATCGCGAAATTCTGGGTGAATTTCATCAGCCCGTCGACGCCCGCATCCGAAAAGAGGTCCAGCCGGACGGCGGCATAGCCGAAGCCGATGACCAGGAAGACCGGCAGCGTGACGTCGAGCAACGCCTCGATCGGCAGGTCCAAGCGCTCAGACCTCGAAGTCCAGCACCATCCCGTCATAGGCGGCGCTGACATGGTCGGGCGTCTCGGCCTCGACCGTCGCATAGTCGATGTCGATATGCATGTTGGTGAGGATCCCGCGACGCGGCTTCGCCCGCGCGATCCATTCGAGCGTCAGCGCGAGATGGGCATGGGTCGGATGCGGCGTCCGGCGCAGCGCGTCAACGATCCAGCAGTCGAGGTCGCTGAGGTGGCTTTCCCACACCGGCTCGGCGATCTTCAGGACGTCGGGCAGGTAGGCGACCTTGCCGATGCGGAAGCCGAGCGCGTCGATGTCACCGTGATCGACTTCGAACGGATCGAAGGTGATCGGCCCGCCCGCGCCGTCGATCACCACCGGCCCCCTGATCGTGTGGAGGTCGCAGATCGGCGGATAGGACGACCCCTCGGGCTGGACGAAGGCATAGGCGAAGCGCGACATGATGTCGTGCTGCGCGGCGCCGTCGGCCCAGACCGGCACCCGCTTTCGGGTCAGGAAGACGATCTGGCGGAGGTCGTCGAGCCCGTTGACATGGTCGGAATGCGAATGGGTGTAGAGCACCGCGTCGAGCGCCTCGACCTCGTGCCGGAGAAGCTGCTCGCGCATGTCGGGCGAGGTGTCGATGAGGACGCGGGTCGTGCCGCCCGCGGCGATCCGCTCGACCAGGAGCGAGCAGCGGCTGCGGCGGTTCCGCGGGTTCTCCGGGTCGCATTCGCCCCAGAGCCCGCCGATCCGCGGCACCCCTCCGGAGGAGCCGCAGCCAAGGATGGTGAACCGCATCCGTGTCATCTCACGCCGCCTTTGCGGTCCGGGCCGCCTTGGTGAAGAGCCGGTCGAAATTCGCCTCGGTCCGCGCCGCGAACTCGGCGTAGTCGAGGCCGAAGATCTCCGCCCCGACCTTCGCGGTATGGGCGGCATAGGCGGGTTCGTTGCGGCGCCCGCGATGCGGCGGCGGCGCGAGATAGGGCGCGTCGGTCTCGACGAGGATGCGCTCCAGAGGGGCGGCGGCGAAGATGTCGCGCAGCTCCCGGCTTTTCGGGAAGGCCGCGATACCAGACATCGAGAGATAGAAGCCGAGATCGAGTGCCGCGCGGGCGAGGCCCGGCCCCGACGAATAGCAGTGCATGACGCAACCATAGGCGCCGGCGCGGAATTCCTCGGTCAGGATGCGGGCCATGTCCTCGTCCGCCGCGCGGGAATGGATGATCAGCGGCAGACCCGTCTCGCGCGCCGCCGCGATATGGATGCGCAGGCTCTCTTGCTGCACGGCGGCGCTCTCGGCGGTGTAGTGGTAGTCGAGACCGGTCTCGCCGATGCCGACGAATTTCGGATGCGCCGCGAACCCCGTGAGCTGATCCACCGTCACCCGCGGGTCTTCGGCGGCGCGCATCGGGTGGATGCCGGCGGCGTAGAAGACGCCGTCATGCGCCTCGGCGATGGCGCGAACGGCGGGTTCCGCGTTCAGCCGCGTGCAGATCGTCACCATGCGGTGCACGCCGGCCGCGCGGGCACGGGCGACGATGTCGGCGACCTCGCCGTCGAAATCCGGGAAATCGAGGTGACAATGGCTGTCGGTGATGCGGGACAAAGGCGTCATGGCCCTGCCTTTAGCGCGTTTTTCCGGCAATGGGAATGTGTTCCGGGCACCGCGGCCCGATGGCTCAGGCCACCGTCTCGCGCGCGGCCTCGTCGATCTTGAGGACCATGTCGAGGATCAGCGCCGCGGGGTCGAGATTGACCGCCCGCCCGTGCCGCGCCCGCGCGCCGAGGCTTTGATGCAGCGCCGCCCAACGCCGCCCGGCTTCCGCGCCGGGCGCGAGCCGGGCAAGGAGCGCGGCCTCGCCAGGCGCGGCTTCGGGGCCGGCGGCGCCGAGCGCGCCGGTGCGGGCGAGCCGGGCGAGAAAGAGGTCCATCAGCGTCAGCAGGAGATCGAGCTTCTCCTCCGCCCCGCGCTGCGCGGCCATGTCGGCGAGCTTCAGCGCCCGGGGCCGGTCGAGCCGCGGCAGCGTCGAGAAGAGCGCGACGATCGCGGCATAGGTGTCGAGCCCGTCGAGATTGGCGAGACGAATCGCCTCGCCCACCGATCCGGCGGCAAGGACCGCGAGCGCCGGGCCGTTGCCCGCGTCGGCGCCCGCGACGGCCATCGCCTCGGCGAGGTCGTCCGGCGCGAGGGTGGCGAGCCTCAGTTCGCGGCAGCGCGAGCGGATCGTCGGCAGGAGCCGCGAGGGCTGGTGCGAGACGAGAAGGAAGGTCACGCCGTGCGGCGGCTCCTCCAGCATCTTCAGGAGCGCATTGGCCGCGGCCACGTTCATCTCGTCGGCCGGATCGACGATCACCGCGCGGCGGCCGCCATCGGCGGACGACATGTGCAGGAACGTCTTCATCCGCCGCACCTCGTCAACGGTGATGACGGTCTTCAGCCGCTTCCTGTCTTCGTCCCAGGCGCGGCGGAGGACGAAGAGCCGCCCCTCCGATCCGGCATGGATGCGCCGCGCGACGGGATGGTCGGCGGGAATGTCGAGGCTGGCGGGCGCGGGCGCCGGCTCGCCGAAAAACCCGCCGCCTGTGTCCTCGGGCGTGGCCAGAAGGAAGCGCGCGATCCGCCAGGCGAGGGTCGCCTTGCCGACGCCGAGCGGGCCGGTCAGCAGCCAGGCATGGTGGAGCCGCCCCGCCCCGTAAGCATCAAGGAAAGCCGCCTCGGCCGCGCCCTGCCCGATCAGGCGGGCGGCATCGCGCGGATGCGGCGCGCCTTCGACGCGGTCGGGTTCGGGATGGGCCGCGTCGCTCATGCGAGCTCGGCGTCGGCGATGGCGGCGATTTCGGCCGCCACCGCGTCGGGCGGCCGGTTGCCGTCGATCACCCGGCAGCGACCGGGAAACTCGGCGGCGAGGGCGAGGAAGCCCGCGCGCATCCGGTGCTGGAGATCGGCGCCGAAATCCTCGAACCGTTCCTCGCTGCCGTTGCGGCCCCTGGCGCGGGCGAGGCCGGTATCGGGGTCCATGTCGATGACGAAGGTCAGGTCGGGTTCGCGCCCGATCATCAGCGTGTGGAGCTTGTCCACCACCGCGCGCAGATCGCCGCGCGACAGGCCCTGATACATCCGGGTGGAATCGGCGAAGCGGTCGGAGATCACCACATTGCCGGCGGCGAGCGCGGGGTCGATCACGCGCTCCAGATGGTCGCGGCGGGCGGCGGTGAAGAGCAGGATCTCGGTCTCGGCCGACCAGCGGTCGGGATCGCCCTCAAGCACCAGTCGCCGGATCTCCTCGGCCCCCGGACTGCCGCCCGGCTCCCGGGTCAGGACGACATCGCGCCCGGCCTTGCGCAGATGCTCGGCCAAAAGCCGCGCCTGGGTCGACTTGCCCGACCCGTCGATCCCCTCGAAGGTGATGAACATCGCCCCGGATTGCCTCGACACGGTCAGCTTCCGACCTCGGTCATCAGCCGCTTGCTCAGAACCCGGAACGCGGTCCGAAGATGGGTAACGAAGCCGCCCCGCGCCACCGGGTTTTCGGCAACCAGCGGCACGGCTATCGGCTCGATTCCGGGGATCTCGACAATCATCTCGCCGAGTTTCTGGCCCGCTTCGACAGGCGCCAGGACCGGGCCGGTATAGTTGACCGTTGCCTTGACATTCTCCTGCACGACCGAAGGCAGCAGAAGCCTGAGGTCCTCGGCCACCACCATGCCGACCAGTGCGTTCTGGCCAAGCCAGACCTCCGCATCTGCGATCCGGGTCCCCTTCGGCGCCACGGTCTTCTGCACGAATTCGCGGAAGGCCCAGTTCGCGATGCGCTCCGATTCCTGCGCGCGCTCCTGCGCGGAAGGCAGTCCGGTCAGCACGAAGACGATCCGCCGGCCGCTCTGGACAGCCGAACCGACGAGCCCGAAGCCGGCCTCTTCGGTATGGCCGGTCTTCAGCCCGTCGGCGCCGATGCCCATCTCCAGCAGCGGGTTGCGATTGAAGCGATTGTCCGGCGCGCGGCCGTCATGTTCAAACTCGGTCAGCGCGAAATAGCCATAGTATTCGGGAAACTCGGAGATCAGCCGGACCGCGAGAATGCCGAGGTCATGAGTGCTCATCCGCTGGTTCGGATGCGGCCAGCCGCTGGCATTCGCGAAGGTCGAATGCTCCATGCCGAGCGCCTTTGCCCGGTCGTTCATCTTCCGGGCGAATTCCTCCTCGGTGCCGGCGAGGCCTTCGGCGACCACGACACAGGCATCGTTGCCGGAATTGACGACGATGCCCTTGATCAGCTCTTCCACAGTGGGCCGCTCGCCGGCCGTCAGGAACATCGTCGACCCACCCATCGCATGGGCGCGGTCCGACACGATGAAGGTGTCGTCAAGGCTGACGCGGCCATCCCGCAGCGCCTCGAAGAGCATGTTCAGCGTCATCAGCTTCGACATCGACGCCGGCGGAAGCATCGTGTCGGCATTCTTCGCCAGAAGCACCGTGCCTGTGGTCATGTCATAGACCCAGGCCGAACCGGCCCGCGTCTCGAAGGCGCGGGCCGGAAGGGCGGCGAGAAGGCCGATCAGCAGTATGGCGGCAAGGCGGTTCATGGGGGCGCCGAGGCTCCTTGACTAGTTCGATACCGGATAGGCGTCGGGATAGCCGATGCCCTTGACGCGGGAGGCGAGCGCGTCGCGTTCGGCGACGCTCGCCGCCGGGCCGACGATGACCCGCCAGTAGGTCTTGCCCTGGCTCTGGTCGCCCTTGACCGTCGCGGTCATGCCCGCCGATTTCATCTGATCCGCCGCCCTCTTCGCATTGGCTTCGACGCTGAAGATCCCGATCTGGACATAGGCCCGCTTCAGGGCCGCCGAGGAGGTTGCCGCGGGGGGCGGGGCTGCGGAAGGGGCCGCAGCGGCGCTGACGCCGTCGGCGCGGTCGAGCGCGGCGGCAGCCGAAGCCGCAACCGGATCGAGCACGGTCGCTTCGATCGGCCCTGTCGCAGCACCGGCGGCAACCGGCGCCGTCGTCGCGGGATCGGGTTTCGGCTTTTTCTTGAGGAAGCCGAAGAGGCCGCCCGACTTCTTCGCCGGGGCGGGCTCCGCCGCGGCCGTCTCGACCGGGACGGCGGGTTCGGCACCCGCGTCGGCCGGCACGCTTGCGGCGGCCGCGACCTCGGCCGGGGCGGTGGCCGCCACCGCTTCCTCGGCGGCGATATCCGCCTCGGCCGGAACCGGCTTTTCCTCGCGCCGAAGCGCCACGACGCTCAGCTCCGCCGGCTGCCCGGCGAGCAGGCCGAGCGCCTCGGCGGCATCGGAGGAGACCTGAAGGCTCGGGCCCGGATTGTCGCGCTCGCGTCGGAACAGCGCGCCGACCACGGATTTTCCATTCTTCGGGTTGCGGATCATCACCCGCTCGGGGTCCACCACGCTGGAATGCGCGACCCAGACACCGCCCAGCGACGGGCGCCCGTCCCAAAGCCCCTCGCCCTCGGCGCGGAACACGTTCGGCGCCTCGATGTCGCGCTCGACGGAGACCGGAGATGCCGCGGACGCCGTCACGCCGTCCGCCTTGGCCGCCGCGAAAGGCGCCTTGCCCTCTTCGCATCCCGCCAGCGTCACAGCGGCTGCGAACGCCACCGAAAGCCGCGCCTTCCCCTGCCTCATCATCCTCGCCCCCGATTTTCGCGCGGACGCTCCGCCGCGCTTGACCTGCCCGGAAATAAAGGGCCGGAAGAACCCAGACGGGAACCGAGCCGGCCCTGTTGCCCGACGTTACGCGCCTATGCCGCGCTTGAACGCAGTGTAGCTGTTCGCCGTCGCCAAGAAAAGGCCGGCCGATCCGCCGCGCGGATTTCGGCCCGGCCCCGCCTTTCAGAATCGCGTGAGCCGCGCTAAGGCCGGTCGGGTCGGCGGCGTGGCAGCGGGGCTGGATGCACCGGTCATGCCTGCGGACGACGGATGAGTGGCCGAGCGGTTTAAGGCACTGGTCTTGAAAACCAGCGA
>WOZM01000216.1:0-18379 GCA_011620265.1 Paracoccaceae bacterium
CCTGAGGGGCGCTGCCCCTCTGCGGGCCTCGCGGCCCGCATTCACCCCGAGGTATTTCCGCCACAATGAAAGGGATCAGCGCATCCAGCCGAGGCCGGCTTCGGTGGCGCCCGCCGGGGCGTATTCGCCGCTGACCCAGCCCTTGTAGCCGTCGCTGTCGAGGCGGGCGAAGAAGGACGGGTAGTCGATCTTTCCGCCCAGGGGCTCGTTCCGGCCGGGGAAGCCGGCGACCTGGATATGGGCCGCGCGGGCGCCGTGGGTGGCCCAGGCGCCCATCACGTCGCCGGTGATGCGGTGGGCGTGATAGGCGTCGAACTGGAGGGCGAGGTTCGCGGCGCCGACGGCGTCGAGGACGCGCGCGGCGATGTCGTAGTCGGTGAGGAAGTAGCCCGGCATGTCGGTGCGGTTGATCGGCTCGATCGTCAGGCTCTGCTTCGGCGCCCGGGTGGCGGCCCAGCGGAGGTTCTCGGTGAAGGTCGCTTTCGCCTCCGGCCCCTCGGCCGCACCGGCCATGATGTGGATGTGGCGGGGCTTCAGGACCCGGGCATAGCGCAGCGTCCTTTCGAAATCGCGGCGGAAGCGGTCCTCAAGGCCGGGGATCGCGGCGAAGCCCTGGGCCCCGCCGGCAGCATTCGGTGGCGGGCAGTTCATCAGGACGAAGGCGAGGTCGTTCCAGACCAACTGGTCGCGCATCTCCTGCGCCGGGCAATCGTAGGGGAAGAGCACCTCGACCGCGTCGAAGCCGGCTTCCTTCGCGGCCTTGAAGCGCTCCATGAACGGCAGTTCGGTGAAGAGCCAGGAGAGGTTCGCGCAGAATTTCGGCATGTCAGCCGAGCTCCGCCGAGGGGATGACCGGGAAGAAGGCGCCGCCCGACCAGAGGCCGAACCAGCTTGTTCCTTCCCGCTCCTCGTGGGCGCCGAGCTCGACCATCCGGTAGAAGGTCTTGCGGTCGATGAGCGCCTCGAGATTGGCGCGGACGAGGACATAGGGCGAGGGTTCGCCCGTCTCGGCGTCGCGGGCGACCCGGATCGGGTGGTCGGGGCCGGCGGTCACGACATCCTCGACATTGGTGGTGAAGGTCAGGATTTGATCGCGGCCCGCGCCGCTCGCTTCCGCGTCCACCGCGACGAAGGGGGCGTCGACGACGCGGATCCCGACCTTTTCCACCGGGGTCACGAGGAAATAGTCCTCCCCGTCCTTGCGGATGATCGAGGAGAAGAGCTTGACGAGACCGTGCCGGCCGATCGGGGTGCCGAGATAGAACCAGGTTCCGTCGCGCCGGATCTCCATGTCGAGATCGCCGCAGAAGGGCGGATTCCACAATTGGACGGGCGGTGGTCCTTTCCGGCCGGCGGCCCGGGCGGCCGCTGCGAGGTTTTCCGCCGAGGGTTTCACGATCAATTGTTCCTTCGTCGGATTTGTCATTGGTGCCGCGCGGGATTTCTGCCTTTATGCTGGGGAGTACAGCATGAAGGAGCGTTTGTCATGGCCGAGCCCGCCGAACTTCTGGCCGATATCGAATCCTTAAGCGAAAAGATCGCCGAGGCGCGCCAGGCAGTGGGGCGCCGCTTCATCGGCCAGGACCGGGTGGTCGAGCTGTCGCTTGCCGCCCTTCTCTGCGGCGGGCACGGGCTTCTGGTCGGCCTGCCGGGGATGGGCAAGACCATGCTCGTCGATACGCTCGGCACGGTCATGGGGCTCACCTCGGGGCGGGTGCAGTTTACGCCCGACCTGATGCCGGCCGATATCCTCGGCTCGGAAGTGCTCGAGACGGCGAAGGACGGCACACGGAGTTTCCGCTTCATAGAGGGGCCCATCTTCTGCCAGCTTCTGATGGCGGACGAGATCAACCGCGCCTCGCCCCGCACCCAGTCCGCACTTCTGCAGGCGATGCAGGAGCGGCAGGTGACGGTGGCGGGCCAGCATCGGGCGCTGCCGCAGCCCTTTCATGTTCTCGCCACCCAGAACCCGATCGAGCAGGAGGGGACCTATCCGCTGCCCGAGGCGCAGCTTGACCGGTTCCTGGTGCAGATCGACGTCGAGTATCCCGACCGCGCGACCGAGCGGGACATCCTTCTGGCCACGACCGGGGTCGAGACCCAGGCCGCGCCGGCGATCTTCACCGCCGCCGAGCTTGTCGCGGCGCAGACCACGGTCCGCCGGATGCCGGTGGGCGAGAAGGTGGTTGAGCTGATCCTCGACCTCGTCCGGGCCTGCCGGCCGGGCGAGGCGGAGGCGGGGTCCGCCGTGACCGCCAGCGTGAGCTGGGGGCCGGGACCGCGCGCCGCACAGGCGCTGATGCTGACGGTCCGGGCGCGGGCGCTTCTGAACGGTCGCCTCGCGCCCTCGGCCGAGGACGTGCTGGCGCTCGCGCGGCCTGTCCTCAGCCACCGGATGGCGCTTTCCTTCGCGGCCCGGGCGCGCGGCGAAAGCCTCGCCTCGATCATCGAGGGTGTGGCCCGCGACGTCACCCGCGCCGAGGCGGCATGAGCGAAGCCGCGCCCCATTCGGCCCGGCCTGCGGGCCTCAGGCGACAGGCGGAGACGCTCGCCTCGACCCTGCCGCCGCTGATGGCCGAGGCGCGGCATCTCGCGGCGACGGTCCAGCTTGGCGAGCATGGGCGGCGGCTTTCGGGCATGGGCGACGAGTTCTGGCAATACCGCCCCGCCCATGCCGGCGACGAGGCGCGGGCGATCGACTGGCGCCGCTCCGCCCGGGCCGACGCGCAGTTCGTCCGCGAGAAGGAATGGCAGGCGGCGCAGTCGGTGCATCTCTGGGTCGATGACGCGCGATCGATGGAATTCACCGGCGATCCGAAGCGGCAGGCCAAGGCCGACCGGGCGCGGCTTCTGGCGCTGGCGCTCGCGGTTCTCCTGATCCGCGCGGGCGAGCGGGTGGGGCTTGCCGATCCGATCGCCCCGCCGCGCTCGGGCGAGGTGCAGCTTCTGCGGCTCGCGCAGGCCTTCACCCGCGCCGCCGGCGAGGCCGATTTCGGCGCGCCCGAAGCCCGGGCCATCCTGCCCGGATCGCGGGCGGTCTTCCTGTCGGACTTCATGGGCGATCCGCAGGCAGTCGAAAACGCGCTGGGCCGGGCGGCCGACAAGGGCGTGACCGGCATCCTGATGCAGGTGCTCGACCCGGTGGAGGAGGCCTTTCCCTTCGACGGCCGCACGATCTTCGAAAGCATGGCCGGCACCGTCAGCCACGAGACCCGCAAGGCGGGCGACCTCCGCGACCGCTATCTGGCGCGTCTTGCCGAACGCAAGGACCGGCTGGCGAGCCTTGCCCGGCAGGCGGGCTGGCTCTTTACCACCCACCACACCGGCGATCCGGCGCAGGGCGCGCTGCTCTGGCTCTATGCCGCGCTGCGGAAGGACGGCTGATGCTGATCCTCGGACCCGTCGGCTTCACCGTGCCCTGGCTTCTCTGGGGCCTCGTCGTGCTGCCGCTGCTGTGGTTCCTTCTGCGCGCCATTCCGCCGGCGCCGATCCGGCGGCGGTTTCCCGGCGTGGCGCTGCTCGTCGGCCTTCGGGACGAGGACCAGCAGGCCGACCGGACGCCGTGGTGGCTGCTCCTGATGCGGATGCTCGCGGTGGCGGCGATCATCGCCGGGTTCGCCGGGCCAGTGCTCAACCCCGAGGAAGAGCCGGTGGGCGCGGGGCCGCTCCTGATCCTCACGGATGGAAGCTGGGCCTCGGCGCGGGACTGGACCCGGACCACCGCACGGATCGGCTCCGCCCTGTCGGAGGCGGGGCGCGCGGGCCGGCCGGTGGCGCTTGTCGCGCTGACCGACGTGCCGGCGGAGGGGCCGGTCTTCGCCGCCGCCGACGTGGTCGCGGCGGGGCTGCCCTCGGTCCAACCCGAGGCCTGGGAGCCGTCGTCGGCGGATATGGACAGCCTCGCGGCGACCCTGCCCGAGGGTGCCTTCGACACGCTCTGGCTCGCGGACGGGATCGGCCGCGACGGGCGGGCAGGGCTTCTCTCGGCGCTCGACGCGCATGGCGCGGTGACGGCGGTCGAAAGTGCGCGCAATGTCTTGGCGCTGGGCGCGGCGGGGTATCAGGGCGGCACGGTTTCGGCGCGCGTCCTGCGTGCGCGGACGGAAGGGCCGGGTGGCGCCGACGTGGTGGCGCACGGCCTCGACCCGGCCGGGATCGAGCGGGAGCTGGCGCGCGCGCCGGCGGAATTCGCGGCTGGCGAGGGCGCGGCGGTGGCCGAGTTCGACCTGCCGCCGGAACTGAGGAACCGGCTGACGCGGTTCGAGGTCGCGGGCGAGGCGACGGCGGGGGCGGTGGCGCTCGCCGACGACGCGTTGAAGCGGCGCAAGGTGGCGCTCGTCACCGGCGGCACCGGGCGCGAGGGGCTGGAGCTTCTGGCCCCCGATCACTACCTGCGCCAGGCGCTGGTGCCGACGGCGGACCTGATCGAGGGCACGATCGGCGACGTGCTGCTGGCCAGTCCGGACGTGATCATCCTCGCCGATATCGCCAAGGTGGCGGAGGTCGATGACGTCACCGACTGGATCGAGGAGGGCGGGCTGCTGGTCCGCTTCGCCGGGCCGCATCTCGCCGCCTCCGATGTCGGCCGCGACACGCTCGACCCGCTGCTGCCGGTGCGGCTCCGGGTCGGCGGCCGCGCCGTCGGCGGCACGATGAGCTGGGGCGAGCCGAAGGCGCTGGCGCCCTTCCCGGAGACATCGCCCTTCGCCGGGCTGGTGGCGCCCGCCGATGTCGCGATCACGGCGCAGGTCCTCGCGCAGCCCGGCCCCGATCTGGCGGAGGCGACGGTCGCGACGCTCGCCGACGGCACCCCCCTCGTCACCCGCCGCCAGATCGGCGACGGGCAGGTGGTGCTCTTCCACGTCTCGGCCAATGCCGAATGGACCAACCTGCCGCTCTCGGGCCTCTTCGTGCAGATGCTGGAGCGGCTGGCGGTCTCGAGCCGCGCCGCCCGGCTGGAAGAGGCGGATCTGGCGGGCACGACCTGGGTCGCGGAAAAGGTGCTCGACGGGTTCGGCGCCCTCGGCGAGGCGGCGGACCTGCCCGGCGTGCCGGGCGAGCGGCTGGCCGAGGGGCGGACCGGCCCCGACCTGCCGCCGGGGCTCTACGCCTCGGGCGACCGGCTGCTCGCGGTGAATGTCATCGCGCCCGACCGGGTTCTTGCCGCCGCCGACTGGCCCGTCGGCGTCGCGGTGGAGGGGCTGGCGGTCGCGCGCGAGGTGCCGCTGAAGGGCTGGCTCCTCGGCGCGGCGCTGGCGCTCCTGATGGCGGACCTCATCGCCTCGATGGCGCTTGCCGGGCGGCTCGGCGGGTCGCGCGCGGGCATCGCGGTGGCGCTTCTGGCCTTGCTGCCCGCCTTTTCGCCCGGCGATCTTCGGGCGCAGGAGGCGCTTGACGAGAAGGTCGTGAAGGCTGCGGCCAATGTCGTGCTTGCCCATGTCCTGACCGGCGATGCCAGGACCGACCAGGTGGCGGAGGCCGGGCTCTGGGGGCTCTCCGAAGTGCTTTTCGCCCGCACCTCGGTCGAGCCGGCCGAACCGCAGGGCGTCGATCTCGAAGCCGACGAACTCTCGGTCTTCACCTTCCTCTACTGGCCGGTCACATCGGGTCAGGCGGCGCCGTCGCCCGCCGCCTATGCCAAGCTCAACCGCTATCTGAGGTCCGGGGGCATGATATTGTTCGACACCCGCGACGGCGATGTCGCTGGCTTCGGCGCCGCCACGCCCGAGGGGCGGCGGTTGCAGGCGCTGGCCGCCCCCCTCGACATTCCGCCGCTGGAGCCGATCCCGAAGGATCACGTGCTGACCCGCAGCTTCTACCTTCTGCAGGATTTCCCCGGCCGCCATGCCGGCCGCGCCGTCTGGGTCGAGGCCGCGCCGGCCGATGCCGAACTGGCCGAGGGGATGCCCTTCCGCAACCTGAATGACGGCGTCACCCCGGTCGTGATCGGCGGCAACGACTGGGCCGCGGCCTGGGCGGTGGACGATCAGAACCGGCCGATGTTCCCGGTCGGTCGCGGCCTTGGCGGCGAGCGTCAGCGGGAGATTTCCTACCGGTTCGGCGTCAACCTGATCATGCATGTGCTGACCGGCAACTACAAATCCGACCAGGTCCATGTGCCCGCCCTTCTCGAAAGGCTCGGGCAATGACCGGGCAGGTGGTCTTCGATCCTCTGCTGCCCTGGCCTCTGATCTGGGGCATGGCCGCCCTCGCGCTCGCGTTCACCGGCGTCGCGCTCTGGCGCCGCTTCGCCGGCTGGTGGCTCCGCGCGCTGGCCGCGCTGGCGCTTCTCGCCGCCGTCGCCCAGCCCTCGCTGCAACGCGAGGACCGGCGGCCGCTCTCCGATATCGTGATCCTCGTCGTCGACGAAAGCGCCAGCCAGAAGGTCTCGGACCGCGCCGAACAGACGGCGGCGGCGGTGGCGCGGGTGGAGGCGGAGGTGGCGGCCTTGCCCGATACGGAGCTCCGCAAGATCACCCTCGGCGACGGCGCCGAGGATGCCGGCACGCTGGCGATGACCGCCCTGTCGCAGGCCCTGGCCGAGGAACCGCGCGCCCGCGTCGCCGGGGCGATCCTGATCAGCGACGGACAGGTGCACGACCTCGACCTCGCCCCCGACATGCCGGCGCCCCTCAGCGTCCTTCTGACCGGGCATGCCAGCGACTGGGACCGGCGGCTCCTGATCAAGACCGCGCCCGCCTTCGGCATCATCGGCGAGCCCCTGAGCCTGACGCTCCGGATCGACGAGCAGGGGCGGATGCCGGCAGCCGAGGCCGGACGCCGGGTGGCGCTGCAGATCGCGATCGACGGCGGCGAGGCCGAGAGCTATTCGGTCCCGGTCGGCGAGGATCTGGAACTGCCACTGGTCCTCGACCACGGCGGCCAGAACGTCATCCAGCTGACGCTCGAGGCCGCCGAGGGCGAGCTGACCGACCGCAACAACATGGCCGTGGTCCAGATCAACGGCGTCCGCGACCGGCTCCGGGTGCTGCTCGTCTCGGGCGAGCCCTATGCCGGCGAGCGGACCTGGCGGAATCTTCTCAAGTCCGACAGCGCCGTCGATCTCGTCCATTTCACCATCCTGCGGCCACCCGACAAGCAGGACGGGGTGCCGGTCTCGGAACTTTCGCTGATCGCCTTCCCGACGCGCGAGCTTTTCGTCGAGAAGATCACCGAATTCGACCTGATCATCTTCGACCGATACCGGCTTCGCGGCATCCTGCCTGCCGCCTATCTCGACAACATCCGCGACTATGTCCAAGCCGGCGGCGCGGTGCTGGTGTCTGCCGGGCCCGACTTCGCCTCGGTCGAGAGCCTCTATCATTCCGGCCTGGGCGAGATCCTGCCCGCGCGGCCGACCGCGCGGGTGATAGACGGGGCGTTCCTGCCGCGGGTCTCCGATCTCGGGCAGCGCCATCCGGTGACCGAGGGGCTCGAGACCTTCGCGCCGGAAGGCGGCGAGGCGGGCATCGTCGGTGATCCGCGCTGGGGCCGCTGGACCCGCTACATCGAACTGACCGAGCCGGGCGGGCAGGTGGTGATGGACGGCCCGAACGGCGCGCCGCTCCTGGTCCTCGACCGGGTCGGCGAGGGCCGCGTGGCGCTTCTCGGCTCCGATCAGGCCTGGCTCTGGGCGCGGGGTTTCGAGGGCGGCGGACCGCAGCTCGAACTGCTGCGCCGGCTGGCGCACTGGATGATGAAGGAGCCGGATCTCGAGGAAGAGGCGCTGACCGCCACGGCGCGCGGCAATGTGCTGACCATAACGCGGCGGACGCTCGAGGAGGGCGGGCGCGAAGTCACGGTGACCGCGCCCGACGGGTCGACGACGCAGCTCGCGCTGAGGGAGGTCGCGCCGGGGCGGTTCGAGGCCGACTTCGCGGCGCCCGACCTCGGTCTCTACCGCCTCTCGGACGGCGATCTGGAACGGGTGACGGCGCTCGGGCCGGCAGCGCCGCGCGAATTCGAGGAGACGATCGCGACGGAAGACCGGCTGGCGCCGGCGGTCGCGCCGACCAATGGCGGATTCCTGTCGCTGGAGGACGGCGCGCCAGACGTTCGCGTGGTGCGCGAAGGCCGTCCGGCGGTGGGGCGCGGCTGGGTCGGGATCACCCCGCGCGGCGCCTATCAGACGATGGATATCCGCGTGAGCCCGCTGCTGCCGGCCTGGCTCTTCCTGCTGATCGCGGCGGGGCTCACCATCGGCGCATGGCTGCGCGAGGGGAAGCGCTGACCCGGCAGGCGGAGCGCCCGACACAGGGACATGTAAGGTGGGTTTAAACCCACCTTACCGCGCAGGTCAGACCGGGACGTTGTCCCACAGCCCTTCGGCATCCCCGCAGAGCGTCAGAAGGCGCAACTGCGCGCGGCGCTGTTCCGGCGTCGCGGCATCGCCGAACCGGTCGCGCAGCCGGCCTTTCAGTTCCTCGGCCCGTTCGGGGTTGGCGAGAAGGTCATCGACAAACAGATCAATCTCGTCACGACGTTGCGTCTGGTTCATGTCATCCTCCCGGTGAGTGGCAGCACTCAGAGCACGCATATGTGGCGGCAGCGTAAAGGTAGCATGGCGGGAACGATTCTTTCTACTCGCGGTTGTCGGATCCCGCCCGTCCGGCGGCATGCTGCCGACTGGCGCCCGCCTCAACGCACGAGGTCGACCCGTGTCGGAGCGGCGACCCAGCCGTCGAGGGTGCAGCGCGGGCGGATCAGGACATGGTCGAGCCCGTCGGGAATTTCGACGCCGGACAGGTTGCGGGTGAAGGGCTGTTCGTCGACATGCGGATGCGCAAGTTCGCGGTAGCCGAGCCGCGCGCCGTCGGGGGCGAGCACCTCCCAGCCGCTGGCATAGTGATCCCAGCCGGTATCGGGGTGGCGGAGCGTGACCGAAACCGTCCAGCCGGATCCGCCCGGCAGCGCCTCGGCGGCCACGACAACGGGCGCTTCGGCCAGGGCGGGGCCGGTGGCGAGGAGGAGCGCGGCAAGGATCGAACGGTGCATGGCCCAAGACTGCCACGTCCGGCACGTCTCCGCGATCACTTTGGCGTGCTCTGCATCAGGACGACGCGCGAATGCGATGCGAATTCGCGCCGCCAGAGCACCGCGAGGGTCGCGACCGTCGCCAGTGCGAGGGCAATCGGCCCGAGGATCCAGGCGAGCGCCCCGAGCGCGAAGTAGACCGAGCGCAGACCGCGGTTGAAGCTCTTCGCCGCCGAGATGTTGATTTCCGCCGCCTGATCGGCACGGTCATAGGCGAGCGGATCGCCGGGATCGTTCGGCACCGACGCCATGACGATGGCGCAGTAGCCGAAGAGCCGGTGCGCCCAGACGAATTTCAGGAAGGCGTTGGTGAGGAACAGAAGCACGACGATGATCTTCGCTTCCCAGACGGCGGCGGGGGCGGAGGCGAGCGTCAGGTCCTCGGCGAGGCCCAGGAGCCGCTCGGTATTGCCGATCAGCGCCACACCGCCGCCGATGGCGATCATCGTCGCGGAGGCGAGGAAGGAGGTGCCCTGACGCAGGTTTTCCATGATCGCGGCATCGAATATCCGCGGCTCGCGCGTCACGAACTGGCGCATCCATTCGCGGCGGTAGCCGGTCATCAGTTCGGCCACCGAAGACCGGCCCTTCGGGGGATGTTCGACGACCAGACCGAAGGTCAGCCAGCCGAGCACCAGAAGCGCCAGCGCGGCGACATCGGCAGTGCTGAAATGTCCGGTCGCGATGAGATCCGTCATGAGCGTGACCCTACAGCGTTTCGGGTTTGCATTGAATCGGAAGTCGAACTTTTCCTGTTCGAATTCTGATGCTTGATTTTTCCACATGAACCCGAAACGCTTTAGCGCGCTTCGCGGGCGATGGGAATCTCCTCGCAGAAGACCTGTGGCGCGATTTCCTCCGCTGCGATCCGCCGATAGGATCGGCCCGGAGCGAAGAACTCCCGGGAGGTGCCGATGACCACGACCGAAAGACCCGCCTCGATCGCGCATTGGCGCGCGATCGAGGGGCCGGATGCGTCGCATTACGACGGCGACGACGAACGCATGAGCATCGGCGCGGCCTTCGGCCGGCATTTCGGGCTCACGCGCCTCGGGATTCACCACGAACGGTTGCTGCCCGGCCGCCGGACGTCATATCCCCATGCCGAAAGCGCCGAGGAGGAGTTCGTCTACGTGATCGAGGGCACGCCCGATGTCTGGCTCGACGGTCATCTGCATCGTCTCGCCCCCGGCGACGCGGTCGGATTTCCGGCCGGAACCGGACTATGCCACAGCTTCCTCAACAATACCGGGGCCGAAGTCAGGCTCCTCGTCGTCGGCGAGCGGCCGAAGCCGGAAAACCGTATCGTCTATCCGCGCAATCCCGAACAGCGGTCCGGGCGCGAGGACTGGTGGGAGGATGCGCCCGCCCGGCCGATGGGCGGTCACGACGGGCTGACCGACCGGGTCAGGGACTGGAGAGCCGGCCGGCGGCCCTCGCAGGACTGATCAGCGGTCGAGGCTCCGGGCCAGGCGAATCAGTTGCACGGCCTCGGCGCGGTAGCCGAATTCGTCCGCGCCGCGGGCGCCGCCCGCCAGCGCGATGGCCTCGTCCCAGCCCCAGTCGCCGAGGTATTTCGGTTCGGACAGAAGCTGGCCCATGCCGGCGATGGCGGCGGCGAAACGCGCGTCGGGATCGGCCGCGCCGGGCGTCAGCGGGATCGGGACCTCAGTGAGCGTCGAGGTCCCGGTGCCCGGCGCCTTGTGGCGGAGCTTGAGGAAACCAAGCTCGGCCGGATGCGCCTCGGGCGCCTTCCCCGCCGCATAGCGCAGGGGATCGGAGAGGCGCGCGGGCGAGCCCGCCGGGGTGATCTCGTAAAGCGCCGTCACCTGGTGGCCGGCGCCGATCTCGCCCGCGTCGACGCGATCGTTGTTGAAATCCTCCCGCGCGAGCGCCCGGGTCTCGTAGCCGATCAGCCGGTATTCGGCGACGGCGGCGGGGTTGAACTCGATCTGGATCTTCACGTCGTCGGCGATGGGGAAGAGGGCGCCGGTAAGCTGGTCGACGAGCACCTTCTGCGCCTCGCTGAGCGTGTCGATATAGGCCGCCGTGCCGTTGCCGTTCTGCGCCAGCGCCTGCATCACCGCGTCGTCGAGATTGCCGCGCCCGAAGCCGAGGACGGAGAGATAGGTGCCGCTCTCGCGCTTCGTCGCGATGAAGTCCTTGAGCTCCCCGGGATCCGCGATGCCGACGTTGAAATCGCCGTCGGTCGCCAGAAGGATGCGGCTGACATGACCCTCGCCGCCCATGCTTTCGGCGACCTGATAGGCCTGCCGCAGCCCCTCCTGCCCGGCGGTGGAGCCGCCCGCGCCGAGCCGGTCGAGGGCGGCGAGGATCGTCGCCCGGTCGGAGGCTTCGGTCGGCTCCAGCACCAGCCCGGCGGAACCGGCATAGGTGACGATGGCCACCCGGTCCTCGGGGCGAAGCTCGCCCAGCATCAGCGCGAAGGACTGCTTCAGAAGCGGCAGCTTCTTCGGGTCGTCCATCGAGCCCGACGTGTCGATGAGGAAGACGAGGTTCAGCGGCGGGCGGTTGTCGGTCGCCGGCATGGCCCCTTGCAGACCGATCCTGAGAAGCTGCGTGTCGGCGTTCCAAGGCGTGGGGAAGAGGCTGACCGAGGCGCGGAACGGCGCTTCACCCGGTTCCGGGGCGGGGTAGTCGTAGGGGAAATAGTTCACCATCTCCTCGATCCGCACCGCTTCCTTCGGCGGCAGCTGGCCGTTCGTGAGAGAGGAGCGGATGACGGACCAGGACGCCGTGTCGGTGTCGATGGAGAAGGTGGAGACGGGATCCTCGGCCACGATCTTCACCGGGTTGGGGGCCACTCCGGAATAGGCTTCGGTGTCGGGTTCGGGCAGCGGGGCGATCTCGGGGTGGCCGGCGCTGTCGGACATGGAAGCGGCGGGCGGGGCCGCGCGGGCAAGGTCGCCTACGGCGCCACCGCTCGCGATGCCTGCATATACACCCGGTTCCGAGGCGTTGCCGATCGCGCGCCTGGCGGTCGATGCGGGTTCAGCCGCCGGGGCCGGCGCCGCAAGGGTCAATGACGATTGCTCTGCGGCCAGTTGTTCGACGGCGGGCGCCTCCGCCGCGTCTTGCATGTCCTGCGAGGGCAGCGGCGCGGCCTCCGCGAGCGCCTCCGTCGGGGCGCTACCCTCGGCCGGCCGTTCGCTGGATTCATCCTTGCCGGGTGCGGTTGCCACGACAATCGGGATCGCGGGTTCGCCCATACGGCCGCGGTCCTGAAGGCTCGGCCAAAGAGTGATCGCCACGCCGATGGCGGCGATGGAGGCGGTGGCGGCAAGGCCGCCGCGGGTGGTCAGGGTCGAAAGCATGAGGCGTACTCCTGTCAGAAGGCCCGCCCGTCCGGGGCGGTCCGACATGGGACGCGTCGCTTTCGCGGTTTCTTGGTGACTGTCGAAGTTTTCCATCGCCCGCCGCAATGCCCCGGCCTTCGCAGCCGGATCGGCGGCGGGCGGGGCGGCCTTCAGGCCGGCGCGCAGTCTGTCGAGTTCGTCGCTCATAGCATGCCCTCCGCCCGCGCGATGTCGCGCAGGCGTTTCTTGACCTCAGACATCCGCCAGGCGACCGTGCCTTCCGAGAGTCCGAGGATCTCGGCGGCCTCCTTCTGGCTCAACTCCTCGCCCAGCGTCAGTGCCACCGTATCCCTCAGTTCCGGCGTCAGCCGCGCCATCGTCGTGGCCAGCCAGACCTCGGCTTCCGCCGCCTCGGCGATCCCGGCGCGGCGGTTGATCTCCCAGCCGCCCCAGCCGTCGGCCGCCTTGCGGTGCGTCGCGATGCGGCGGCGGCGGTCGTGGGCGGCGTTCACCGCCACCCGGTAGAGCCAGGTCGTGAACCGCGCCGCCTGCCGGTAGCTGCCGAGTTTCGCCGGCAGGGCGCAGCAGATGTCCTGGGTCAGGTCCTCGGCCTCGGCCCGGGTTCCGGTCAGGCGGAAGCAGAGCCCGAAGAGACGGTCGTAATGCCGGGCGAGGAGCGCCGCGAAGGCATCGCGGTCTCCTCCTGCGGCGGCACTCGCCAAAGCCTCGTCCGGGGTTTGCATGCGCATGACAGGACTATGACGGGTGCGGCGCGTCAATCCTTGGCAAGGCCGGAAAAAACGTCGACAAGTGCGCCCTCGCGGCCGGTTCACCCGTAAGGTGGGTTTCAACCCACCCTCCGCCGGAGCGGCTTTGCCGGTTGCCGAACGAGGCGGGGCGCGGCTAGGCTGGCCGGGCTGCCGTAGCAGGGGTCCCATGCGTTCCGTCCTCGCCGTTCTCGGTCTCGTCCTTCTGCCGCTCTCGGCTTTCGCACAGGAATTGCTGCGGGCCGATCCGCCCGGCTGGGTCGAGAGCGTGGCGATCCCCGCGACCGATCCGGCCCTCGTCGCCGCCGCGCGCGACGGGGTCTTCCATCCGCTCGTCGATACCCAGACCGCCTGGGATGGCGAGACAAGGCTGACCTATTTCCGCCTCGCGACCGAGGTGATCGACCGGGCCGGCCTCGAAAGCGCCGCGACGGTGTCGAGCGATTTCGATCCGACCTCGGAGATGCTGACCCTCACCCGGCTAGAGGTGCGGCGCGGCGATGCGGTCATCTCCTACCGCGATACGCTGGCAAGCGAGATCTTCCGGCGCGAGACGCGGCTCGAGGCCGGGATCATCGACGGCACGCTGACGGCGCATCTGCAGATCCCCGACCTTCGCGTCGGCGATATCGTCGACACGGCCTTCCTGCACCGCAGCCGGCCGGTCCTGCCGGAGGCGAACCGCTCCGCCACGTCGCGGCTGGAATTCAGCGTGCCGGTCGGACTGACGCGGCACGTGGCGCTCTGGCCCAAGGGCTGGGCGCTCCATGTCGGCGCCTTGCCCGACCGGGTCACCCACACCGCCGTGCCGGGCGGGGGGCATGTCCGCCACGAATGGCGCCGCAGCGGTCATCTGCCGCCGCCCGACGAAAGCATGACGCCGGTCGAGCACCAGCCCGACGCGATCCTGCGCATCGGCGCCTGGGCCGACTGGTCGCCGCTCGCCGCCACGCTCGCGCCCTATTACCTCGCCGACTATCCGCTGCCGCCGGACTGGGAGGCGAAGCTCGACCGGATCCGCGCCGGGCACGACGGCGACCTCGCCCGCGCGACGGCTGCGCTCAGGCTGGTGCAGGACGAGATCCGCTATGTCGGGATCGAGGTCGGCACTGGCGGCTATTTCGCCCGCCCGCCGGAGGTGGTGGCCATGCAGGGCTTCGGCGACTGCAAGGACAAGGTGCTGCTTCTTCGGGTGCTTCTGTCGCGGCTCGGCATCGCGGCCGTCCCGGCGCTCGCCGATCTCGACGAAGGCCATGCCTTGCCGGGCGTCCCGCCGGCGCTCACCGCCTTCAACCACATGATCCTGCGCGTCGATATCGGCGATGCGCGCTACTGGGTCGATCCGACCGGATCGCACGAGGGCGGCCGCCTCGACATCGCGCCGCCGCCCGATTACGGCCACGCGCTGCCGTTGACCGGGCCGGGGCAGGCGACGCTCGAGCGCATCGACGTCTCGGCCACGCCGGGATGGCAGAGTGACACGACCGAGCGCTTTGCCTTCACCTTCGCCGGCGTCTTCCTGACGGTCGAGACCGAATATCGCGGCACCTTCGCCAATGCCCGCCGCTATGCCTGGGCGACGCGACCGCATGACGAGATCGGCCGGGGCTACCTCGACTTCTACGCCCAGACCTATCCCGGCATCCGCGAGGCCGCGCCGCTTGCCGTCGAGGACGACCGCGACGCCAACCTCGTGCGGATGAAGGAGAGCTACCTGATCCCGGCCGCAGCGCTGAGGGCGAACGGGCTCGACCGGGACTTCGCCTTTTCGGCCGAGGATTTCGGCGACTATTATCCCGCCTACCTCTCCGCGCCCCGGCGGACGCCGATGACGACCGGAGAGCCGCGGCGGCACAGTCACACCGTCAGGGTCTTCGGCGCGCCGATCAGCTTCAATCCGCCCGCCGCCGTGAAGATCGAGAATGCGGCCTTCGCCTATTCCTATTCCGGCACGGCGCCGGGGCCGGGGCGGCTGACGATGGAGTGGCGTTTCGAGACCCGCGACCGGGTCGTGCCGGCCGACGCCGTCGCGGGGGTCATAGGCGACGCGCGCCGGATCGCCGACAGCAGCGGCTTCACCTGGGATCTCGCCCCCGAGGACGCGGCGGAGAGGCCGGCCGCGAACTGACGGCCGGCCCGCTGCGCGTCGCGTGGGCGTCAGCCGAGCAGCGTGTCGTAGAACTCGAACGCGCCGCGCATGGTCGAGACCTGGTCGGTGCCGGTCGAGTCGCCGGCGATCGCCATGATGGCGCGGTAGGTCATCGGGCCGAAGGCGCCGTCGATGCCGCCCTGGTAGTAGCCCGCACCGGCAAGCCGCGACTGGATCCGGCGGCGTTCCTCATGCGTGTAGCTGTTGAAGGCGCGGGCGGCGGCGGTCGCGTAGATGCCCGAGCTCTGCTCCGGCTGGTAGCGGGCCGGTTCGCGGTAGGCCGGTTCCTGATAGACGGGCGCGCGGTAGACCGGCGCCGGCTCCTGGTAGCGCGGGGCGACGTACTGGCGCGAGACGCTCGCCCTCTTGCGCTGCTGGTCCTTGTAGATGAGCGTGCCGACGACGCCGGCGACGGCGAGTGCGGCGAGCGCGTTCTGCTCCTTCTCGCCCCAGGCATGGGCGGGGGCGGGCAGGGCGGCGGCCAGCGACAGGGCGGCGATGGCGGCGGTGGCGGTCTTGCGGATCGTGGGCAGCATGGCGGATCTCCCGGTAGCGAGAAGCGATGTGCCGGAGATAGGGCCGGGGCGGCCGATAGGCAAAATCGCGCGGATGCTATCCGATAACCGGGCGCGTAAGGTGGGTTTGAACCCACCTTACCGGGAGGGGCGCGGCGCGGCGGTGGGTTGAAACCCACCTTACGGCCGCCGGCAGGAAAAAGGGGCCCCCGCGGCCCCCTTCGGTGATTGCGCCGGCCCGGATCAGACCGAGAGGCAGATGTATTTCATCTCGAGGTAATCCTCGACGCCGTGATGGCTGCCCTCGCGGCCGAGGCCCGATTGCTTGACGCCGCCGAAGGGCGCGACCTCGGTCGAGATGAGCCCGGTATTGACGCCGACCATGCCATATTCCAGCGCCTCCTGCACCCGGGTGATGCGGCCGATGTCGCGGGCGTAGAAGTAGGAGGCGAGGCCGAAGATCGTCGCGTTGGCGAGGCGGATCACCTCCTCCTCGGTCTCGAACTTGAACAAGGGCGCGAGCGGGCCGAAGGTTTCCTCGGTCGAGACCTTCATGTCGGGAGTGATGCCGGTGACGACGGTCGGCTCGAAGAATGTGCCGCCGAGCGCGTGGCGCTTGCCGCCGGTCACGACATGAGCGCCGCCCGCGAGCGCGTCGGCGATATGCTCCTCGACCTTCTCGACCGCCGCCGCGTTGATCAAGGGGCCGGTGGTCACGCCCTCGTTCAGGCCGTCACCGACATTCAGCTTCTTCACCGCCGCCGCGAGCTTTTCGGCGAAGGCGTCATAGACCCCGGCCTGCACGTAGATGCGGTTGGCGCAGACGCAGGTCTGGCCGTTGTTGCGGAACTTCGAGATCATCGCGCCCTCGACCGCCTTGTCGAGGTCGGCGTCGTCGAAGACGATGAAGGGCGCGTTGCCGCCTAGCTCCATCGAGCATTTCATCACCTGGTCGGCGGCCTGGCGCAAGAGGATGCGGCCCACTTCGGTCGAGCCGGTGAAGGTCAGCTTGCGCACGGCATGGTTCTCGCAGAATTCCTTGCCGATGGCCGAGGACTTGGTCGAGGTCACGACCGAGAAGAGCCCCGCCGGCACGCCCGCCCGTTCGGCGAGCACCGCCATCGCCAGCGCCGAAAGCGGCGTTTCCGCCGCCGGCCGCGCGACGAAGCCGCAGCCCACCGCGAGCGCCGGCGCCACCTTCCGCGCGATCATCGCGTTCGGGAAGTTCCACGGCGTGATCGAGGCCGCGACCCCGATCGGCTGCTTGATCACCGTGATGCGCTTGTCGCGCTGGTGGCCCGGGATCGTCTCGCCATAGACGCGCTTGGCCTCCTCGGCGAACCATTCGACAAAGGAGGCGCCGTAGAGCACCTCGCCCTTCGCTTCGGCGAGGGGTTTGCCCATCTCGGCCGTCAGGATCGCGCCGAGGTCGTCGGCATTCTCGACCATGAGGTCATACCACTTGCGCAGCACGGCGGCGCGTTCCTTGCCGGTGCGCGCCGCCCATTCGTGGCGGGCCGCATCGGCGGCGGCGATGGCGCGGGCCACCTCGGCGCGACTGAGGTCGGGCACGGTGCAGATCACGTCGCCGCGCGCGGGGTTGCTGACCGGGAAGGTCGCGCGGTCATCGGCGTCGACCCATTGCCCCGCGACATAGGCCTGCGTTACCAGAAGCGACGGGTCTTTGAGACGCGACCGAAGGTCGGTGACGGAATCGAGCATGGGAACCCCCTGTGTTTGATAATTTGATCAAATGCACGAGGCCGGACGGATTGTCCAGCACGGGCACGGAACGTGAGGATGTCGGGCATGAGATATGATGAGACCTTCGCGAATGCAAAGTTTATTCCCGGCGGCGACGATTATCCGCCGCGCTGGGCCGCAAAGGCCGAGGCTTTCCGCGCGGCATCGGGCGGCCGGTTCGGTCTCCGGTACGGCCCGGCGGAGGCGGAGTGGTTCGACCTCTTCTGGCCCGAAGGCGACCCGGCGGGACTTCTGGTCTTTGTCCATGGCGGCTACTGGCTGCGCTTTTCCCCGCGCGACTTCTCGCATCTCGCCGCGGGCGCCGTGGCGCGCGGCTGGGCGGTCGCGATGCCGGCCTATACGCTGGCACCCGCGGCGCGGATCGCAGGCATGACCCGGCAGATCGCGGCGGCGGTGACGGCCGCCGCGGCCGAGGTCGCCGGCCCGGTCGTGATCGCCGGCCATTCGGCGGGCGGGCATCTCTCGGCGCGCATGGCCTGCCCGGACACGCTGCCGGATGCCGTCGCCGGGCGGATCGCCCTGATCCTGCCGATTTCCCCCCTCACCGATCTCAGGCCGCTGCGCGAGACCTCGATGAACGCCGACCTCCACCTCGACGCGGCGGAAGGTCGGGCCGAAAGCCCCGCCCTCCAGCCCCGCCGGGCCGGCATCCCGGTTCATGTCTGGGTCGGCGGCGCCGAACGCCCGGTCTTCCTCGACCAGGCGCGGCGGCTCGGCAATGCCTGGGCCTGCCCGGTCACCGTCGATCCCGGCAAACACCATTTCGATGTGATCGAGGGGTTGGAGGCGGCTGAAAGCCCGCTGATGACGGCGCTTCTCGGCTGAGCAGTTCCC
>WOZM01000216.1:18479-19608 GCA_011620265.1 Paracoccaceae bacterium
GGCCTCATGGACCGCGCGGGCAATGGCGCGGGCAAGGCAGGCGGCGGCGGCATGGCCGATCAGGAACGTGTCGGTCAGGGGATCGGCAAGCCGCCGCGCCCCGGTCGCGGCGGCGAAGACAAGATCGCCGTCGATGGGCGTGTGCGACGGCACGATGGCCCGGGCCATGCCGTCATGCGCGGCCGTCGCCATGCGCTGGGCCTGCGCCTGGCTGAGGACCGCATCGGTCGCGACGATGGCGATCGTCGTCGCCTCGCCCGCGCGCTTCATCAGCGGTGGCTCGGCCCCGGGGGCGAAACCGGGCGGCAGGCCGCGCCCGCCGAACTCGCCGCCGATCTCCCAGGGCGCCGCCCAGAAATGCGGACCGGCCCCCACGGTGACCGACCCGATCGCATTGACGGCGACAAGCGCGCCCACGGTGATGCCACTCTCCAGCACCGCCGAGGCCGAGCCGAGCCCGCCCTTCAGGTCATGGGTCAGCGCCCCGGTCCCCGCCCCCGCGGTGCCGAGCGCGAACGCCAGGTCCGCCGCCTCCAGCGCCGCCCGGCCGAGCGGCTTGTAGGGATTGTCGCGCCAGCGCTTGTCGCCGCCGTTCAGCAGATCGAAGAGGATCGCCCCCGGCACGATCGGCACCCGCTGGTCGCCGACGGCAAAGCCCCGCCCGATGGCGCGGAGCCCGTCCGCCACGCCGGAGGCGGCATCGAGCCCGAAGGCCGAGCCGCCGGACAGCACCAGCGCATCGACCTCCTGCACCAGCTTGTCGGGGGCGAGAAGATCGGTCTCCCGCGTGCCCGGCGCGCCGCCCATCACATGGACCGCGGCCGTGAAGGGCCGGTCGCCGAGCAGCACCGTGGCGCCGGTGCGGATCCGGTGATCCTCGGCATTTCCGACCCGCAGGCCGGCGACATCGGTGATGAGGTTCCGTGCCCCCGGCCGCATCAGATATGCGCCTTCTTCGCCGCCGTCGCCGGATCGCCGGTATTCGGCGTGCCCGCGGGCTCGATCAGGAGAACCTTCGCCTCCCGCGCCGCGCGCGGCCGGTGCCGCATCCCCTTCGGCACGACGAACAGCTCGCCCGGCCCGAGCACATGGGTCTCCTCCCCGACATCGAGCATCACCTCGCCCTCGA
>WOZM01000216.1:19708-26976 GCA_011620265.1 Paracoccaceae bacterium
CGCCCTCGAACTTCACCACCATGATGTCGTTGCCGTTATACGAGGCCACGACCCTCGGATCCCGATGCGTGTCGACCAGTGCAAGCTTCCCTGCCAGATTGACGGCCTTCATGACATTCGCCCTTTCATTGTGGCGGAAATACCTCACGGGGGTCCGGGGGTGTGAAACCCCCGGCCTTGCCTCAGATACTGCGCCCGCCATCGACCTCGAGCGCCACCCCGGTGATCATCGCCGCCGCGTCCGAACAGAGGAACGCCGCCGCGTTGCCCATGTCCTCGGGGGTCGAGAACCGCCCGATGGGAATGGTCGAGAGGAACCTCGCCCGCATCTCCGGCGTATCCTCGCCCATGAAGCTCTTCAGAAGCGGCGTCTCCCCCGCCACCGGGCAGATCGCGTTCACCCGGATGCCGAAAGGCGCCAGTTCGACCGCCATCGCCTTCGTCGCCGTGATCATCCAGCCCTTCGAGGCATTGTACCAGTTGAGCCGGGGCCGGGGCGAGAGGCCGGCCGTCGAGGCGACGTTGAGGATCGCCCCCGCGCCGCGCCCCTTCATCAGCGGCACCAGCGCCCGCGCGGTCAGGTAGACCGACTTGCAGTTCACCGCGAAGACCCGGTCGAAATCGGCCTCGCTCACCTCTTCCATCGGCGCGGGCAGATGGGTGATGCCGGCATTGTTGACGAGAATCCCGACAGGGCCGGCGCGTTCGGCCGCCGCGACCATCGCCGCGACGCTCCCGCCGTCGGCGACGTCACAGGACAGCGCCGTGCCGCCGATCTCGCGGGCCACGTCCTGCGCCGCGTCGGCGTTCAGGTCGGCGACGATCACCCGCGCGCCCTCGGCGGCGAACTTGCGGGCGATGCCGGCGCCGAAGCCCGAACCTGCGCCGGTGACGATGGCGGTCTTTCCTTCGAGTCGCATCGCGGATCCTCCCTCCCGGCAAGCCTGCCGATAACCGGGCGGAACTCAACCGGGAACTTGCCCCCGGCTTGCCGCGATACGGTCCGGAAGGCCGGGGCTCAGCTTCTCGACCTCTTCGGGCGCCAGCGCGCGGCCGCCGGGGTCGAAGGCCGCGATGGTCGCGCCGTCGTCGATCACGACGGCCAGTGGCCGTTTCGACGCGGCGAATCCGGCGCCGCCCGCAAACGCCCAGCCGGCCGCGTGGCTGTCGCAGAGGACCCAGAGCCGGATCCCGCCGACGCGGAGCGGAGGGTCGAGGCGCCGGGTCACCGCCGCGCCCCGAAGCCGGCCCAGATAAGGGCCGCGAGCGGCGGCAGCAGCGCCGCCGGGACGAGCCGGAACGCCGCCTCGGCCCGGACCGAGACCCGGGCGGCGGCGAAATCGGGGCGGAGGTCGAGGCGGAACCGGGGCGAGGGCAGGCTGTGGATCAGAGGCATCAACCAGCCGAAGAGCGCGCCGGTCTCGGCCGGGTCGCCAAGGCCGAGATCGCCGTCGATCTCGATCCTCTCGACATGTACCTTGCGGATCATCCGCCCGAGCGCCCGAGGCGCCGCCGAGAGAAGCCGCCCCGCCGCCCCGCCGCGCCTGTGGTGCCCTTTCGGGCGGCGTTTCGGACGCTCACGCCCGGAACCGGACGCCGAAACAGCGCCGTGGCGCCGGCGGGAGAGGCGGATCGGTGGCGCGAGTCCGACGAGCAGCCGGATCTCGGCACCCGCATCCATCCTCGTTCCCGAGGCCAGTCGCAGCGACACACGGACCGGCAGGACGAGGATGAGGACAATGAGCCCCAGCACCGCCGCCAAGATCCACAGGAGGATGCCAAGGGCCGTTGCCATCGGACTCAGACGCCGGCCTTGTTGGCCGCCGCGACGACCGCCTTGTCGAGCGCCTTGGCCGCGACCTCGCCCAGCATCTGCGCCACGGTCAGGATCGCGCCATGGATGCCGACGACCCGCGCCCCGTCCTTGTCGACGATGATCGCGCCGAGGGGCTTGATCCCACCGCCGCCGCCGGTGCCGCCGCCTTCGCCCTTCTTCGCATCGGCGCCGCCGCCGGCGCCGAAGGCGAAGCCGTAGCTGACGATGGGGATGATCGTCGCGCCCTCGCGCTCGATCGGATCGCCAAGGACGTTCCTGGCGTTGAGGAGCTTTTCCAGTTCCTCGACCGTGCCTTTCAGCAGACGTTCGACCGTATCCACGACTGACCCTCCTGATCTCGGTTCACCGGGTCAGCATAGCGGCTCGCGCGCCTGCCGGGCTGATCGCCGTCAGTACGGGCTCAGCCGTGGCGGGCGGCGACGGTCTTCAGGACCGAGAACCCGTAAAGCGCCTCGAAGCCCTTCTCGCGGCCGTGGCCGGACTTGCCGACCCCGCCGAACGGAAGTTCCACCCCGCCGCCGGCGCCGTAGTTGTTGACGAAGACCTGCCCCGCCCGGAGTCGCTTCGCCATCCGCATCTGCCGGCCGCCATTCTCGGTCCAGACCGAGGCGACGAGGCCGTAGTCGGTGCCGTTGGCGATGGCCACCGCCTCGTCCTCGCCGTCGAAGGGGATCACCACCTGTGCCGGGCCGAAGATCTCGTCCTGCGCCAGGGGATGATCGGGGCCGGGGCCGGCGAGCAGCGTCGGCGCGACGTAGTGGCCACCCTCCGGCGCCCCGGCGACGATGCTGCCGCGCGCGGCGACGGAGCCGTCGGGGGCCATCGCGAGGAAGCCCTCGACGATCCCTTTCTGGCGGGCGGAGATGAGCGGGCCGAGGTCGAGATCGTCCAGCGCCCGGCCGACCTTGAGGGCGCGGTAGCGCTCCGCCATGCGGTCCACGACCTCGGCGTAGCGCTTGCGTTCCACGAGGATGCGCGAGGAGGCCGAGCAGGTCTGGCCGGCATTCTGGATGCCCGCATTCACGAGGAACGGGAGGGCGCCGTCGAGGTCGGCATCGGCGAAGACGACTTGGGGCGACTTGCCGCCAAGCTCCAGCGTCACCGGGACGATATTGGCCGCCGCCGCCGTCTGGATCAGCCGGCCGACCGCGACCGAACCGGTGAAGCTGAGGTGATGGATGCCCGGATGCGAGGAGAGCGCGGCACCCGCCTCCTCGCCGAGGCCGGGCACGACGTTGAGGGCGCCCGGCGGCAGTCCGGCCTCGGTCGCGATCCGGGCGAAGGCGAGGGCGGTGAGCGAGGCTTCCTCGGCCGGTTTCAGGACGCAGGCATTGCCCATCGCGAGGGCGGCGCCGACGGAGCGGCCGACGATCTGCATCGGGTAGTTCCAGGGCACGATATGCCCCGTCACCCCGTGCGGTTCGCGAAGCGTGTAGACCGTGTAGCCGTCGAGATAGGGGATCGTCTCGCCCATCACCTTGTCGGCGGCGCCGGCGTAGAATTCCATGTAGCGCGCGAGCGCCACGGCGTCCGCCTTCGCCTGTTTCATCGGTTTGCCGACGTCCAACGCCTCGAGGACCGCGAGGTCGTCGGCGCGGGCGAGCACCATCCGGCCGATCGCCGCGAGGATGCGCCCGCGTTCGGTGGCGGTCATCCGCCCCCAGGCGCCCTCGCGGGCGGCCCCGGCGGCGGCGACCGCGGCGTCGATATCGCCGGCCGTTCCCCGGCCGAGTCGTCCGATCTCGGACCCCGTCGAGGGGTCCTCGATCGGCAGCGTCTGCGACGCCGGGCGCCAGTCTCCGCCGATCAGCATCTCGGCGGGGTCGAACCAGAGCGTGTCAATCGGCATGGGCGGGTTCCTTCCAGCGGGCGGGGATGGTGGGCGTCGCGGCGACGAGCGTTCGCGTATAGGGGTGGCGGGGGGCGGCGAAGACCGCTTCGGTCGCCCCTTCCTCGACGATCCGCCCGGATTTCATCACCAGCACCCGGTCGGTGATCGACCGCACGACCGAAAGGTCGTGGCTGATGAAGAGATAGGCGAGCCCGTGGCTTTCCTGAAGCCGGGCCAGGAGGTCGAGGACCTGGGCGCGCACCCGGACGTCGAGGGCGGAGACCGCCTCGTCGAGCACGATGAGGTCGGGGCGGATGATGAGCGCGCGGGCGATGGCGATGCGCTGGCGCTGGCCGCCGGAAAACTCGTGGATGAACTTGCGCCGGTCGGCGGCCTGGAGCCCGACCTCTTCGAGCGCCGCCGCGACCCGGTCGCGGGCGTCGGGCGGCGTGCCGGTCAGGTGGAAGGGTTCGGCGACGAGCCGCTCCACCCGGTGGCGGGGATTGAAGCTGCCATAGGGGTCCTGGAAGACCACCTGCATCCGGGCGCGCAAGCCGGCGGGCATCGTGTGGCCGGCCGTCACCTCGGCGCCGCCGAGCCGGATCGCGCCGCCCTGCAACGGATCGAGCCCGAGGATCGCGCGGGTCAGCGTCGACTTGCCGCAGCCGCTTTCGCCGACGAGGCCGAGGCTTTCGCCCCGGTGGAGCGTGAGCGACACGCCGTCGACCGCCCGCAGCACCGGGTGGGGCGCGAAGGCGGACGGCCGGGGCAGGAGGTAGTCGCGGGTGGCGTTCTCGACCGTGAGGAGCGGTTCGGGCCGGGTCTGCGCCGCGCGTGCCGGCCGGTGGTCGGAGGCGGCGAAGAGGCGGCGGGTATAGTCGTGGGCGCGGGTGCGGAAGAGGGGTTCGGTCTCGCCCTGCTCGACGATCCGGCCGGCCTGCATCACGGCGGTATGCGTCGTCCGCCCGGCGACGACGGCGAGGTCGTGGGTGATGAGGAGAAGCGCCATGTCCTCTTCGTCGGTCAGGCCCTTCAGGAGGTCGAGGATCTGTGCCTGGGTCGTCACGTCGAGCGCCGTCGTCGGCTCATCGGCGATGAGGAGCCTGGGGCGGAGGGCGATGGCCATGGCGATGGCGACGCGCTGGCGCTGGCCGCCCGAAAGCTCGTGCGGATAGAGCGTGAGCGGGAAGCGGTCTTCCGCCAGGCCGACGCGCGCGAGCTTTTCGCGGGCGATGTCGCGCGCTGCGCCGCGCGCGGCGGCACGGTGGACGAGGAGCGTCTCGGCCACCTGATCGCCGATCGTCTTCATCGGGTTGAGGGCGGTCATCGGTTCCTGGAAGATCATGCCGATCTCGTTGCCCCTGAGCCGTGTCAGGGCGCGTTCGGGCAAAGCGAGAAGATCCTGGCCGAGGAACTCGGCACTGCCGGAGGCCACGGCGCCCTGCGGCAGGAGGCCCATGAGCGCGAGCGCGGTCATCGACTTGCCCGACCCGCTCTCGCCGACGAGGCCGAAGGTCTCGCCCGGAGCGATCTCGAAGGAGACGCCGGAGAGGATCGGTGCCCCGTGGATCGAAAGCGAGAGGTTGCCGACCGAGAGAAGGCTCATGCGGCGCGCCTCAGCCGGGGGTCGAGATGATCGCGAAGGCCGTCGCCCATGAGGTTCAGCCCGAGGACGGTGAGGACGATGGCGAGGCCGGGGAAGATCGCGACATGGGGGGCGAGCGTGACCATGGTCTGCGCCTCGGCCAGCATCCGCCCCCAGCTTGGCGTCGGCGGCTGGGCGCCGAGGCCGACATAGGACAGCCCCGCCTCGGCGAGGATGCCCAAGCTGAACTGGATCGTGCCCTGGACGATGAGGTGGTTGGCGATGTTGGGCAGGATGTGCTCGGCCGAGATGCGGGCGCGGCCCTTTCCGGCGACCTCGGCGGCCCGGATGAAATCGAGCGTCCAGAGCGACAGGGCGCTGCCGCGCGTCACGCGGGCGAAGACGGGAATGTTGAAGATGCCGATGGCGAGGATGGCGTTCAGGGCCGAGGGTCCGAAGACGGCGGTGATGAGGATGGCGATCACCAGCGAGGGGAAGGCGAAGACGAGGTCGTTGCCCCGCATGATCACCTCGTCGGCGAGGCTGCCGCGCCGCGCCGCCGCCAGCAACCCCAGCGGCACGCCAAGCCCCATGCCGATGCCGACCGCGACGAGGGCCACGGCGATCGAGGTCTGGGCGCCGGCCATCAGCATCGAACCGATGTCGCGGCCGAAATGATCGGTGCCGAGCCAATGGGCGGCGGAGGGCGGCTTCAGCTTGTCGGCGATGGCGAGGGCCGTGACATCATAAGGTGTCCAGACGAGCGAGATCGCCGCGGCGATCAGCGCCGTGGCCGACAGGGCGAGGCCGAGGAGGAGCGAAAGCCTCATGTCCGTTTCCTCAGCCGGGGGTCGATGGCGGCATAGGCGAGGTCGACGAGGAAAGTCACGAGGATCACGGCGCAGACGAGGATCATCACCACGCCTTCGACGACGACGAGGTCGCGCTGGGTGATGGCCTGGAAGACCAGCCGCCCGAGGCCCGGAAGATAGAAGACGTTCTCGATGATGATGGCACCGGCGAGGAGAAAGGAGAACTGCATGCCGAGGATCGTAAGAACCGGGATCATCGCGTTCCTGAGGGCATGGCGCAGGATGGTCTGGCCGCGCGTCAGACCCTTGGCGCGGGCGGTGCGGATATAGTCCTGGTCGAGGGTCTCGATCAGCGCCGAACGCAACACCCGGGCGAGGATCGCGGCCTGCGGCAGGGCAAGCGCGACGGCGGGAAGGGTGAGGGCGCGCAGGCCGGCCGAGAGCCCGCCCGACCAGCCGGGAAAGCCGCCCGCCGGGAAGATCTGCCAGTGGAGCGCTAAGGCGAGGACGAGCAGCATCGCGAACCAGAAGTTCGGCAGAGCGATGCCCAGTTGCGTCGCGCCCATCACCGCCGCATCCGCCGCCCGGCCGCGGCGGGACGCGGCGAGAAGGCCGGCGGGGAAGGCGATCAGCACAGCGAGTGCCAGCGCATAGGCCGCGAGCGGCAAAGAGACCCAGAGGCGCTGGCTAACCAGTTGGGAAACAGGAACTTTATAGGTATAGGAGAGGCCGAAATCTCCCTGCACCATGCCGGTGATCCAACCCAGATACCGTGCGGGTGGCGCAGCGTTCAGGCCGAGCTGGTCGCGGAGTGCGGCGATCGTATCCTCGGAAGCATTAAGGCCGAGCATGTAGGACGCTGGATCGCCCGGCACGACCTCGATCACGGCGAAGATCACGAGGCTCGCCACGACGAGGCTGAGGGCGAGCGAGATCAGGCGTCTGAGGAGATAGCGTTGCATGACCCGGCCCCTTCCTTGGGGCGAGGCTAGGGGGAAGGCGGGCGGCGGTCCAGAGGGGAGTCTGTGCGTTGGGACGCGCTGAAACGGGTATGCACACCCCGTACACCGGGGCGTGCACACCCTGTGCAGACGGCAGCGGCCTGCGTGCGGAAGTCCCGGAGTTGATCCGGCACCTCGGTTGCGGGCGTCGCGGGAACGCGGTCCGGGCTGCGGCCGGGTGAACCCCGCACTATGGGTTACT
>WOZM01000089.1 GCA_011620265.1 Paracoccaceae bacterium
TGAAGGAAGTCCAGAAGGGCTGACGTCGCGGCGGGGTCCGCCGGGACGTAAGGTGGGTTCAAACCCACCTTACGTGAGCTTCGTCCGCCGGCCCGCAATGTGCTCTCTTCGGAACGTCGTATCGTAAGGTGGGTTTAAACCCACCTTACCCCCGGCCCATCAGCTTTCGCCGGCAACATCCTTGTGCACGATGACGTCGCATTGCGGGTAGGCGCCGAGGATCTCGCGCCTCAGCCCGGCGCCGATCGCATGGGCCTCGCGCAGGGTCTGGTCGCCGTCGAGCTCGATATGGATGTTCACGAAGATCCGGCTGCCGGCGGTCCGCGTCTTGAGGTCGTGAAAGCCCTTCACGCCCGGCCAGTCCCGGGCGATGGCGGCGATTCCCTCGATCACCGCCGGATCGGCGCGGCGATCCATCAGCGCGTCCCAGGCACCCTTGCCGATCCGGAGCGATCCGATCACCAGCATCGCCGCCGCCGCGAGTGCCACGACGCTGTCGACCTGCCCGACCCCGAACCGGCGCGAGATCCAGAGCGCGGCGATGGCCCCGACCGAGGGCATGAGGTCGGACATGTAGTGCAGCGAATCCGCCGTGACGACCTTGCTGCCGGTCTCCCGCGCCACCCGTCTTTGCCACAGGACCAGCGCCAGCGTCAGGACGATCGAGATCCCCATCACGGCGATCCCGCCGCCCTGCCCGGCCAGCGGCGCCGGATTGTCGGCCAGGAGCCGCCGCACCGCCGACCAGCCGATCACGCTGCCGGAAATCAGGATGAAAACCGATTGCGCCAGCGCCGCCAGATCCTCGACCGAGGTATGGCCGAAGGCGTGATCCTCGTCCGCCGGCCGCGCCGCGTAGACGATCGCCATCAGCCCGCCCACCGACATCATGAGATCGAGCGCGCTGTCGGCGAGCGAGGCCGCGACCGCGAGCGATGCCGTCGTCCCGAGCGCCCAGAGCTTCAGCCCGACCAGCACCAGCGCCACCACGACCGAGGCGATCCCCGCCGAAAGGTTCAGCCCCGCACGTCCCGTCCGTTCGTTCATCGCCCTGGCTCCGCCATCCCGACCGGGCCCGGTCATAGCCGTTCTCGTTGCCGCAGGCCAGCCCGGGGCGCTATTCGCGGATCTCCGCCTTCCCGACGCCCCAGAGCGCGGCCTTCGCGACCCAGCCCTTGGCGCCGCCGGCGCTGATCCGGCACCAGTCGGGAACGCATTCGCCGAGCCGCCCGATCACCCCGGCCTCGGCCTCGGCCACGACCGGCGCCTCGGCATCGGGGCGGCTGCGGAGCGCGGTTCCGTCGGCCTCGATCATCGCGGTGCGCACCCCGGAAAGAAGGGTGTAATAGATCCAGCCGCCCTGCCCCTCGTTGTCCTCGACCCGGCGCCAGTGGCCGAATTCGGCGGTGACGCGAAGCGGCATGTCGCGGTGGCGGAAGACCCAGTCGATGCGGTGCTCGAGGCTCGGGCCGCGCCGGACATTGCCCTCCGACGCCTTCAGCGACACGAAGCGCGGCAGCGGCAGGTTGGTCACGGCCCCCCGGAGCGCGGCCTCGGCGCCGCCGGCATCGCCTTGCGCCGCCGTCGCGAGCGTCGCCAGCACGCAGATTGCCGTGAGTTTCGCCCCGAGAAAGGACCGCCTGACCGTCCGATTGCCCATATGCCGCCTGTTTCACTTGCCACGCGCCCGAAGGCGTCTTTCGGGGCTTGTGACTTGCCCCGTTGCGCTGCACTTTGCCAAGATGAACGCGCCTGTGGAAGAGAGGAGAAGCACCGGATGGGATCGCAGCGTCTGAGTGTTGTCGTCACGCGACGCTTGCCCGAGGTCGTCGAGACCCGGATGAAGGAACTCTTCGATGTCGAACTGCGCGATCCCGACACGAAAATGAGCCGCGACGAACTTTCGGACGCGATGCGGCGGGCGGATGTGCTGGTGCCCTGCGTCACCGATCAGGTCGACGCGAACCTTCTTGCCCAGGCCGGCGAGAAGCTGAAACTTATCGCCAATTACGGCGCCGGCGTCGATCATATCGACGTGTCATCGGCGCGGCAGCGCGGGGTTCTGGTGTCCAACACGCCGGGCGTGGTGACCGAGGATACCGCCGACATGACGATGGCGCTGATTCTTGCCGTCACCCGCCGCATCCCCGAAGGGCTGGCGGTCATGCAGTCCGGCCAGTGGCGGGGCTGGGCACCGACCGCATTCATGGGCGGGCGCGTCGGCGGACGGCGTCTGGGCATTCTCGGCATGGGCCGGATCGGCACGGCGGTGGCGCGGCGGGCACGGGCCTTCGGGATGCAGATCCACTACCACAACCGCAAGCGGCTCCGCCCCGAGCAGGAGGCGGAGGTGGAGGCGACCTACTGGGAAAGCCTCGACCAGATGGTGAGCCGGATGGACGTGATCTCGATCAACTGCCCGCACACGCCCTCGACCTTCCACCTGATGAACGCGCGGCGGCTGAAGCTGATGAAGCCTTCGGGCGTCATCGTCAACACCTCGCGCGGCGAGGTCATCGACGAGAACGCGCTGACGAGGATGCTCCGCGCGCGCGAGATCTCCGGCGCCGGCCTCGACGTCTACGAGCACGGGACCGAGATCAATCCGCGCCTGCGCGAGCTGCCGAATGTCGTCCTCCTGCCGCATATGGGTTCGGCCACGGTCGAGGGCCGCACCGAGATGGGCGAGAAGGTCATCATCAACATCAAGACCTTCGCCGACGGCCACCGACCGCCCGACCTCGTCGTTCCGGGTATGCTTTAGACCGATGCCGGCGGGTTCGATTCCAGCCCTGATCCTGATATTCCTCGGCGGCGTCGCCATCGCCGTTCAGGCCCCGATCAACGCGGCCCTCGGACGGTCGGTGGGCAGCGGGCTTGCCGCCGCCGCCGTCTCGTTCGGAGTGGGCTTCGCGGCGCTCATCGTGGTGTCGCTGGCGACATCGGGCGCCGCGCCCTTCGAGAAGGCATCGGGCGTGCCCTGGTGGCAGCTCGCCGGCGGGCTTCTCGGCGCCTTCTACGTCTGGTCGGTGATCGCGGGCCTTTCCGGCCTCGGCGTGCTGACGGCACTCGTGGCGCTCATCCTCGGGCAGCTCGGCGCCGCGCTCGTTCTCGATCACCTCGGCGCGTTCGGACTTCCGGCGCAGCCGGTCTCGCTCCGCCGCGTCGTCGCCGTCACCCTTGTCGCGGCCGGGCTGCTTCTCTCGCGCGGCTAGAGCGTCAGGACCGTCGAGCCGATCGTCTCGCGCGCCTCGAGCGCGCGGTGGGCGTCGGCAACCTTGTCCAGCGGAAAGCGTTGGCCGATATCGATCTTCACCGCCCCCGACAGGATCTTGGAAAACAGCCGCCCGGCCATCTCCTGGCAGGTCGAATGATCGGCGATATGGGTGAAGACGGTCGGCCGGGTGATCTTGAGCGAGCCCTTGGCGGCCAGCGTCATTATGTCGAGGGGCGGCACCGGCCCGGAGGCGGCGCCGAAGGAGATCATCATGCCGAGCGGCCGGAGCGCGTCGAGCGAGCCGTCGAACGTGTCCCTGCCGACCGAATCCATCACCACTTCGACGCCGCGTCCCCCGGTGATCTCGCGCACCCTCGGCGCGAACGCCTCGCGCCGGTAGTTGATCGCGTGGGCGGCGCCGTGGTCGAGCGCCATCTGGCACTTTTCGTCCGTTCCGGCGGTGGCGATGAGGCTGATGCCTTCCGACCGCGCCCACTGGCAGGCGATCAGTCCGACCCCGCCGGCGGCGGCGTGGAAGAGCACCCAGTCGCCCTTCGCGATCGGCGTCGTGCGGTTGAAGAGGTAATCCACCGTCAACCCCTTCAGCATCGCCGCCGCCGCCGTCTCGTACCCGATCCCGTCGGGGAGCCGGCAGACCTGCGCCGCCGGCATCACCCGCGCCTCGGCATAGGCGCCGGGCGGGTTCGAGGCATAGGCGACGCGGTCGCCGGGTTCGAGATGCTTGACGCCCGCGCCCACCGCCTCGACGATGCCGGCCGCCTCCATCCCGAGGGCCGCGGGCATGTCGAGCTTGTAAAGGCCCGAACGCTGGTAGACGTCGATGAAGTTGAGCCCGCAGGCCTTCTGCGCGATCCGGACCTCGCCGGGGCCGGGATCGCCGACAGGCAGGTCGGCGATCTTCAGGACCTCCGGTCCGCCGTGGCTTTCGATGATGACCGTGCGTGCCATGTCGCCCCCTTCGCCGGGTTGCCTTCCCCCCGAGGTTTAGGCAGGCGGGCGGGCCGGGTCGAGCCTTTTTCGGCATTTCCCGGCGGATCGGCCGGGATCATCGCCGATCCGCCAAATCCGCGCCCGATTTCCCTGCGATCCCTCGCCCGAAACCAACGAGCAGGATCGCGGCCGATGTCGAAAGCCTTTCTTTCCGCCTTCGTGATGATCGCCGGGGTCGCCGTCGCCGGGGTCGATTATGTCAACCAGGCGAAGGTCGCGGGGCAGACGCCCGGCGCCTTCGGCATCGGCGACTATGTCGGCACGATCCCGGGCCGGTTCGCGAGCCAGCAACAGGAGACCGCCGTCGCGAAGGCGCGGAGCGCGCTTCTGGCGATGGACATGCGCGACCATTTGCCCGAGGCGCCCGAGGGCTGGACGCGGCGGGATTGGGACGCCGACGCGGAGGCGCTCCTTGCCCAGCGCCACGACATGGCCAGGGACGATTTCCTGCCCGAGCAGATCAGGCAGGATCCGACCCTCAAGGCACTGAGCGCGCTCGACAAGGCGGCGACCGCCCGCAAGGACGCGACCGAGGTCTATGTCTACGAAAAGCCCGGCGCGCTGGTGGCCTTGCGCCTGAGGCTTGCCCCGGCGGACGGGGGCGGCGGCATCGCCGGGATGGCGATGCAGATCGCCGCGAACAATATCGAGGCGATGTCGGGCAAGGACGGGTTCGCCGTCGTCAAGGGCGTGACCTACCGCGAGGAACTGGGCATGTTCGGGACGGGCGCCGAGGAGCGCGCCTACCGCGTCCTCACGGCCGAGATCGGCGGGCGGGTGCGGATCTCGGTCCGGGCGCGGGCCGGGGAGGCCGATATCCTCGCGTTGCTTTCGGGCATCGACTACGACCGGCTGAACCGGCTTCTCGACGCGCCGGTTGCGGGGATCGGCAGCGACGCGCCCGAGATCGACCCGGCCGCGACGCGGGATCTCGCCAGGGCGCAGGTGGCGGCGGCGGCCGATGCGCAGCGGTTGCAGGCGATCGAGCACGAGCATCGGGCGCTTGCCGCGGCGCTGGACCTCAACCACCGCATGGGCACGATCTCCGAAGCGGATTACGAGACGGGCAAGGCCGATCTCGACGCGCGGATCGCGAAATGGCAAGCGCTGGCCGGCGCGCCGGCGGAAACCGCGATCCTCGCCGATGCGCCCGCCGCCCCGGCCACAGGCGGCGGGCTTTGGGGCATGATCTCGGGCGTGCTCGGCGGCGGCAAGACCGATGCGGGTGCCGGCACGGCCGCGTCCGAAGTGAAGGTCAACCGCATCGGCGGATCGAACTGCACGGTCTCGGGCGGCGTCAAGCGCTGCAGCATCGGCGGCGACTGACCGCCCCCCGGGGCCGCTCATGTCGTTTTTCCGCCCGTTTAGGTCGGGCTGACCTTTCCGCGTTTTCGCGGCTCTGGCAGATAGAGTGCAACGCCAGAGATCCGAGGAGTCGGCCCGATGAAGACCCATGTCAAAGCGCTTGTCGTCGGCGGCGGTGCCGTCGGAACCGGGATCGCCTATCATCTGGCCAGGGCCGGCTGGGACACGATGCTGCTGGAGCGGGACGAGCTGACCTCCGGCTCCACCTGGCACGCGGCGGGGCTTCTGCCCCTCTTCAACATGTCCTTCGCCACGACCCATATCCACAAATACTCGGTCGATTTCTACAAGTCGCTGGAGGCGGAGACGGGGCTCAACGCCGGCTTCGCCGTCGTCGGCAACCTCCGCATGGCGCAGACCGACGCGCGGATGGACGAATACATGCTTTATTCGTCGGTGGCCGAGACGGCGGGGGTCTACCACGAATTCCTCACCCCGAAGGAGATGAAGGAGCGCTGGCCGCTCTTGCGGACCGACGACCTGAAAGGTGCGCTCTTCCATCCCCAGGACGGCTACATCAACCCCGCCGACGTGACCCAGGCGATGGCCAAGGGCGCGCGCCAGCATGGCTGCACGATCGAGCGCAAATGGCAGGTCGACGGCTATCACTGGACCGGGTCGGAGTGGCAGGTGACCTGCACGAAGATGGTCGAGAAGGGCGGCAACCTCGTGCCCTCGGACGAGCAGGTGGTGATCACCGCCGAGCATGTCGTCACCGCGACCGGCAACCACGCCCAGCGCACCGCGCGGCTTCTCGGGATCAGGATCCCGGCGATTCCGGTCGAGCACCAGTATATCGTGACCGAGCCCGATCCGGCCCTTCAGGCCTGGCGCGCCGCCGGCAATCCCGAGCACCCGGTGCTGCGCGATGCCGACGCGAAGTGGTATGTCCGCGAGGAGCGCGGCGGCTGGATCCTCGGCCCCTATGAGCGGGGCGCCCCGGCGCGCTTCCTCTACGACGTGCCGGAAAGCTTCCGCGCCGACCTCTTCCCGCTCGATCTGGAGCGGATCGAGGCGGAATACATGTCGATGATCCACCGTCTGCCGTCGTCGGAGACCGTCGGCCTCAAGGACGATTTCAACGGCCCGATCTGCTATACGCCGGACGGCAACCCGCTGGTCGGCCCGGCGCCGGGCCTGCGCAACATGTGGCTGGCCGAGGGCTTTTCCTTCGGCATCACGGCGGCCGGCGGCACCGGCTGCTACCTCGCCCAGATGATGGTCGAGGGCGAGGCCGAGATCGACATGGCCTCGCTCGACCCCAAGCGCTACGGCTCGTGGATGACGACCGAATACGCGGCGCGGAAGAACGAGGAATGCTATAGCCACGTCTTCATCCTCCACCACCCCGACGAGGAGCGGGAGGCCTGCCGGCCCTTGCGCACCTCGCCCGCCTATGACCGCCAGAAGGCGCGCGGCGCGCAGTTCGGGCAGGTGAACGGCTGGGACCGGCCGAACTATTATGGCCCCGTCGATGCGCCCGCGAGTTTCGACCATGACAGCCGCAGCTTCCGCCGTGGTGCCTGGTGGCAATATGCGGTGGACGAGGCCAAGGCGGTGCGCGAGGCCGCCGGCCTGATCGACGCGACCGCCTTCACCAAGCATGTCGTGCGGGGACCGGGGGCGACGGCCTTCCTCGACTGGTTCACCTGCAACAAGCTGCCTGCCGTGGGCCGGATCAACCTGACCTACGCGCTGACGCCCACCGGCACCACGCGGACCGAATACACGATCGTGCGCAACGGCGAGAACGACTACTATCTGGTGAGCGCGGGCGCCTGGACCGCCTATGACGCCGACTACCTGAGGAAGTCCGCCGAGGATTTCATGGCCAGGGGCGGCGGCTACATCGACATCCATGACGTGACCACGCAATGGGGTGTCTTCGCCATCGCCGGTCCGAAATCGCGCGATATCCTGAACGAGGTCGTCAGGGATGCCGATCCCACGACGGTGCTGTCGAACAAGCGCTTTCCCTGGCTCTCGGCCCGCAGGATCGAGCTGGGCATGTGCCCGGTGAACGCGATCCGCGTCGCTTATACCGGCGAGCTCGGCTGGGAGCTGCATCACCCGATCGAGATGCAGAATTACCTCTTCGATCTTCTCGAAGGGGCGGGCAAGAAGCATGGGATGAAGCTCGTCGGTGCGCGGGCGCAGAACTGGCTGCGTCAGGAGAAATCCTACCGCGCCTTCGGCACCGAGCTCGGCCGCGATGCGACGCCGGCCGAGGCGGGGCTCGACCGGTTCATCGATCTCTCGAAGGCGTTCCAGGGCAAGCAGGCGATGCTTGATACCGGCATCCGCTCGATGTGCGTGACGCTTCTGATCGACGGGCCGGCGGATGCCGATCCCTGGGGCAAGGAGGCGATCCTTCTCGGCGACGAGAAGGTCGGGCGCCTGACCTCGGGCGGGTATTCGGTGGCCTTCGGCAAGCAGATCGGCATGGGCTATGTGCGGCCGGATCTGGCTGTCGTCGGCACCAGGCTCAGGATCCGCATGCTGCGGCAGCTCTGGGATGCCGAGGTGGTCGAGGACAGCCCCTTCGATCCGACGAACGCGCGCATCCGCGTCAACGGGTGAGGTCCGCGGCAAGGCCGGGGGCTGTCTGCCCCCGGACCCCCGAGGATATTTCCGGCAAGATGAAGGCCGCGGGATCCGGGCTCAGTTCCGGACGAGATCCTCGACGGTCAGGAGGCCGTCGCCGTCGAGATCGTTGACGGGCACGTCCATCGCGGCGCGGACATGCCGACCCGGCGCGCCGGTCACTTCGCCGCCGCCAGTTCGTCCCAGCAGGCAAGTGCCGCGGCGGAATACATCAGCGTCGGGCCACCGCCCATCTGGATCGCCATGGCGAGGATATCGCCGAGTTCCTCGCGGGTGGCGCCGGCCTTCATCAGCGCCTCGACATGGAAGTTGACGCACGGCTCGCAGCGCAGCGCCACCGCCATGCCGAGGGCCACATATTCCTTTTCCTTGACCGAGAGCGGCCCGTTGTCCTTCACCGCCTTCGAGAGCGCGGAGAATCCGGCGGTCGCGGCGGGCACGGACTTGTAGAGCTCGCGCAGCTCGGCGCGGGTTTCGTTGATCTGGTCGAGATAGCTCATGATGGTCTCCGGGCTGGGGTCCCCCGGCCATCGCACGGACCCGGCCGGGCCGGCCTTGACTTGCATCAAGTCATGCAGCTTTCCGAATATGACGCGGCGTCAGAGCCGGCGGCGGGCGAGCCAGGCGGCCCAGTCCGCCTCGGTCCCGGCGAAGGCGTTGAGGTCGGCCGCGCCGGAGATGCCGGGGACGACGCCGGTGCCGGTATACTGCCAGAAGCTCCAGCTCTGCCCGGGGAAGGTGCCGCGCGGGTGGCCGGCGACCGAGCGGAGCCAGAATTCCTCGCCCCGGAGCCGGCCGAGATCGTTGTCGCGCCAGAAATCGACGGTGGTGTAGATCAGCGGGCGCTGGCCGAAATGGTTGCCGACGAGGCGCTGGAAGGTGGCGATCTCCGCCCGGATCGTCGCGGGGTCGGGGCGGGTCCGGCAACTGCGCGAGGCGTGGTTCCATTCGATGTCGAGGACCGGCGGCAGGGCGCCGGCCGCGCGCGGCACATGGGCGATGAACCAGCGGGCCTGTTCGGCGGCGGGCCGACAGAGATAGAAGAAGTGATAGGCCCCGCGCGCGATGCCCGCCCGCGCCGCCGCGCCCCAGTTCGCGCCGAAGGCCGGATCGGCCACGTCGCCGCCCTCGGTCGCCTTGATGAAGGCGAAGGCGACGCCGGAGCCGGCGACGCGCGGCCAGTCGATCCCGCCCTGCCAGCGCGAGACGTCGACGCCGTGGACCGGGTGGTGCGCCGGCGTGATGCCGCGCCAGTCGTAGGGGTCGAGGTCGCTGAACCGGTGCGGGATGCCCGAGACCCTGCCGCCGCCGCAGGCCGCAAGCGCGGCAAGCGCCACGATCGCCAGTCCGCGCCCGATCCTCCGCATCAGCCCTCTCCCGTTTTCTTGCGGGGGAAAGGATGTCGCGCGAAGCGCGCCGGCGAAAGGGCCGCGACGGTCGCGGCGTCGAGCCCGGTCTGGGTGCCGCCGAGGAGGTCGGCGGCAAGGCGGCTCGCGGCCGGCGCGGTCTGGAAGCCGTAGCCCCCCTGTCCTGCGAGCCAGAAGAACGACGGCACCGCCGGGTCCGGCCCGATCACCAGCACCCGGTCGGGCGCGAAGGTCCGCAACCCCGCCCAGGAGGCGAGGAGCCGGGTCACCGGCTCGGTCACCATCGCCTCGTAGCGCGCGATCCCCTCGGCCAGCACCATGTCGTCGGCCCAGGCGTCATGCGGATGGCTCGGATCCTCCTCGGCCGGCGACACGATGAGGGCGCCGGCATCGGGCTTGGCATACCAGGTCTCGCCCGCGCCCATGATGATCGGCCAGCGCGCCGGGTCATGGCCGCCCGGCGCCGGGATGCGGGCCATCGAGCGGCGGAGCGGCGTGAAGCCGAGGGGCGCGATCCCGGCCATCGCCGCCACCTCGTCGACCCAGGCGCCGGCGGCGTTGACGAGGTGGCGGCCGTGGTGATCGCCGGCGACGGTCGTCGCCCGCCAGACATCTCCATCGCGGGCAATGCCGGTGACACGCGCCCGGGTCAGGATGCGGCCGCCCTTCGCCTTCGCCTCGCGGGCGAAGTTCTGGATCAGGAGGCCGGTGTCGATGTCCCAGGCATTTTCGGCATGGGCGGCGTGCGCGACCTTCGCCGGATCGAGGATCGGCACCAGCGCCTGCGCCTCGGCCACCGAAAGCTCGTGCAGTCCGAGCGCATCGCGGTCGGCGGCGAAAAGCTCCGCCTCGTCGGCACCCGCGACCAGCAGCATGCCGCGCGGGCTGAGGACACCGCCATCGGCGTGGCGGTGATGCTCCTCGCTCGCCAGCGACAGGGCGACGACCGGGGCGAGGCCGTAGTTCGGCTCGAAGAGTGCCGCGGAGCGGCCGGACGCGTGATGGGCGAGGTGATCCTCGGCCTCGAGGAGCGTCACGGAGCCCAGATGCGACAGCCGCGCGGCCGCCGAAATGCCGGCGATGCCGCCGCCGATGATGAGGAAATCGCTAGTCATGCCCGGCACTCTGGCATGGCGCCCGAGCGAAGGGAAGGGCGCGGAACCGGGGCTCAGACGGAGCGGCGGCGGCGGCGAAGGAGAAGCCCGAGCGCCGCCATGAGGCCGAAGCCGGAGGCCGGTATCGGCACCGGGGCGGCGGGCGGCATCTCGGGCCCGGGGGGCAGCCCGCCGAAGGCCGGATCGCCGAGGCCCTCCGCCACGACCGGACCGATCGGCAGCCCCGCCGCGATGCCGCCCGGCATGTCCTCGGCGGCGGGCGGCAGGGGGAGGACCAGGGCGATGTGGATGCGGCGTCCCCGCGCAGGCGCCACCTCCGTCGCCCGGTCTGCCCGGCGCCGGGTGACGGCCGGGTCGGCCGGCGAAGCGGCGTCGGCGAGCGCGGCCGCGCTCGGGCCGGCCGCCACGAGGCACTGGCCGAGGGCCGCCCGCAGGCCCGACCCCGCCCCGAGCGCCGCGAGCGTCGTGCCGCCGGCCGCGAGGCAGCGGCCCGCCCGGCCGATCCCCGCGGCCTGCCGCAGGAGCGCCCCGCGATAGATCTGCACGGAGGGCCGCGCCGTCGCCGCCCGCGGCGGCAGGCGGACCGACAGCGCGTCGACGGCCATGCCGGCCGGGCCGGCGGATATCAGGTGAATTGTCGCAGCGCCGGCCGGCGCTGCGGCCAGCATCCCGAACGCCAGCACGATCCAGAGCGGCCCGACCGGACCGGAAGTCCTATCCATCGTCACACGTCCACACCTGACACACCGGCCCCCGCCAGCACGCAGTCACAGCCTAGACAGACATGGTTAACTCCACCTTAACGTGTCATAACGGCGCGTTAATGGCCCGGGCGGGGCGGGAGGCCACAGGCGTTGACGGGTCCGGGATCAGGCGGGCTCCACCAGTCCCCTTCCCTTCAGGAGCGGCTCGACCCCCGGCATCCGCCCCCGGAACGCGGTATAGAGCGCCTCCGCCTCCTCCGACCCGCCGGCGGCGAGGATGTGCCGTTCGAGCCGGGCGGCGGTCTCGGGGTCGAAGGGATCGCCCGCCTCATCGAAGGCGCCGAAGGCGTCGGCATCCATCACCTCGGACCACATGTAGCTGTAATAGCCCGAGGAATAGCCATCCCCGGAAAAGACATGGGCGAAATGCGGCGTCGCATGGCGCATCCGGATCGCATGCGGCATGCCGATCCCGGCCAGCACGGCCTCCTGCACCGCCATCGGATCCTCGGGCGCCGCGCCCTCGTGGAAGGCGAGATCGACAAGCGCCGAGGCCACGTATTCCACCGTGGCGAAGCCCTGGTCGTAAGTCGCCGCCGCCAGCAGGCGGTCGCGGAGCGCCGCCGGCATCGGCGCGCCGGTCCTCACATGGCGGGCATGTTTGTCGAGCACCTCCGGCACGTCCAGCCAGTGTTCGAACAGCTGGCTCGGCAACTCCACGAAATCGCGGGCGACCGAGGTGCCGGAGATGAACCCGTAGGTCAGGTCCGAGAGCATCTGGTGCAGCGCATGGCCGAATTCGTGGAACAGCGTGCGCGCATCGTCCCAGGACAAGAGCGCCGGCTCCCCCTTCGCCGGCTTGGCGAAGTTGCAGACATTGACCACGACCGGGCGCTGGTCGCCGCCGAGCTTCCTCTGGCCGCGGAAGGTCGAACACCAGGCGCCGGAACGCTTCGAGGCGCGGGCGAAATAGTCGCCGATGAAGACGGCGACATGGCGCCCGTCGCGCGTCACCTCCCACGCCCTTGCATCGGGATGGTAAAGCGCCATGTCGAGCGGCCGGAACTCGAGCCGGAAAAGCCGGCCGGCGCAGTCGAACGCCGCCCCGATCATCGCGTCGAGGCCGAAATAGGGCTTCAGCTCCGCCTCGTCGAGGTCATGCTCCGCCTTCCGCCGCTTCTCGGAATAATAGCGCCAGTCCCAGGCTTCGAGATCGCCGTTGATCCCCTCCGCCTGCAGCATCCCGGTCAGCACCCCGGCATCCGCCTCGGCCTTCCTGCGCGCCGGCGCCCAGACCCGCATCAGAAGGTCGCGCACATTGCCCGGCGTCTTCGCCATCTCGGGTTCGAGCTTGTAGGCCGCGAAGCTCTCGTAGCCGAGAAGCCGCGCCCGTTCCTCGCGAAGCTTCAGGATCTCGGCCGCGAGCGCCCGGTTGTCGGTCGCCCCGCCATTGGCGCCGCGCGCCACCCAGGCCCGGCAGGCCCGCTCGCGCAGGTCGCGGCGCGGTGAAAACTGCAGGAACGGCACGACGAGCGACCGGCTGAGCGTCAGGACATGGCCCTCCTGCCCGCGCTCCTCCGCCGCCGCCTTCGCGCCGGCGACGACGAAATCCGGCAGGCCCTCGAGATCGGCCCCCGACAAGGGCATCGCCCAGTCGCGTTCGTCGGCAAGAAGGTTCTGGGTGAAGGCGGTCGAGAGAACCGCGAGCCTGGCCGTCACCCCGGCCATGCGCGCGCGCCCCGCCGCGTCGAGCGCCGCCCCGGCGCGGACGAACATGCGCCGGTAAAGCTCCAGCACCCGGCCCTGTTCCGCCGTCAGCCGCAGACCGTCCCGCCCTTGCCAGAGCGCCTCGATCCGCGCGAAGAGGCCCGCATGCGTCGTGACCTCGGACGCAAACGCCGCCATCTTCGGCGCGAGGTCGCGCTGCAGCGCCTCGCGCGCGGGCGTCGAGTCCGCGCCCGCGAGGTTGTAGAACACCCCGGCCACCCGGTCGAGCGCGTCCCTGGCCAGTTCCAGCGCCTCGATGGTGTTGGCGAATGTCGGCGCCTCCGCCGCCCCGGCGATCGCCGCGACATTCTCCCGCGCCTCGGCCAGAGCCGCCTCGAAGGCGGGGGCGAAATCGGCGTCCCGGATCGCGGCGAAGGGCGGCAGGGAAAAGTCGCCCGTCCAGGGGGCGAGAAGCGGATTGGTCATGATGGTCTCCTTTGCCCGCGAAAGCTAAGGCGTTTCGGGTCTGCATTGAATCGGAATTCGTACTTTTCCGGTTCGAATTCCGATATCGGCAATTTCAAACCAAACCCGATACGCTTCAGGCGCTGGGATCGGTACTGACCAGAACCCCGCCGCTTCTTCTGTTCGAAAATACCTCCGCCGGAGGCCGGACCGAGGGGGCTCGACGCCCCCGAGGGCCGACTACCCGCCGCAGACCGGGCAGGACGGGCTGCGCTTCAGCCCGATCAGCCGGCTCTCGCCGTAAAGCGCGTCATAGATCAGCATCCGGCCGCGCAGGCCCTCGCCCGCCCCGGTGATCTCCTTGATCGCCTCGACCGCCATCATCGCGCCGACGACGCCGGGCAGCGCGCCCATCACCCCCGCCACCGCGCAGGAGGGCGCCAGCCCGTCGGCCGGGCGCTCGGGGAAGATGCAGGCATAGCAGGGCGCGTCGCGGGCCGGATCGTAGAGGCTGATCTGTCCCTCCCACTGGGTGATCGCCGCCGAGATCAAGGGCTTTTTCGCCGCCACCGCCGCCGCGTTGACCATGTAGCGGGTGTCGAAATTGTCCGACCCGTCGAGGATCAGGTCGTAGTCGGCGAACAACGCCTCCGCCTCGGCCCCGGTCAGCCGCCGGTTGTAGGGCCGCACCGCGATATGCGGATTGAGCGCCCGCATCGCCACCTCGGCCGAAAACACCTTGGGCATGCCGATCCGCGCATCGGTGTGGATCACCTGGCGCTGCAGGTTGGAATTCGACACCGTGTCGTCGTCGATCACCCCGATCGTGCCGACCCCCGCCGCCGCGAGGTAGAGCAGCGCCGGCGAGCCGAGCCCCCCCGCCCCCACGACCAGAACCTTCGCCTCCTTCAGACGTCGCTGGCCCATGCCGCCGACCTCGCGCAAGACGATATGGCGGGCATAGCGGTCGAGCTCCGCCTCGGATAACCCCCCGGCGGGCGCGGCTTCCGGCACCGCTGCCCGCGCCTTCAGCCGGCCGAGCCCGGCCCGGTAGGCCAGCACCAGCGCCACAACGATCCCGAGCACGCCCCAGGCCCGCGCATCGCCGCCAAGCGCGCGCAGCAGCGCATGACCCTCCGGCAGCGTGAGATGCGCCAGAAGCGCCCCGGCCCAGAGGGTCGCGAGCATGATCGCCATCACCCGCCCCGGCAGCCGCAATACGATGCCGAGAGCGACAAGGGCCAGAGCGATCAGTAAAACCGTCATCCCCGCCCCGTCGAACCGAAGCCGCCCGCGCCCCGCGCGGTCGCGCCCAACGCCCCGGCCTCGGCAAAGACCGCCCGCACCACCGGCGCCACGATCATCTGCGCGATCCGCTCGCCATGCCCGATCACGAAGGCCTCCGCCCCGAGATTGATCAGGAGCACCCCGAGCGGGCCGCGATAGTCGCTGTCGATCGTGCCCGGCGTGTTCGGCAGCGATATCCCGTGCTTCAGCGCCAGCCCCGAGCGCGGCCGGATCTGTGCCTCGAACCCGTCGGGAATCGCCACCCGCAACCCCGTCGGCACGACCCGCCGCTCCATCGGCCGCAAAACGAATCCCGCCGCCCGCTCCGCCGCGGGCAGGTTCGCGCGAATATCGGCGCCCGCGGCCCCCGCCGTCTCATAGGACGGCAAGGGCACCGACGGATCGGCCCACTCCTCGCGCAGAACTGCGATCACAGGCCCCATCCCCTGCCCCTTCATCTTGCCGCAAATATCCCCGCCGGAGGCATCCGCGCTTGCCGCCTAGCCCAACGCCCCGGCAATCGCGGCCGCCAGCCGCCGCGCCACCTCGTCCTTCGGCAGGCGCGGCCATTCCTCGGCACCCTCGTCCGTGATCAGCGTCACCGCGTTCTCGGTGCCCCCCATGATCCCGGTCGCCGGACGGACGTCGTTGGCGACGATCCAGTCGCAGTGCTTCCGCGCCCGCTTCGCCCTCGCATGGGCGACGACATCGTCGGTCTCGGCGGCGAAGCCGACGACGAGCTTCGGCCGCCCCGTCTTCATCTGCGCGACGGTCGCGAGGATATCCGGGTTCTCGGCGAAATCCAGCGCCGGCGCCTTGCCCGACCCGTCCTTCTTCAGCTTCGACGCGCTCGCATGCGTCACCCGCCAGTCGGCGACGGCGGCGGCGAAGACCGCGGCGTCGGCCGGCAGCGCCGCCTTCACCGCCTCCAGCATCTCGACCGCCGTCTCGACCCGCACGAGGTCCACGCCCCCCGGCGGCGGCACCGTCGCGGGCCCGGTGACGAAGGTCACCCGCGCGCCGAGATCGCGCAAGGCGCGCGCCAGCGCCGTGCCCTGCGCGCCCGAGGAGCGGTTGGCGATGTAGCGCACCGGGTCGATCGGTTCATGCGTCGGGCCCGAGGTCACGATCACATGCCGCCCCGCCATCGGTCCGTCGCCGAGCGCCGCCTCGACGGCGGCGACGATCTCCAAGGGTTCCGCCATCCGCCCCGGCCCGTATTCGCCGCAGGCCATGTCGCCCTCGTTCGGGCCGACGAAGCGGACATCGTCGGCGCGGAGCGTCGCGATATTCCTCTGCGTCGCGCGATGCAGCCACATCCGCACATTCATCGCCGGCGCGATCAGCACACGCTTGTCGGTCGCCATCAAGAGCGTGGACGCCAGATCGTCCGCATGTCCCCCCGCCATCTTCGCCATCAGGTCCGCCGTCGCCGGCGCCACGACGACCAGATCGGCGGCGCGGGAAAGCTCGATATGCCCCATCTCCGCCTCGTCGGTCAGGTCGAAGAGATGCCGGTAGCATTTCTCGCCCGCGAGTGCCGCCACCGACAAGGGCGTCACGAATTCCTCGCCCGCTTTCGTCAGGACCGGCGTCACCGACGCTCCGCGCTCCCTCAGCCGCCGGATCAGGTCCAGCGCCTTGTAGGCCGCGATGCCGCCGCCGATGATCAGAAGGATGCGTTTGCCCGACAGCATGGCGACTTCTCCGGTTCCCTGCCCAAGGATTAGGCCCCCCCCGCCCCGATGACAAGCGGCGGGGTCATCACGCCCGGTGATGACCGGGACCACGAATATGAACGTGCGCGAGGGCACGGCCAGCACTAGCCTGCCGGCAAGACGGAGGCCTCGATGACCTATCACCTCGCCATCGGCGACCGCACCTATTCCAGCTGGTCCCTGCGCGGCTGGCTTCTCTTCGAGAAATTCGAGATCCCGGTGAAGGTCCATACCGGCGTGCTCTACACCCCCGGTTTCGACCGGCTCCTCGCCGAGTTCGCGCCCGCGCGGCTCGTCCCGGCGATGCGGGTTCCCGAAGGCTGGATCGTCGGCGAGACGCTGGCGATGGCCGAAACCCTGGCCGAGCGTCACCCCGACGCGGGCCACTGGCCGCAGGGCGCCGAGGCGCGGGCGCTTGCGCGCTGGCTTGCCGCCGAGATGCATGCGGGCTTTGCGGATCTGCGCGGCGATTGCCCGATGACCCTCGCCAAGGCCTATGTCGACAGCGCGCCCCGGCCCGAGGTTCTCGCCGACCTCGCCCGGATCGAGGCGCTCTGGACCGGGGCGCGGGGGAGGTTCGGCATCGGGACGCCCTGGCTCTTCGGCGCCTATTCGGCGGCGGACGCGTTCTTCGCCCCGGTCGCGGCGCGGATCGCCGCCTACAATCTTCCGGTTTCCGGGGCGGGCGCCGCCTATGTCGCGGCCCATCTCGCCGATCCGGCCTTCCGGCGCTGGCGGGCGACGGGCTGGGCCCAGCATTACGAGCAGGCGTATTACCGCAAACCCCATGCCGAGCGCCCCTGGCCGGGGCCGGCACCGCTAGCAGCCAAGATCGCCGACGGCCCCTCCGAAAACACCGCCTGCCCGTGTTCCGGCGATCCGGTGACGGATTTCCTTTCGCTCGACGGCAGGGTCTGGGGCTTCTGCAATGCCTTCTGCCGCGACAAGACACTGGCCGACCCCGAAGCCTGGCCCGCCTTCATGTCGATGGTGACGCGTTAACCATTCTTAAACCCTGCCTCTGCTAGCCGTTAACCAAATCCAAAGGGGACGGCTCATGGTGGCGCGCACCTATACGGTGGCCTTCGAAGGGGTGGAGGCGCGGATCGTCGAGGTGCAATGCGCCGTCTCGGCGGGGATGCCGGCCTTTTCGGTCGTGGGCCTGCCCGACAAGGCGGTCTCCGAAGCGCGCGACCGTGTCCGCGCGGCGCTGACGGCGATGTCGATCGCGCTGCCTTCGAAACGGATCACCGTGAACCTCTCGCCCGCCGACCTGCCGAAGGAAGGCTCGCATTTCGACCTGCCGATCGCGCTCGCGCTTCTCGCCGCCATCGACATCCTGCCGCGCGAGGAGGTGGAGGCGACCGTATCCCTGGGCGAGTTGTCGCTGGACGGGCGGCTGGTGCCGGTGATCGGCGCCCTGCCGGCCGCGATGGCGGCGGCGGAGGAGGAGCGGACGCTCCTCTGCCCCAAGGCCTGCGGGCCGGAGGCGGCCTGGGTCGGCGCGGTGCCGGTGATCGCGGCGGCGACGCTCGCCGACGTTCTCCGCCACTATACCGGCCAGTCGCCGATCACCCCGGCAGTCCCCGGCGAGGTCCGGCGCGATCCGGCGGCGCGCGACCTGCGCGACGTCAAGGGCCAGGAACGGGCGAAACGGGCGCTGGAGATTGCGGCGGCGGGGCGGCATCACCTTCTGATGGTCGGCACGCCCGGCTCCGGCAAGTCGATGCTTGCGGCCCGGATGCCGGGCATCCTGCCGCCCTTGTCGGCGGTCGAGGCGCTGGAGACCTCGATGATCCACTCGCTCTCGGGACTTCTCGACGAAGGCGGGATCAGCCGCACGCGCCCCTTCCGCGAACCCCACCATACGGCATCGATGGCGGCCATCGTCGGCGGCGGACGCGGCGCCAGGCCGGGCGAGATCAGCCTGGCCCATAACGGCGTCCTCTTCCTCGACGAATTCCCCGAGTTTCCCCGCGCCGTGCTGGAGACCCTGCGCCAGCCGATCGAGACCGGCGAGGTCGTCGTCGCCCGCGCCAACGCCCATATCCGCTATCCCTGCCGGTTTCTCCTCGTCGCCGCCGCCAATCCCTGCAAATGCGGCTACCTCACCGATCCCGCGCGGTCCTGCGCCCGCGTGCCGCAATGCGGCGAGGACTACCTCGGCCGCATCTCCGGCCCGCTGATGGACCGGATCGACCTGCGCGTCGAGGTGCCGCCCGTGGCCTATACCGACCTCGACCTGCCCGATGCGGGCGAAGCGTCGGCCACCGTCGCCGACCGCGTCGCCTCGGCCCGCGACATCCAGACCGCGCGCTTCGCCGACCACCCGGAGGCGCGGGTCAATGCCGATGCCGAAGGCCGGCTTCTGGAAGAGGTGGCGAGCCCGGATGCCGAGGGCCGCGACCTGCTCGCCAAGGTCGCCGAACGCTTCGGCCTCTCGGCGCGCGGCTATCACCGGGTGCTCAGGGTGGCGCGCACCATCGCCGACCTCGACGGCGCGGCGGAGGTGCGCAAGCCGCATGTCGCCGAGGCGGTCAGCTTCCGGCTGAGCGTTCAGGCGGGGCGTTGAGTGTCGAGGATCGGGTGGCGTTCAGGTGCGTTTCGCCTCGATCGCCTCCCAGATCTTTGCCGCGGCGTTGGTGCCGTCGAAGCGCTCCAGTTCCTGGATGCCGGTGGGCGAGGTCACGTTGATCTCGGTCAGCCAGTCGCCGATCACGTCGATGCCGACGAAGATCTGGCCCTTCTCGCGCAAGGTGGGGCCGATGGCGGCGCAGATCTCGCGGTCGCGGTCGGTCAGGCCGATCTTCTCGGGCCGGCCGCCGACATGCATGTTCGATCGCGTCTCGCCCTCGGCCGGGATGCGGTTGATGGCCCCCACCGGCTCGCCGTTCACGAGGATGATGCGCTTGTCGCCCCTGACCACGGCGGGCACGTATTTCTGCGCGATCAGCGGCTCGCGGTTGATGCCGATGAAAAGCTCGTGCAGCGAGGCGAGGTTGCGGTCGTTCGGGTCGAGCCGGAAGACCCCGGCGCCGCCATTGCCGTAAAGCGGCTTGAGGATGATGTCGCCGTGATGCGCCTTGAAGGCACGGATCATGGCGAGGTCGCGGGCGATCAGCGTCGGCGGGGTCAGGTCGGGGAAGTTCAGGACCAGGAGCTTCTCGGGATAGTTCCTGACCCAGAAGGGATCGTTCACGACGAGCGTCCTCGGGTGGATCATGTCGAGAAGATGGGTCGTGGTGATGTAACCCATGTCGAAGGGTGGGTCCTGGCGCAGCCAGACCACGTCGAAATCGCCGAGATCGACCTCGGTCTCGGCACCGAGGGTGAAGTGATTGCCCTTCTCGCGCCGGACCGTCAGCGGCCAGCCGCGCGCCAGCACCCGGCCCTCGCGGTAGGAAAGCCGCCCCGGCGTGTAGTAGAAGAGCGAATGCCCCCGTGCCTCTGCGTCGAGCGCGATGCGGAAGGTCGAATCGGCGTCGATGTCGACGCCCTCGATCGGGTCCATCTGGAATGCGACCTTGAGTGCCATGCGCCCTGCCCTTTCATCCTCAGCCGAAGCCGATTGATGACCGAGGCCGGTCCGGGATGCAATCCGCGATCAGTAGCCGATGGCGTTCTCTATGATGTCGATGCGGCCCGCCCCGTCGACGAGCGCCACGTCGAAGCGCATCTCGGTGTCCTGGCCGGCCGGTTCGCCGCCGACGAATTCCGACGCCGCCGCGCAAAGCCGCGCCATCTGCCGGGCGGAGAGACGGTCGGCGGCGGCGGCGAGGGTCGCGGCGCTTTTCACCTCGATGAAGACCACGCGATCGCCCTCGCGCGCGATGAGGTCGATCTCCCCGCCGCGCCCGCGCCAGCGTCTCGCGGCAATCTCGAGACCGCCGCGCCGATAGAGCGCCTCGACCTGTTCCTCGGCCACGCGGCCGCCGTGATGGGCCACCGCCCCCCTCAGCCGTCGCCGGCGAGTTTCAGCGCGATCTGGTAGACCTGCCGGCGCGGCAGGCCGAGCGCCTCCGCCACCAGTGCCGCCGCATCCTTCGTCGAATGGCATTCCAGCGCCTTTCCCAGTTCCGCCTCGATAGCGGCCGGGTCGGCCGCACGCGGCGCCGCCCGGTCGATGACGACGACGATCTCGCCCTTGACCGTGCGGTCCGCATAGGCCGCCGCGAGTTCGGCCAATGTGCCGCGCGTGACCTCTTCGAAGCGCTTGGTCAGTTCCCGGCAGATCGCCGCCTTCCGGTCCTCGCCGAAGCCTAGCGCCAGATCCCCTAACAATCCCTGAAGACGCTTCGGCGATTCGTAGAGGATCAGCGTCGCCGGAACCGCCGCGAGGTCCGCCAGCCATTGCCGGCGCTGGCCGCCCGAGCTTGGCGGGAAGCCGGCGAAGAGGAAGCGGTCGGATGGCAGGCCCGAGACGGTCAGCGCCGCCAGCACCGCCGAGGGCCCGGGCGCGGCGATGACCGGATGCCCCGCCGCGATCGCCGCGCGGCCGAGCTGGAAGCCGGGATCGGCCACCAGCGGCGTGCCCGCCTCGGACGCGTAGGCCACCGACTTCCCTTCGGCCAGCGCGGCGAGGATCCTCGGCCGCACCCGTTCGCCGTTGTGGTCGTGATAGGCCCAGAGCGGCCTTTCGCCGAGGGCCACCCCGTGGATCTCCATCAGATGCCTGAGCGTCCGGGTATCCTCGGCCGCGATCACGTCTGCCGCGCCGAGGATGTCGAGCGCGCGCAAGGTGATGTCGCGCGCGGCGCCGATCGGCGTCGCGACGAAATAGAGCCCGGGGGCCAGCGCCTGTCCTTGGCCGGTCATTGCCGCCCCCATTGCTCCTGCGTTTACTTCGCCCGGCGGAACGCCTAGTCTCGCCGCGATTGTTCGCCCCCGCAGCCCGGACCCGAGATCGAGCCCCGAAGCGCCAGAGTTGAGGATCGTGCCATGTTCACCGTTTTGAGGACCCGCCGCAAGGCTCTGACGCGTGCGGCGCTCGTCGCGGCCGCCTTCGCGCTTGCCGCCTGCGAGCCGATGCCCTCGAGCCGCGGCCCCTCCATCGACGCCGGCGCGCCGGTGCAGGTGGCGCTGATCCTGCCCGGCGGGTCGGGCAATTCGGGCGACGAGGTGCTGGCGCGCAACCTCAAGCAGGCGGCCGACCTCGCCATTGCCGACCTCGACGGGGTCGAGATCGATCTGCGCGTCTACAATGCCGGGTCCGACGCCGGCACTGCGGCCGCAATGGCGCAGCGGGCCGTCGACGAGGGCGCCAAGATCATCCTCGGACCGGTCTTCGCCGAAGCGGCGAACGCGGCCGGCGTCGCGGTCGCGGGCAAGGGCGTCAACGTGCTCTCGTTCTCCAACAACACCGACATCGCGGGCGGCAATGTCTTCGTCCTCGGCCCGACCTTCCAGAACACCGCGAACCGTCTGGTGTCCTACGCAGTACGCTCCGGCAAGGGCCGGATCATGGTCGTCCACGACCAGAATGCGGCGGGCGATCTCGGCCGCCGGGCGATCATCGCCGCCGCCCAGCGCTCGGGCGCGACGATCGTCGGCACCGCGACCTACGAATTCTCGCAGCAGGGCGTGATCAACGCCGCCCCGGCCATCGCCGCGCAGGTGCGAAGCTCGGGCGCGAACGCGGTCTTCTTCACCGCCGATTCGGCCGGCGCGCTGCCGCTTCTCGCGCAGCTTCTGCCCGAGGCGGGCGTCAGCTCGCAGAACGCCCAGTTCATCGGCCTCACCCGCTGGGACATCCCCTCGGCCACGCTCGCGATGCCCGGCGTCCAGGGCGGCTGGTTCGCGCTGCCCGATCCCGGCCTCGCGGGCCAGTTCCAGTCGCGCTTCATGGCCGCCTACGGCGAAAGCCCGCATCCGATCGCCGGCCTCGCCTATGACGGCATCGCCGCCATCGGCGCGCTCGTCAAGCGCGGCAATGCGGGCGGGCTGAGCGCGGCGGCACTGACCCAGGGCTCGGGCTTCGCCGGCGTCAACGGGGTCTTCCGGCTCCTCCCCGACGGCACCAACGAACGCGGCCTCGCCGTCGCCCAGATCCAGAACGCACAGGTGGTCGTGATTGATCCTGCCCCAAGAAGCTTCGGTGGCGCGGGCTTCTGAGCCCGCGACCAGCGTCGCGCCCCGACCTCCGGTTCCGGCCGCCATCGGCGGCCATCCGATCTTCGATGCCGCCGGATTCGGCGCGGGCCTTCGCGCGCGCCTCGCCGAGGCCGAGGACACCCGCGCCCAGCGCACGCTGATCGTCGACGCGCTTTCCTCCGCGCGGGCCGAGGTGCTGGCGCTCATCGCCGCGGATCTCGCCGATCATCCCCGCGCCGCCTACAGCACGGTTCAGGCCTATGCCGCGCTGATGGACGCGACGATCCGCATCGTCTTCGACCTGGTCAGCGAGGTCCTCCACCCGCTCGCCAACCCGACCGAGGGCGAACGCATCGCCGTCCTTGCCGTCGGCGGCTACGGGCGCGCCGAAATGGCGCCGCATTCGGATGTGGACCTTCTGTTCCTCACCCCCTGGAAGATGACCGCCTGGGCCGAGAGTGTCATCGAATCGATGCTCTACATCCTGTGGGACCTGCGCCTGAAGGTCGGCCATGCCAGCCGCACGGTGAAGGACTGCCTGCGCCTCGGGCGCGAGGATTACACGATCCGCACGGCACTTCTCGAACGCCGCTTCCTCACCGGTCATGAGCCGCTCGCGGACGACTTGCGCAAGAAGCTCATCAACGACCTCTTCAAGGGCACCGGCGCCGAGTTCATCGAGGCGAAGCTGACCGAGCGCGCCGAGCGGCACAAGCGCCAGGGCGGCCAGCGCTATGTGCTCGAGCCGAACGTGAAGGAGGGCAAGGGGGGCTTGCGCGACCTGCAGACGCTCTACTGGATCGGAAAGTATATCCACGGTGTGCGCCAGGCGGCGGAACTGGTCGATCAGGGCCTCTTCCGGCGCGAGGAATACCAGACCTTCGCGGCGGCGGAGGATTTCCTCTGGGCGGTGCGCTGCCACCTCCACCTGATCACCGGCCGCGCCAACGACCAGCTCACCTTCGACATTCAGGTCGAGGTGGCGGGCCGCATGGGCTATACCGACGCGGGCGGACGCCGCGCCGTCGAGCACTTCATGCAGGACTATTTCCGCCATGCCACCCATGTCGGAGAGCTGACGCGGGTCTTTCTCACCGCGCTCGAGGCGCGTCACGCCAAGCGCGAGCCGATGCTGGTCGGGCTCCTCCGCCGCCGCAAGAAGATGCACGAAGGCTACCGGATCGACAACGGCCGGATCAACATCACCGACGCCAAGGCCTTCCTCACGGACAAGCTCAACCTCCTGAGGATCTTCGAGGAGGCGCTGAGGACCGGCTACCTCATCCATCCCGACGCGATGCGGGTCGTCGCCGCCAATCTCGACATGATCGACGACGAGATGCGCGAGGACCGCGAGGCGACGCGGATCTTTCTCGACCTCATGCTGAAGCACGGCAACCCGGAACGCGCGCTCAGGCGGATGAACGAGCTCGGGGTGCTCTCGGCCTTCATCCCGGAATTCGAACCGATCGTCGCGATGATGCAGTTCAACGTCTACCACCACTACACGGTGGACGAGCACACGATCCAGACCATCTCCACCCTTGCCCAGATCGAGCGGCACGAGTTGATCGAGGAGTTGCCGCTGTCGTCCTCGATCCTCGACGCGGGCGTGAACCGGCGGGTGCTCTATGTGGCGCTGCTGCTCCACGACATCGGCAAGGGGCGGAGCGAGGATCACTCCATCCTCGGCGCCCGCATTGCCCGCAAGGTCGCCCCCCGGCTCGGGCTCAACGCCGAGGAATGCGAGACGGTGGAATGGCTGGTGCGCTATCACCTCTTCATGTCGGACATGGCGCAGAAGCGCGACCTGTCCGACCCGCGCACGGTGCGCGACTTCGCCAAGGTGGTGAGGACGCGCAAGCGGCTCGACCTCCTGACGGTTCTCACGGTCTGCGACATTCGCGGCGTCGGGCCGAATACCTGGAACAACTGGAAGGCGATGTTGCTTCGGCGCCTCCACTCCGAGACGGCGGAGGCGCTCGAGGCCGGGCTAGAGAACGTCAACCGCGCCAAGCGCCAGGACGAGGCCAAGCGCGCGCTCCGCGAGGCGCTGGCCGACTGGGATCCGAAGGAAATCCGGCGCGAGACGGCACGGCATTACGACCCCTACTGGCAGGGCCTTTCGACCGAGACCCACAAGGTCTTCGCCGAGCTTCTGCGCGACATTCCCGACGACGCGATCCGCGTCGACATCAAGCCCGATCCCGACCACGACGCGACACGGGCCTGCTTCGTGCTCGCCGACCATCCCGGCATCTTCTCGCGCCTCGCCGGCGCGCTCGCGCTCGTCGGCGCGAATGTCGTCGATGCGCGGACCTATACGTCGAAGGACGGCTATGCGACGGCGGTCTTCTGGGTGCAGGACAGCGAGGGCCATCCCTACGAGACCGCCCGCCTGCCGCGCCTCCGCGCGATGATCGAAAAGACCCTGAAGGGCGAGGTCGTGACCCGCGACGCCATGAAGGATCGCGACAAGATCAAGAAGCGCGAGCGCCAGTTCCAGTTCCCGACCCATGTCACCTTCGACAACGAGGGCTCCGAGATCTACACGATCGTCGAGGTCGACACCCGCGACCGGCCCGGCCTTCTCTATGACCTCACCCGGACGCTGGCGGCGAACAACATCTATATCGCGAGCGCGGTGATCGCGACCTTCGGCGCGCAAGTGGTGGACACGTTCTACGTCAAGGACATGTTCGGGCTGAAGCTGCACACGAAATCGAAGCAGGAAAGCCTCGAGAGGAAGCTGCGCCAGGCGATCAAGGAAGGCGCGGAGCGGGCGCGGAGCGCATGAAACCGATCCGGCTGATACGCGGCTTCCTGACGGTCGGGGCCTGGACGCTTCTCAGCCGCATCGCGGGCTTTGCCCGCGACGTGCTCATCGCCGCCTATCTCGGCACCGGGCCGGTGGCCGAGGCCTTCCTCGTCGCCTTCACGCTGCCCAACATGTTCCGCCGCTTCTTCGCCGAGGGCGCGTTCAACACCGCCTTCGTGCCGCTCTTTTCCAAGAAGCTCGAAGCCGACGAGGATCCGAGGGGGTTTGCCGAGGACGCCTTCGCCGGCCTCGCCTTCGTCGTCCTGCTCGTCTCCGTCGTGGCCATGGTGGCGATGCCCTGGCTGGTGCTCGCCATGGCGGGGGGCTTCGCCGGCGACGAGCGCCTGCCGCTCGCGGTCGAATACGGGCGCATCTGCTTTCCCTACATCCTCTTCATCTCGCTGACGGCGCTGCTGTCCGGGCTTCTGAACGCCGGCGGGCGGTTCATCGCGGCGGCGGGCGCGCCGGTGCTTCTCAACCTCATCTTCATCGCGGCGATGGTGATGGCGGACTTCGCCGGCTGGGACATGGGGCTGACGATGGCCTGGGCGACGCCCGTCACCGGGCTCGCGCAGCTCGCGCTCGTCTGGATCGCGGCGGCGCGGATGGGCTTTCCCCTGCGGCTGAAGCGGCCGCGGATGACGCCCGACCTGCGGCGGCTCCTCACCATCGCCGCGCCCGCAGTGCTCGCCGGCGGGGTGGTGCAGATCAACCTTCTCGTCGGCCGCCAGGTCGGCAGTTTCTTCGACGGCGCCATCGCCTGGCTGAGCTATGCCGACCGGCTCTATCAGTTGCCGCTCGGCGTCGTCGGCATCGCCATCGGGATCGTGCTGCTGCCCGACCTCTCGCGCCGGCTGAAGGCCGCCGACACCTTCGGCAGCCGCTATGCGCTGAGCCGGGCGACGGAATTCGCGCTCTTTCTGACGGTGCCGGCGGCCGTGGCGCTCTGCGTCATCCCGATCCCGGTGATCTCGGTCCTCTACGAACGCGGCGCCTTCACCGGCGCGGACACCGCGCCGACGGCGCTGGCGCTGGCCGTCTATGGCGCGGGCCTGCCGGCCTTCGTGCTGCAAAAGGTGCTGCAACCGC
>WOZM01000155.1 GCA_011620265.1 Paracoccaceae bacterium
GACGATCGCGATCACCCGCTCGCCCGGCTCCTCGAACATGAACATCTTGCGATAGACCGCGATATTGTCGAGTCCGGCATTGGTGCGCGTGTCCGACAGGAGCACGATGCCGTCGTTCAGAAAAAGCCCGACGCAGTATGTCATCTTCCGGTCCCCGATCCGCTCGCGCGGCGCGACACTATTGCTGCGCCTGCTGGACCGCAACAGTGACTTCGAGCCTCTCGACCCCGAGGCCACGGGCGATGCCGCGGATCGGCGCCGCGTCATGGGCATCGTAGCCCGATCCCACGCGCACGTAGCGGTCGTCGGGGCAGCAGCGGTTGGCGGGGTCGAAACCGACCCAGCCGAGCCCCTCGATCCGGATCTCGGCCCAGGCATGGGCGGCCTCGTGCGGGCTGCCGTCCTCGCTGGCGAAGAGATAGCCCGAGGCATAGCGCGCCGGCAGGCCGAGCACCCTCGCCGCGCCGATCAGCGCGTGGGCGTGGTCCTGGCAGACGCCTTCGCCGAGCGCCAGCGCCTCGGCCGCCGTCGTATGCGCCTCGGTGGCGCCGGGGCGGTAGGCGATGGCATCGGCCACCGCGGCCGAGAGCGCATGGGCGCGCGCGAGGGGCTCGGTCGCCTCGACCGCGCGGGCAAGCGCGCTCAGCGCCGCGTCGGCCCGCGTCGCGGGTGTGTCGCGAAGGTAGACGCCGGGGTTGACCGCTTCGCGGTGGCCGCGCAGGAGGCCCGAGAGGTCCGTCGTCTCGACCGTGCCGTTGACGGTCACGGTGACATGATCGGCCGGCCCCCGCAGCGACCAGCTTTCGATCCAGTCCCCGGCCCCGTCGCGGAAGCCCGCCCCCTTCTGGCCGCCTTCGACGGCGATCTCCCAGTCGAGGATGCTCTGCCCGTCGAAGACCGAGGGGGTGATCCTGAGGCTTTGCACCGCCACCCGGATCGGCGAGTCGTAGCGGTAGGTCGTGTGGTGCGAGACGCTGAGTTTCATCGTGTCTCTCCGCTCAGGTAGGTCTCGTGCACGACGGCGCCGATGCGGTCGATCTGGCGGATGAAGCGGGTGAGGAACTCGTGCATGCCCTCGTCGAAGACCTGTTCCACCGTCAGCCCCGCCACCTCGTCGCGCAAGCTCTCGGCGGCGTCCTGCGCCGGCGTGACGCGCTCGTAGGCGGTGGCGAGGTGGTCGAGATGCGCCGCCGCGCCGGCGATCGAGGTGAGGAGCGAGCGCGGGCATTGCCGGTTGAAGATCAGGAAATGCGCCACCTTGGCCGGGGTGATCTCTCCACCGTAGGCCCAGTGGAAGGCGCGGTGGGCGGAAAGCGCCCTGAGAAGCGTCGTCCACTGGTAGCTGTCGAGCCCGGTCCCGACATAATCGGCGCGCGGCAGCAGGACATAGTATTTCACGTCGATGAGCCGCGCGGTGTTGTCGGCGCGCTCCAGCCGGTAGCCGAGACCGAGGAAATCGTAGCCGTCGTTGCGCAGAAGCGTCGTGTCGATGGCGCCCCGGACCTGCGCGGCATGGCGCATCGTCCATTCCGTCAGCCGCCCGGTCTCGACTGTGCTGCGCTCTTCCCGCTCAAGCTGGCGCAGTTGCTGGAAGGCGGTGTTGAGCGCATCCCAAACCTGGGCGGTCAGCGCGGTTCGGACGATCCGGCCGTTTTCGCGGGCGCGCTCGAGGCAGGAGGCGACCGAGGACGGGTTGTCGCGGTCGAAGAAGAGGTAGCTTTCGATGTTGCGCTGCACCGGGTCGCCGTATTTCTTCGCGAACCCCGCCGCCGTGCCGGACGCCTGGAGGAGCGAATCCCATTCGTTGCGGTAGCCATGCCCGGTCGAGGGCAGGAGCGCGATCCGCGCCCCGACTTCGAGAAGCCGCGCCGAGGTCTCCGCCCGCTCCATGTAGCGGCCGATCCAGAAGAGGTTGTCGGCGGTCCGGCTCAGCATCCCGTCACTCCGCCAGCACCCAGGTGTCCTTGACGCCGCCGCCTTGCGATGAGTTGACGACGAGCGATCCCTCGGTCAGCGCGACGCGGGTGAGCCCGCCCGGCACCAGTTCGATCTTCTCGCCGACAAGGCAGTAGGGGCGCAGGTCGACATGCCGCGGCGCCACCCCTTCGGCCACGAAGGAGGGGCAGGTCGACAGCGCCAGCGTCGGCTGGGCGATGTAGTTGCCGGGATTTTCCCGGATCTGGTCGGCGAAGGCCGCGATCTGCGCCTTGGTCGATTTCGGCCCGACGAGCATGCCGTAGCCGCCCGAGCCATGCACCTCCTTCACCACCAGATCCCCGAGATTGTCGAGGACATGGCCGCGATCGTCGGGCCTGGCGCATTGCCAGGTCGGCACGTTCTGCAGGATCGGCTCCTCGCCGAGATAGAAGCGGATCATCTCGGGCACGTAGGTATAGACCGCCTTGTCGTCGGCGACGCCGGCGCCGGGGGCGGAGCAGATCGCCACCCCGCCCGCGCGATAGACATCCATCAGCCCCGGCACGCCGAGCATCGATTCGGGCCGGAAGCACAGGGGATCGAGGAAGGCGTCGTCGATGCGCCGGTAGATCACGTCCACCCGCTTCGGCCCCTCGGTGGTGCGCATCCAGACGAGCCCGCTTTCGACGAAGAGGTCCGGCCCCTCAACGAGTTCGACCCCCATGAGGTCGGCGAGGAAGGAATGCTCGTAATAGGCCGAGTTGAAATGGCCCGGCGTCAGGATCACGACCGTCGGCTCGCCGTCGCACCTGGCCGGCGCGACCGACGCAAGTGTGCGGCGCAGCAGTTCCGGATAGGCCTCGACCGGCTCGATGCGGTTCTCGCGGAAGAGGGCCGGGAACATCCGCATCATGATCTCGCGGTTTTCCAGCATGTAGCTGACGCCCGAGGGCGTGCGGCAATTGTCCTCGAGCACGAAGAAGTCCTCGGGCCCGGTGCGGACGAGGTCGATGCCGACGACATGGGAATAGACGCCCTTCGGCGGCATGAAACCCGTCACCGCCTTCTCGTAGGCCTCGTTGCCGTAGACGAGATGCGCCGGGATGCGGCCGGCGCGGATGATCTCGCCGCGCCCGTAGACATCGACGAGAAAGGCGTTGAGCGCCCGCGCCCGCTGCTTGATGCCGCGTTCGAGCCGGCGCCATTCGGTCTGCGAGAAGACCCGCGGCAGCATGTCGAACGGAATCAGCCGGTCCGGGTCGCCGCCTTCGCCATAGACCGCGAAGGTGATGCCGATGCGGCGGAAGAGGTCCTCGGCTTCCGCCTGTTTCATCTGCCGAAGCTCGGCGGGCATCGACCGGGTCCAGCCTTCGAGCGCTGCATAGAGATCGCGCACCGCGCCGCCGTCATACATCTCGTTGAAATAGCTTACCGTCATCCAGCATCCCGTCCGGCCCGGCGATTCCGCGGGCGTTTGGCCAATTGTTACGCATGCCGCAGCCTGCGGGAAAGCCACACATTGCAATTGACCCGCGCAACCGTCGGAAAGTTGGCGGAAAAAGCGGCGGATGCCCGTTCGTTGGGCGCAAGGGCACTGCCCGCCCGGCCTTGCGGAGCACGGGGCCGCGGTCTTATGTCTGGGGCGCAGCAGGAAAGAGGACGCCATGACCATCACCACGCCCCGCCCCGTTCACGACGCCAACGCGACAGCCGGAGGCGGGCTCGGCGATCTGCCGGAATGGGATCTGGGCGACCTCTATACCGGCCCCGACGCGCCGGAAGTGGCGCGCGACATGGGCTGGCTGGAAAAGGCCTGCGCCGGGTTCGCGGCCGACTACGAGGGCAAGCTGGCCGGCCTCGACGCGGGCGGAATGCTCGACTGCATCCGCCGCTATGAGCGGATCGAGGCGGTGGCCGGGCGGATCATGTCCTATGCGGGCCTGCGCTACTACCAGAACACCGTCGATGCGAGCCGCGCGAAGTTCATGTCGGACTGCCAGGACAAGGTCACCGACTTCACCACGCCTCTGGTGTTTTTCTCTCTGGAATTCAACCGCATCGAGGATGCAGCCTACGAGGCGCTCTTTGCCGCCAATGCCGATATCGCCCGCTACAAGCCGGTCTTCGACCGGATGCGGGCGATGCGGCCCTACCAGCTTTCGGACGAGCTGGAGAAATTCCTCCACGACAGCTCGGTCGTCGGCGCCTCGGCCTGGAACAAGCTCTTCGACGAGACGATGGCGGGCCTCGGCTTCACCGTCGCGGGCGAGGACGAGCCGATGAGCCTCGAGGCCACGCTGAACCTTCTCTCCGAGCCCGAGCGCGACCGGCGAGAGGCCGGCGCGCGCGCCCTCGCGCGGGTCTTCGGCGAGAACGTCAAGCTCTTCGCCCGCGTCCACAACACGCTCGCGAAGGAAAAGGAGATCGAGGACCGCTGGCGCAAGATGCCGACCCCGCAGACCGCGCGGCATCTCTCGAACCATGTCGAGCCGGAGGTGGTCGAGGCGCTGCGGAACGCCGTCGTCGCCGCTTACCCCAAGCTCTCGCACCGCTATTACCGGCTGAAGGCGAAGTGGATGGGGCTGGAGAAGCTCCAGGTCTGGGACCGCAACGCCCCGCTGCCGATCGAGGAGAAGAAGACCGTCGGCTGGGACGAGGCGCGCGAGATGGTGATGTCGGCCTATGCCGATTTCGCGCCCGAGATGGCGAAGATCGCAGAACCCTTTTTCGACAAGGGCTGGATCGACGCCGGCGTGAAGCCCGGCAAGGCGCCCGGCGCCTTCGCCCATCCGACCGTGACCGAGGTGCATCCTTACGTGCTCCTGAACTACCTCGGCAAGCCGCGCGACGTGATGACGCTGGCGCATGAGCTTGGTCACGGCGTCCACCAGGTGCTGGCGGCACCGCAGGGCGAGATGCTGGCCTCGACGCCGCTGACGCTGGCCGAGACCGCGAGCGTCTTCGGCGAGATGCTGACCTTCCGCAAACTTCTGGCAGAGGCGAAGACCCCCGCCGAACGCAAGACGCTGCTGGCCGGCAAGGTCGAGGACATGATCAACACGGTCGTCCGCCAGATCGCATTCTACGACTTCGAATGCAAGCTTCACGCCGCGCGGCGGACGGGCGAGCTGACGCCCGAGGACATCAACACGCTCTGGATGAGCATCCAGGGCGAAAGCCTTGGGGACGTGTTCGAATTCATGGACGGGTACGAGACCTTCTGGTCCTACATCCCGCATTTCGTCCACTCGCCCTTCTACGTCTATGCCTATGCCTTCGGCGACGGGCTGGTGAACGCGCTCTATGCCGCCTACGAGGA
>WOZM01000069.1 GCA_011620265.1 Paracoccaceae bacterium
ATGCCTATGCCTTCGGCGACGGGCTGGTGAACGCGCTCTATGCCGCCTACGAGGAGGGGCTGCCGGGTTTCGAGGAGAAGTATTTCGAGATGCTGAGGGCCGGCGGGTCGAAACACCACAAGGAGCTTCTGGCGCCCTTCGGGCTCGATGCCAGCGATCCGAAATTCTGGGACAAGGGGCTTTCGATGATCGCCGGGATGATCGACGAGCTGGAGGCGATGGAGGGCTGAGGGCGCACCGGGCCGGCCTTCGTCGGCGGATGACTGCGCGAAGGTGTTGCCGCCGCGCCAAACTCCGCCGATTTCCCGTGCCGCTCGCGCCTGGGTCGATGATCGTGCCTTCATTCTGCCCAAATGGCGTGCGAAAGATGCGGCGTTATCGAGTGCAAGCGTAACGTCCGGCGTACCGGACAACATGAGTGTGAAAATGACGGTTCTTCCCGCGCGCGAGCTGGGGTTCCCCGACCAGACCGGTCTTCATCGTCATGAGCCCGTCTGCGTCCATGGAATGTGGGGGTAGCGGATGGCGACGACATTCAACTGGATCTATCTCGGCACGACCACGGTTCGGATCGACCCGACCGAGGGCAACTCCAACATGGAGAACGCCGCGCTGCTGGTCGGCCAGACCTACGGCACCGGAATAAATCCGCTCTACACCCACATCACGTCGACGACCACGATCAACAACGGCGGCACCGCCGGGGCGCTCGATACCAACAACAACGCATCGAACGATCAGTTCACGACGAATATCGGCAGCGGGACACAGACGTTCGTCTATGACGGCCTGACCGTCTACAACGCGACGATCACCTATGCCGACGGCACAACCGCCACCGTCACGGCCGTCGTCGTTCAATCGACGACGGGCGAACTCTTCCTGGCACCGGAAATCGCACCGAATACGGACAGCACCGCCTACGCGGCGAAGCCGATCGTCTCGCTCACGCTGGAGAGCGTGAACAGCGCGTCCAACACCAACCTTGGGGCCGACCGTGAAGTAACCGGGTGGGACAACGGGATTGTCGACGGAACCTCCGGCAACGACCTGATCAACGCCTCCTATGTCGAGCCGATCGCAAACGGCTCGGACCGGATCGACAATGGAGACGGCACTTCGAGCTCCGCCACGGCCTGGCAGGACGATGTCGTTCAGGCCGGCGCCGGAAACGACACGGTTCTCTCCGGCCTCGGCAACGACTTTGTCGACGGTGGCACCGGCGCGGACAGCATCGACGGCGGCGAGGGCAACGATTCGCTCTTCGGCGGCACGGGCGCGTTCAACGACACCATCCTCGGCGGCATCGGCAACGACACGATCGACGGCGGCGACGGCAACGATTCGCTTCTGGGCGGTGACGGCAACGACACGCTGATCGGTGGCGCCGGCAACGACACGATGACCGGCGGTCTTGGCAGCGACCGCTTCCTTGGGCTGACCGCAGGCGATATCGTCGATGGTTCAGAGGATCCGGGCAACGCGGAGAACGATATTCTCGACGTCTTCGGCTCCGGCTGGACCAAGGCGAACACCAACATCATCTTTTCGACACCCGACCACGAAAACGGCACGATCCAGTTCCTCGACGCGTCGGGCAATGTCATCGGCACGATGAGCTTCTCGAACATCGAGACCATCGTCCCCTGCTTCACCCCCGGCACGCTGATCGTCACCGACCGGGGTCCGGTCGCGGTCGAAGGGCTGAGCGTGGGCGACCGCGTCCTCACCAAGGACGACGGCTATCAGGTGCTGCGCTGGATCGGCCGGCGCGACCTGACGCCCGCAGAGCTTGCGGCTCAGCCGCAGCTGAGGCCGATCTTGATCCGCGCCGGGGCGTTCGGCCCGGCCATGCCCGAGCGCGACTTGCGGCTTTCGCCCCAGCACCGGCTGCTGCTGAGCGGCGTGCGGGCCGAACTCTACTCTGGCGAGGCCGAGGTCCTGGCCCCGGCACAGCACTTCCTCGGGATGGCCGGCGTGGTGCGCGACGCGGCCGTCGGCGGCACGAGCTATATCCACCTCCTGTTCGACCGGCACGAGATCGTCCGCTCCGACGGGATCTGGAGCGAGAGCTTCCAGCCGGCGGAAGCGGTTCTCTCGGGGCTGGAGCGCAGCCAGCGCGACGAGGTGCTGGCGCTCTTCCCCGAACTGACCGCAGAGCTTTCGCCGGCGAACGATCGCCACTATCCCGCCGCCAGATCGACGGTGAAACGGCACGAGGCACGGCTGATCCTCGCATCCTGACGGCGGGGGCGGACCCATGTGGCCGATCTGGCGAACAGGGGCGGCGCCTGCCGTTTTCGCGGTGCCCCCGGCCCCCTCTCCTCAGCGCCGGGGAGAGGCGCTGTCCCTTCGCCGCCTTCCTGCACTGGTTCCTCGCCGGGACCATGCTGAACGCCGGCAGCGCGACGCTGGTCGACGACACCCTGTCCCGGTTGCGCAGGGACTCGACGTCGGGGAACTCTTTCCCGGCGATTGACCCACCCGTCGCGATGGCCAAGAGTGGCCCAGGACCCCGGGGCGGAGGCAGGACCATGCGCCATATCATCTTCAGGCTGATCCTGTTCGTTCTGGTCGTCGGCCTTCTCGGGTTCTTCTCGCTCGGCCCCGGCATCGTCGAGAAAGGCCGGAACCCGGTCATCGCCCACGATCCCTGGCCGGTCAGTCCCGCGGCGCAGGCGATGCACGAGCGGCTGATCGTCGGCGACTGGCACGCGGACTCGCTTCTCTGGGGGCGTGACCTGACCGAGCGCGCGTCGCGCGGGCAGGTCGATCTGCCGCGCCTCGCCGAGGGCAATGTCGCGGTGCAGGTCTTCACCACCGTCACCAAGAGCCCCGCCGGCCTCAACTACGACGAGAACTCGGCGGCGGCGCGCGACGACATCACGCTGTTGTTCCTGGCCCAGCTGAGACCGCTGCGCGCCTGGCGCGACCTCACCCAGCGGGCGCTGGTGCAGGCCGAGGCGCTGGCGGCAGCCGAGGAAAAGGCGCCGGAGGCGGTGAAGATCATCCGCACCCGCGCCGACCTCGACGCCGTGCTTGCCCGCCGTGCGGCAGGCGAAAAGGTCGTCGGCGCGATCCTCGGCGCCGAGGGCGGCCATGCCCTCTCGGGCGAAATCGGCAATCTCGACAAGCTCCACGATGCCGGGTTCCGGCTGATCGGGCTCACGCATTTCTTCGACAACGCGCTTGGCGCCTCGCTCCACGGCGAGGCGGGGGCGGACGAGGGGCTGACGGATTTTGGCCGCGCGGTGGTGAAGAAGCTGGTCGAGATGAGGATGATCATCGACCTCGCCCATGCCTCGCCGGCCGTCGCGCGCGAGGTTCTGGGCATGGTCGATGTGCCGGTCGTGGTCAGTCACACCGGCATCTACAGCCATTGCCAGACGGTGCGGAATCTCCCCGACGATCTGATGCGGGCGGTCGCCGACAGGGGCGGCGTCATCGGCATCGGCTTCTGGGACGAGGTGACCTGCGACGACAGCCCGGCGGGTATCGCCGGCGCCATCGTCGCCGCGATCGGCCTTGTCGGCGAGGATCACGTCTCGCTCGGGTCGGATTTCGACGGGGCGGTGACGACGCGGTTCGATGCCTCGGAACTGGCCGCCCTGACCCAGGCGCTGATCGACAAGGGCCTCGAAGAGCCGGCGATCGCCAAGGTCATGGGCGGCAACATGGTCCGCTTCCTGCGGGACGCATTGCCGCCCACCTGACGGTCAGAGCTTGATCAGCCCGTCGAAATGCGTCGGCAGGTCGATCGCGGGGATCTTCATCAGATCCTTCGCGAGATCGCCCGCGAGTGCCGCCGCCGGGGCGCCGGCCAGCGCCTTGCGCAGCACGCCGAGCATCTTCGGCGGCGCGGCGACGACGAGCCGGTCGGGCTTGACCTGACCCCATTCCTGATCGAGCGCCTCGACCACGTGCCTGGCGAAGCGGCCGCGGCGCTGCTCCTCGAGCGTGTCGTGCGGATCGAAGCCGTGGCGCGGGCCGCCGCCGGGGCCGATCTGCCGGCCGGCGCGGTCCTCGTATTCGAGGTCGGCATCGGCGAACTGGCCGACTTTCAGGCACGCCAACTCCCGCAGCCCGGTGCCGGGCCCTTCGTTGAGGAGAAAGCGCGCCTCGGCGTCGTCGGCCATGAGGACGAGTGTGCGGTCGGCTTTCATCTGGGTGCTCCCGAATTGTTCGCGGTGTTGGCGGCAATCCTCGCCGATGGCGCAGGCGAAGTCCCTGACTTGCATCAAGCGCCGGGCAAGATCGCGTCGGCGGCGAAAACCCTGTCGATCATCGCCTGGGTGCCCATTGCGTCCTCAAGGCTCCAGGGATAGGCGGCGCCGTCGCGGATGGTCCGCCCGAACGCCTCGACCTGGTTGCGGTATTGCCGCGCGCCGGGGAAGCGTTCGACGTGATCGGCCTTGCCGGCGCGGAACATATGGATCTGCGCCTCGCCGAAGAGGCCGGCATTGAAGGGCGCGGACAGGCGGATCACCCCGGCCTCGCCCTGGAACACCACCTCCTGCCGGGGCGGCAGCCGCATCGAGGTCATCGCCCCGTAGGTGAAGCGCCCGCCCGGCCCCTCCATGTCTGCCGTCACCTGCGCAAAGACATCGACGCCGTTCTCGCGGACGATCCGCGCGCGGATGTCCACCGGCTCCGCCCCCGTCACCCAGCGCACCGAGCCATAGGCATAGACGCCGATATCGGGGATCGAGCCGCCGCCGGTCTCGGGCCGGTTGCGGATATTGCCGGGATCGGCGCGGTTGTCGTAGCTGAAGGCGGCATCGGCATGAAGGATGCGGCCGATGGCGCCGTCCTCCACCAGGGCCTTCGCGCGCTGCCATTGCGGGTGGTGGACGATCATGTAGGCCTCGGTCGCGAGAAGGCCGGAACGGTCCCGCGCCGCGATCAGCGCGTCGATCTGGCCCGCCTGCATCGCGACGGGTTTTTCGGTCAGCACGTGCTTTCCGGCGGCGATGGCCTTCAGCGTCCATTCGACGTGAATGTGGTTCGGCAGCGGAATGTAGACCGCCTCCACCTCGGGATCGGCGAGAAGCGCGTCATAGCTGCCGTGCACCTTCAGATCCGGGCAGAAAGCCCGGAACCCCTCGGCCTTCGCCGGGTCCGAGGTGGCGAGCGCGTAAAACCGCGCACCCTCGGCCTCATGGATCGCGCGGGCCATGTGCTCGCGCGCGAAATTCGCGGCGCCAAGGACGCCCCAATTGACCGGTTTCATAT
>WOZM01000213.1:0-14409 GCA_011620265.1 Paracoccaceae bacterium
GCTGCCCTTGCGCGCATGGCGGGTGTTGAACCAGTGCCGGATCGTCACCCCCATCAGGAACACGAGGCTGGCGATGATCCAGTTGTTTTCGGTCGCGAAAGCAAGGGGATAGTGGTTCGACAGCATCATGAAGAGGACAGGCAGCGTCAGGTAGTTGTTGTGTGTCGACCGCAGCTTGGCGATCTTGCCGAACCTGGGATCGGGCACCCGCCCGGCAATGAGGTCGGCCACCACGACCTTCTGGTTCGGGATGATCACCATGAAGACATTGGCCGACATGATCGTCGCCGTGACGGCGCCGAGATGGAGTAGCGCCGCGCGGCCCGAGAAGACATGGGTGTAGAAGAAGGCGAGGCCGACGAGGACGAGATAGAGGAGCACCATCAGGACCGTCGGGCTTTCGCCGAGGGGCGACTTGCAGAGCATGTCGTAGACGAGCCAGCCGAGGCCGAGCGAGACGAGCGAGATCGCGATGGCCTGCCAGACCGGGATGTCGAGCACGTTCGGATCGACGAGATAGAGATCGGCGCCGAGATAGTAGACGAGGCAGAGAAGCGCGAAGCCCGAGGCCCAGGTCGCGTAGCTTTCCCATTTGAACCAGACGAGATCGTCCGGCATCCGCTCCGGCGCCACGAGGTATTTCTGGATATGGTAGAAGCCGCCGCCATGGACCTGCCACTCCTCGCCATCCGCGCCGGAGGCAAGGTCGCGGTCGCGGTGCAGCCCGAGATCGAGCGCGATGAAGTAGAAGCTGGAGCCGATCCAGGCGATGGCGGTGATCACGTGCAGCCAGCGGACCGCGAATTCCAGCCAATCGGCCAGGACGATGAAGTCGTACATGTCGCGCTCCTTGCGGCTTCGCTTCGCCTGACACGCTATACCGTAGCCCATCTTCCTGATAATTCTTCGAATATCTGAGAACTTTCAAGCATCGCCGAAGAATGACGCGGCGGGGGGCGGCGATGGCCTATGTGAACAACATCAAGATGTTCGTGCGGGTGTTCGAGCTCGGCTCGATGTCGGCCGCCGCGCGGGACCAGCGCACCTCGCCCGCCGTGGCCTCGGCGCGGATCGCGGAGCTGGAAAGGCATCTCGGCGTCCGGCTCTTCAACCGCACCACCCGGCGGTTGCAGCCGACGGAAAACGGCCGGCTTTTCTACGACGGCGCGCGCAAGGTGCTGGAGGCGATCGACGACGCGGAGGCGGCCGTCATGGCCTCTGCCCAGAACCTCAGGGGCACGGTCTTCGTGGCCGCGCCCCTTGGCGTCGGGCGGCGCTTCATCGCGCCGCATGTACCTGATTTCAAGGACGAATACCCGCAGATCGACGTGCGCCTCCGGCTCTCCGACCGCAAGATCGACGTGATCGGCGAGGGGCTCGACCTCGCCTTCCACCTCGGCATGCTGGAGGATTCGACGCTGAAGATGCGGCTCGTCGCGGACTGCCCGCGCATCCTGTGCGCGGCGCCCGCCTATGTCGCGCGGCGCGGCGATCCGGGCAATGGCGAGGCGCTGGTGAAGGACCGCCACGATTGCCTCAACCTGCGGTTTCCCGGCGCGACCGAGTTCCAGTGGACGCTGGTGACGCCGGAGGGGCCGAAGCGCTTCGAAGTGGCCGGCCCCTACGAGACCGACGACGGCGACGTGCTGACGGGATGGGCGCTCGACGGGCGGGGAATCGTCATGAAGCCGATCTTCGAGGTGGCGGATCACCTGCGCGACGGCCGGCTGGTGCCGGTCGTGCGCGACACGCCGCCATTGCCGGTGCAACTGTCCTGCCTGACCCAGCACCGGCGGCTGCGCGACCCGAAGATCCGGGTCTTCACCGATTTCATCGTGACGAAGATCCGCGTCGATCTGGTGCGGGCGATGGACGGCCTGACCCTGCCGGGCTGACGCTGCCGGCCGAGCAGCTCCGCAAGCCGGGCTGATACCTCGCGCTGTCAGCCGCCGGCCGCGTCGATCAGATGCCGGAGCCAGCGCGCGGCGAGCCAGCTTGCCGGCACGCCGAGCGGGACCGACACGGCCAGGGAGAGCAGGGGCGAGAGTGCCGGCAGCCCCAGCGCCTGTCCCATCAGGCCGAGCATGAAGAGATTGATCGCCACCGCCGCCGCGACGAACGGGTAGAGGAGAGCTCCGAGCTTCCAGAGCGGCCAGCGGCCCTCAGTGAGAGGTGCCGTCCTCGAAGGTGATCTTGTTCCAGACATTGTATTTCCCCGAGGGTTTCCGCATCGGCAGCCGCTTCACCTCTTCCAGCGTCTTCGCGTCGTAGACGATGACCGCGCCGTCGTCTTCCCAGACGGAAACCAGCGCGTAGGCCCCATCCTTGGTGAACTCGACATGGGCGACCGTCTTGCCGGGCGCGGGGCGAAGCGTCCGCACGATCTCGAGCGTTTCCTTGTCGATCACGTGCATCGCGTCCTTGTTCGGGCCGAAGAACACGTCGGCCCAGAAATAGGGCGAGGTATCGTGACTGCGCAGGAAGAAGCCCGGCCCCTCGGTGGGGATGGTCTTCACCACCTCCCAGGTGCCCATGTCGATGACGCTGAGCACCCCTTCGCGCAAGTGCGGCGCGGCCATTACCCGGCGCCCGTCGCGCATCCACGATATGCCGGAGCCGAGATGCGGCATGCCGGGCAGCGGCAACTCCGCCACCTCGCGGCCGACATCGAGGTTGACGACGACGCCCTTGTCGCCCTCGCGGTTGGTGCCGATGAGGTTGCGGTAGCCGGGATCGAAGAAGAAATCGTCGATCGGCGCCCCGATCACGATGCGGCGGCGGGCGAAGAGGCCTTTCTCGGCGGCGAGGCTTTCCTCCATCCCGGCCTCGTGGCTGTGGACGAAGCCCTCGTGGAAGGGGCCGGCGCCGGGGTCGGTCGCGATTTCCCAGATTTCCGGCACGTCCTTCAGGGCGAGGACGAAGCTCTTGCGGTCGGGCGCCTGATAGACGGCCGAGACGCGGGAGGGCGTGCCGTCGCGACCGGCGACGTCGAGAACCTTCGCGACGCTCAGGTCGTCGGTCGAGAGGAGCGTCAGGGTATTGGGCAGGTAGTTCGCGACGGCGAGCCATTTGCCGTCATGGCTCATCGCGATGTTGCGGGAGTTCAGCCCGGCGCGGACGCGGCCGACTTCGTGCAGCGACCAGATATCGTATTTCTGCACCCAGCCGTCGCGCGACATGATGAAGACATGGCGCCCGTCGGGAGAGAATTTCGGCCCGCCATGGACGGCGAAGGGGGTGGGGAAGCGGTCGAGCACCGCGAACGTGTCGCCGTCGAGGACACTGACATGGTGGTCGCCGGTTTCCACGACGAGGGTGATGTTCATCGGGTCGGCGGTGAAGACGGGCGCCGGGGCGGGGACGTAGTCCCCCCGCATCCCGCGGGTCGCGGCGATGTCGGCGGGCTGCCAGTCGGGCCGCTCGGCGAGGGGTTCGCCGATATAGGCGGCGAGCGCCGCGATCTCTTCCGCCGTCAGGTCGCCCGCGAAGGCGGGCATCTGCGTCGCCACCCGGCCCCCGGCGATGATCTCCTCCAGCGCCTCGCCCTTGATCCGGCCGAGCGCCTCGGGGATCAGCGCGGGTCCGGTCAGCCCAAGCCGGGTCTCGGCATGGCAGGAGGCGCAGTGATCCGAGAACAGGGCGACGGGGTCGGGCCCGGCGGTCGCGGGAGAGGCCAGAAGCGCGACGGCCGTTGCCAGTCCGCGCGCGGCGGCCCCCCACCCCCCTCCCCTCCCCACGCGGGGGAGGGGAGGCGCGGGGCATCGGCGGCTTGGGTCAGAAAAAGCGATGTGCCGGATCATGGCTCTTGCCCCGGAACGGGGTGACGGTCAGGCGGCCCGCCTCCTCAATCCCGATCTCTTCGTTGGAAAGGTAGCAGGCCGGATCCTCGGCCCAGGGATCGCCGGTGACCTGAAGCGCGCGGATGCGGGTATTGCCGCCGCAGACCGATTTGAAGGCGCAGGCGCCACAGCGCCCCTTCAGGGGGCGCGGCCGCTGGCGGAGCGTCGCCAGCATCGGGTCGGTGCCGGTCCAGAGCGCGGAGAAGGGCACCTCCTTCACCGAGCCGACGGTGTAGTCGGACCAGTAGGTATCGGGATGGACCTTGCCCTGCGGGTCGATGTTGGCGACCCCGAGGCCCGAGGAATTGCCGCCCCAGGCTTCGAGATGTGCGCGCAGATGCGCGACCTTTTCGGGCGCGAACCGCGCCTCGGCCCAGCGCAGGAACCAGACCGCGTCGGCGTCGTTGTTGCCGGTGACGATTTCCAGCGGCCGGCCGGCCTCGACGGCGTCCCAGGCGCGGGCGATGACGATGTCCATCGCCGCGCGGGTCCGGGCATGGGCGGTATCCTCGCCGCGGTTCTTGTCGCCGCGCCCGGCATAGACGAGGTGGGAGAGGTAGAACTTGTCAACCCCTTCCGCCTCGCAGAGGTCGAGCATGTCGGTGAGCGTATGGGCGTTGTCCTCGGTGATGGTGAAGCGCAGGCCGACCTTGATGCCCTTGGCCTTGCAGGCGCGAACCCCGGCCAGCGCCTCGTCGAAGGCGCCCTCGACGCCGCGGAACCAGTCGTTCACCGCGCCGATCCCGTCGAGCGAGATGCCGACGTAGTCGAAGCCGAGATCGGCGATCCGGTCGGCATGTTCGGCCACCCGCGTGCCGTTGGTCGAGAGGCTGAGATGGCGGAAGTCGAGCCCCCGCGCCCGTTCGGCCAGATCGAAGAAATCGAAGCGGCTGAGCGGTTCGCCCCCCGAAAGGATCAGCGCCGGGATGCGGAAGGCGGAGAGGTCGTCAAGGACGCCCACCGCCTGGTCGTGGCTGAGTTCGCCCGGAAACGGCACGTCGGCCGAGGTCGTGTAGCAGTGCCGGCACCTGAGGTTGCAGCGCCGGGTAAGGTTCCAGATCACCACCGGCTTGACCGGCCCCGAGCGGCGCCGGACCGGCGTCGGCCTGACGAGTTCGTGCATGTATTGCGTGAGGCGGAACATCGGTCAGCTTCCTTCTCTCAGCCGCAATCCGGTCTTTTTCAGGATGCGGGTGGAATAGAGGATGTCGCCGGCCCGGCAGGCATCGCCGAGCAGCGCCGCGATCTCTGTCCGTTTGGCCGCGACCTCTTTCCGGTCGTGGCCGTGGATCATCGCGAAGAGGTTGTAGGGCCAGTCGGGCAGCGCGCGCGGGCGCAGATAGGCGTGGCTGACAAAGTCGAGCGCGCCGACGCGGGTGCCGAGCGCCTCGGCTTTTGCGTCGTCCACGTCCCAGACGCTCATGCCGTTCGCCGTGACGCCGAGCGCGTAGTGGTTGGGCGCGAGCGCGATGCGCCGGATCACGCCGCGCGCCTGCATCGCTTGCAGCCGCTCGATCACCTCGGCCTCGGTCAGGCCGAGCCAGCCGGCGACCTCGCCATAGGGCTCGGGCGTCAGCGGCAGGCCGCCTTGCGTGGCGTTGATGAGGTGCCGGTCGGTCGCGTCGATCGTCATGCTTTCACCCGGAAGCCGATGAAGAATTCCTTCAGTTTCGGGAAGCGCAGGACCGACAGTCCGGTTTCGGCCTCGATCGCGCGCGCCACCTTCTCGATCCCCTCCGGCCGGTCGGTGGCAAGCACGAACCACATGTTGAGCCGGTGGGCGCGTTCATAATTGTGCGCGACCTCGGGATGGGCATTGACCAAAGTCACGACCGCGTCGAAACGGTCCGCCGGCACCGCCATCGCGCAAAGGCAGAACGCCCCGCCCATCGCCTCGGCGTCGAAGAAGGGGCCGAAGCGGGTGATGACGCCTTCCTCGCGCAGGTTCCGCACCCGGGCGATCAGCTCCTCCTCGCCGAGGCCGAGCGCCTTGCCGGCTTCGGCGAAGGGGTGGGGGGCGAGCGGGAAGCCGTCCTGGAGCGCGTTGAGGATCGCCCGGTCGGTCGCGTCGAGCGCATCGGGGGGAAGCGCCGCGCGTCTCATGCCGCGTCCGCCTTCAGAAGCGCGCCGGTCTGCTTGAAGCAGCAGAGCGAGAAGAGCGCCCGGTGCCGGGCGCCGGCAAGTTCGGGAAGGGCGGCGGCCTCGGCGAGGATGCCGTCCGCCTCGGTCCGGCTTCGCGCATGGATCATCGAATAGAGCGGGAAGTCCCAGAGGCCGGGAACCGTGCGCCGCTGATAGCAGAGCGTCACGCCGCAGAGCCGCGCGAGCGCCCGGCCGGCGGCCTCGATCCGGTCGTCGGGCAGGTCCCAAACCACCATCGCGTTGGCCGCCCAGCCGATGGCGCGGTGGCGGACGATGACGCCGACGCGGGTGAGGATGCCGGCGCCGGAGAGGGCCGCGATGCGGGCGATGACCTCGGCTTCGGGCCGGTCAAGCCGTGCGGCGATGGCGGCGAAGGGACGGGCGACGAGCGGCAGGCCCTCGGTCAGCGTCTGGAGGATCGGACGGTCCGCAGGCTCCAGCACCGCGGGGCGGGCGGCGCGCGCCTCGGGCATCGCGTCCCGCGCCTCGGCGTCGAGGCGGAAGCCGAGGTCGATGTTGAAGGGCCGCACCAGCCGGAGGTCGAGCACGCGGAGCCCGGCCGTGGACGCGATCCGGTGGAGCGCTGCGGCAAGCGCGGCGGTATCGGGCGCGGTGGCGACGAACCAGAGGTTCCAGTCATCCTCGCGCAGGTAGGAGTGGTTGACGCCCGGCTCGGCCCCGACGATCCCGGCGACCTCCTCGATCCGCGCCTCGGGCACCGCCATCGCGGCCAGCGTCGAGGCGCCGGCGGTGTTCGGCCGCACCGTGGCGCCGACCCGGGCGATCATGCCGCGCGCCCGCAGGCTGTCGAGCCGGTGGAGAACCTCCGCCTCGGCGATGCCCAGCGCCGCGCCGATCTCCGCGAAGGGCCGGGGCACCAGCGGCAGGTCGCGCTGGAATTCGTCCAGAAGGCGGCGGTCGCTGGGGTCGAGACGGTCGAACATGGTCAGAGCCCCGTCCGGTGGGCGCGGGCGGTGAAGAAGATGCCGGAAGGGCTTTCGGCGGCGATCTCGCCCGTGACCTTGTAGCTGCGGGTGTCGTAGATCATCACCCGGCCCGCGTCGCGGGCGGAGATCCAGACCTCCGCGCCGCGGGGCGCGAATTCCATGTGGAGGACGGCGGCGCCGGGGGTCAGGGTCTTGACCACCTCATGGGTGCGGCTGTCCACCACCTGCACGGTGTCGTTGAGGGGCGTGGCGAAGTTCACCCAGACATAGGGCGAGGCGGGCTGGGCGATGATGAAGACCGGCTGGCCGTGAACGGGCGTCCGCGCGACCTCCTCAAGGCTCGTGCGGTCGACCCAGAGAAGCTCGTGCCGGCCGATGGCGGGCAGGACATATTGCCCTTCGGTAAAGGCCCAGCCCTGAAGATGCGGCATCTTGTAGACCGGCAGGTCGTCCTCGGTCTTGCCGTAGTCCTTGAGGAACCGCACAGGCCGGGGCGTCGCGTCCCAGAGGTCGATCGCGGTCACGCCCTTTTCGCCGAAAAGCCCGATGAGGTAGGTGTGGGCGTCGTCCGTCAGGACCGCGTCGAAGGGATTGGCGCCGACATCGCCGAGCTTGGTCAGCACCATCTCCGGCCCCGAGAAATCCGCCATCCAGGCTTCGCCGGTGTCCCAGGTCGACCAGACGAAGCGCCGGCCGGGCGCATCGACAAGGCCGATGGTCTTGGCGTTCAGCGGGATGTCGGCGACCGGATCGAGCGTCTCGGCGTCGAAGACCTTCACGCCGCCGGGTTCGTAATTGGATACGGCGATCAGCTTGCCGTCGTCGGAGATTGCCCCGCCGATGGAATTGCCGGCCTGCATGATGCGCCTGGCGATGGTCCGGGTCAGCATGTCGACCTTGGTCAGCCCGCCATCGCGGCCGAAGACATAGGCGAAGCGTTCGTCGGGGCTGTAGGTCAGCGAGGCGTGGCTGAGGTCCCCCAGCCCCTCGATCCGGCCAAGGGCGGCGTGGTCGGAGCGGTCGATGACCAGAAGCGACCCGGTCGCGCGTTCGACCACCAGCCCGAGATCGCCGGTGGCGCAGCAGGGCTCCTCGGCGAGGAGAGGGGTGGCGGTGGCCAGGAGGAGGGCGGCGAGGAGGGCTTTCATTCGGGTCGTCCTTTCAGATAGTCCGCGATCCAGAGCGCCTCTTCCTCGGACAGCACCGGCCGCCAGCGCGGCATCGCGGTGCCGGGCACGCCGTCGAGGATGATCGTGGCGAGGCCCTGCGGTTCGGCATGGGCGAGAACGTCGGGCGTCAGGGCCGAGCCGAGACCGCCCTTCATCGTCAGCCCGTGGCACGAGCCGCAATCCTGGATCACCATGTGTTCGAGCCGCGCCGCCCGCTCGGGGCTGACCTCGGCCATGGCCGGCAGGCTCAGCGCGAGAAGGGCCGCGAGGCTACGCATAGGCCGCCATCCCCGCGCCCTCGCAAGTCAGCGCATCGGCAAGCGCCACCTGATCGTGGAGCGACACGACATGACCGATGACGAAGAGCACCGGCGCCTCGGGGGGCGCGGTCGCGATGTCGGCGGCGATGCTTCCGAGCGTCGAGACGATGCGCGCCTCGCGCGGCGTCGTGGCGGCGGAGACGGCCATCACCGGCAGCGCCGCCGGCAGTCCGTGGCGCATGAGCTGAAAGGCGATCTCGGCGATGTTCGCCGCGCCCATGTAGACGACGAGCGTCGTCTGCTCGCTCGCGAGCGAGGCCCAGTCGAGGTCGAGCCGGGCATCCTTCGCGCGGTGGCCGGTGACGTAGCGCACCCCGGTGGCAAGGCCGCGATGGGTCAGCGGCACGCCGGTCGCGGCGGCCGCCCCTTGCGCGGCGGTGATGCCGGGCACATAGGCCACGGCGATACCGGCACCGCGCAGGACCTCGGCCTCTTCCGAGCCGCGCCCGAAGATCATGGGATCGCCGCCCTTCAGCCGCACGACCGCGAGACCGTCGCGCGCGAGGTCCACCAGAAGCGCGTTGATGCCGTCCTGCGGCACCTTGTGGCGCCCGGCCATCTTGCCGACATCAATGCGGCGCGTCCCCTCGGGGATCAGCGCCATGATCTCGTCCGAGACGAGCCGGTCAAAGACCACCACATCGGCTTCGCGGAGGAGCCGGAGCGCCTTGAGCGTCAGAAGCTCGGGGTCACCGGGTCCGGCGCCGACGAGGAAGACTTTGCCTGTCGTGAGGTCTTTCATGATCGCCTCTCGTTCGCGGATCGGAAAGGGGGGGGCGGAGGGAGGGCCGACGAACCCCCTCCGCCCCGGCTCCTCGAAGGCGTCAGTAGACGTCTTCGCGGGTGTTCAGGACGTTGAACTTGCCGGTCGGCGTCACAAGGCGCGGATCCTTGATCACCTTCTTGAGTTCCAGCGTCTTGTCGTCGACGACGACGATGGCGCTTTCCTGTTCCTTGCCGTTCCAGACCGAGAACCAGACCTCGGTGCCTTCCTTGTTGAATTCAGGCTGCACCACGCGCGGCTGGCCTTCCGCGATCCCGGCCCATTCGCCGATCGGCAGCGTCGTGAATTCCGGATCGGCATCGGCGGTCATCGCCGAGATGGTGAAGGCTGCGACCGAAGCCGAGGTTTCCGCGTCCGGGTTCAGGGGCGCATCGACGTAGAGGTGATCGGAGTTCGGATGGGTCTTGATGAACAGGGACCCGCCGCCGAGGCCGTAGAAGCCGTCGACGACCTTCCAGGCCTGATCGGGATGGCCTTCGGGATCGGTGCCGATCAGCGTCACCGTCTCGTCCCCGAGGTGCGAGGTCGCCCAGACCGGGCCGAAGACCGGGTGGGTGAAGTTCGCCCCCCGTCCCGGATGCGGCGTCTGCCCTCCGGTCTCGATCAGCGCGGTCAGCTTGTCTTCCTTGGTGTCGACGACCGCGACCTTGCCGCGCGCGTTCGCCGCCACGAGGAAGTAGCGCTTGGTCGAATCGAAGCCGCCGTCATGCAGGAACCGCTCCGCCTCGATCTCCGTCACCTTGAGGTTCTTGAGGTCGGTGTAGTCGACGAAGAGGATCTTGCCGGTCTCCTTCACGTTCACAATGAACTCGGGCTTGAAATGCGACGCCACGATGGAGGCGACGCGCGGCTCGGGGTGGTAGGTCTGTTCGTCGTAGATCATCCCGCGCGTCGACATGATCTTGAGCGGCTCCAGCGTGTCGCCGTCCATGATCACGTATTGCGGCGGCCAGTAGGCGCCGGCGATGGCAAACTTGTCCTCGTAGCCCTCGAACTTGGAGGTCTCGACCGAGCGCGCCTCGATGCCGATCTTCAGCGAGGCGACCGTGGCGGGCACCTCCATCCAGAGGTCGATCATGTTGACGAGACCGTCGCGGCCGATGACGAAGAGGTAGCGCCCCGAGGCCGAGATGCGGCTGATATGGACCGCGTAGCCGGTGTCGATCACCGCCTTGATCTCGTAGGTGCCGCCGTCGATGAGGGCCACCTGGCCCGCGTCGCGCAAGGTCACCGACATCAGGTTGTCGATGTCGATGTCGTTCATCTTCTCTTTCGGCCGGTCCTCGGGCGCCACGACGACCTTCCAGCTTTCGCGCATTTCCGGCATGCCCCATTCCGGCGGTGCCGGCGGTTCGAGCAGGAGATAGCGCGCCATCAGGTCCACGTCTTCCTCGGAAAGTTCGCCCGACGTGCCCCAGTTCGGCATCCCGGCCGGGGAGCCGTAGGTGATGAAGCTCTGCAGATAGTCATAGCCGTTCTCGCGCGTGATGTCGGTCGTGAGCGGCTTGCCGGTGGCACCCTTGCGCAGGACGCCGTGGCAGCCGGCGCAGCGCTCGAAATAGATCTGCGTGCCCTTCTGGAATTCCTCCTGCGTCATGACCGGATCGTCGGGCTTTCGGCCGGGAATCTCGACCTTGAGCTGGCCGAGCGTGGTCATCGACGGTTCATAGGCGGCGGCAGGGCCGTCGGCATGATCCTCGGGCTTTTCCTGGGCAAGCGCGGGACCCGCGATCAGGGCAAGCGTCAGCGCGGCGCTGCCCAGCAGCACCCTCCTGGCGCGGTTGGCTCGGGATGTCATGTGTGTTCTCCGTTCCGCTGGTGAGGCTGCGGCGACCTTGCGCCAACGCGGCGACCCGCTCCTTGACTTTCGTTAAGGCGGCGGGCCGGGTCGCGAGAGAGGGTCCGCAGAGTTTCCAGGACCCATCGTCATGCGCCTTCTCGGCCCGTTCCTCGTCTTGCTTTCGCTTCTCGCGGCCCCGACCGTCGCCGGGGGCGCCGGAATCGCGCCCGACGCGATCGCGCCGGCGGTCCCCGACGCGGCGCTGGCCGCCGGGATCTTCGGCGGCGAGGGGCTTTCCGTGACGCGCGAGGAGGCGGGCGTGCCGGGATGGACGGTCCGGCGCGACGGAACCGTCATCGGCCATATCGGCTCGACCTGGGAAATCGCGGGGTCGGTCGGCTATTCGGGGCGGCCGCTCGATGTGCTGGTCGGGATTTCGACCGATGCGCGGATCGCCGGTGCGCGGCTGATGCAGCATAACGAGCCGGTGCTGACGCTCGGCATATCTGACGCGGACATCGCCGCCTATGTGAACGGTTTCGCCGGCTACGACCTGACCGCGCCGCGCGACGTGTCGCTCGCCGCGATGCCGGGGCTGCCCGACGTGATCTCGCGCGCGACCGTCTCGACCGGGGTGATCCGCGACGGCATCCTGAGAACCGCCCGCACGCTCGCCATCGGGCGCGGCATCCTCGCCGAGGGCGGCGGGATCGACCGGCTGTCCTTCACCCCCGCGGACTGGGCCGCCCTCGTGCGGGCCGGCGCTCTGGCCGAAACCCGCGTCAGCCTCGGCGAAGCCGCCGCCGCGCTGGCCGGCGCCAAGGTGCCGGTGCCGGCGGGCGAGGGCGATTTCCTGCATCTGTGGACCGGACTCATCGACCCGCCCTCGGTCGGGCAGAACCTGCTCGGCCAGCAGGCCTTCACTTCCGCAATCGGCGCGATGGGCGCGGGCGAGAGCGGGCTGATCGTGATCTCGTCAGGGCTTCAGTCGCATCGCGGCACCGACTGGCGGAAGTCCGGCGTCTTCGATCGCGTGACGATCGTGCAGGGCGAGACCCGCCACCGGCCGGACGAGGCGAGCTATCAGATGGTGAAGAAACTAGCCATCGACGGCGCGCCGCCGGTGAAGGAGATCAGCCTTTTCCGCCTGCCCGCCGCCATCGACCCCTTGTTGCCCTTCCGCGTCGAGGTCACGGCGACGCGGCCCACCGACAGCGGCGAGGTGGCGATGACCATCGCCGCCGATTACCGCCTGCCCGAGGCCTACCGGCTGGCCCCGCCGCCGGAACCGGCGCCGCTCTGGCGCGAGATCTGGGCCGAAAAACGGATGGAGACCGGCATCGTCGCGGCGATGCTGGCGGTGCTGACGCTGATTCTCTTCGCGCAGGAATGGATCACGCGGCGGCCGAGGCTCTGGCTTCTCGGCCGGGTCGGGTTCCTCTCGGTGACGCTCTTGGTCCTCGGCTGGGGGCTGAACGGCCAGCTCTCGGTGGTGCAGGTCGTGGCGTTCCTGCATTCCCTGCTGACGGGGTTTCGGTGGGAGACTTTCCTGATCGAGCCGGTGATCTTCCTCCTCTGGTCCTTCACCGCGCTTGGCATGCTCTTCTGGGGGCGCGGGGTCTATTGCGGCTGGCTTTGCCCGTTCGGGGCCTTGCAGGAGTTGACGAACCTCGCCGCCCGCCGGCTCGGGCTGACACAGGTCGCGGTGCCGCAGGCGCTGCACGAACGGCTCTGGGTGATCAAGTACACGCTTTTCATGGCGATCCTCGCGCTCTCCTTCTACTCGATGCACGATGCGCTGGTGCTGGCGGAAGCCGAGCCCTTCAAGACCGCGATCTCGCTTCGGATGATGCGGGCCTGGCCGTTCGTGGCCTTCGTCCTGATCCTCATCGGTCCCGGGCTTTTCATCGAGCGGTTCTTCTGCCGCTACCTCTGCCCCCTCGGCGCCGGCATCGCCATACCGGCCAAGCTGAAGATATTCGACTGGCTGAAGCGGCGCCCGCAATGCGGCCGCGAATGCCGGCTGTGCGAGACGAAATGCACGGTCGGCGCCATCGACCCCCTGGGCCGGATCAACGCCAACGAATGCGTCCTTTGCCTGCGCTGCCAGGTCATCATGAACGATCCCGGCACCTGCCCGGTCCTGAAACGCCGCGCCCGTGCGGGCGAGGGAGCATCCTGATGGCGCTGCTCACCCGGCTTTTCGGCGAGGGCTTCCGCGTCTTCTTCCTTGCCGCCGGTGTTTTCGCGCTGCTCGCCATCGGTCTCTGGACACTCTGGCTTACCGCGCGCATCGACCTGCCGACGGCGGCACCTGCGATCCAATGGCACGCGCATGAGATGATCTTCGGCTATGGCGGCGCAACGCTCGCCGGGTTCTTCCTGACGGCGGTGCCGAACTGGACCGGGGCGAAGGCCGCACGGCACATCTTCATCACCGCCGCCGCCCTGATCTGGCTCGCCGGGCGAATCGCCGTGCTTTGGTCCGGCGTGCTGCCCGCCGTCCTCGTGGCCGGGATCGACCTTGCCTTCCTGCCCGTTCTCTGCGCGAAGATCGCCACACAGCTGATCCGCCGGCCGAAGCCGCAGAACATGATGTTCCTCGGTCTGCTCATGATCCTCCTTACCGCGAACCTCTTCGTTCATCTCGAATGGGCCGGATTCACCGCCGATACCGTATCGCGCGGGCTTTACGCCGGGCTTTACGGACTTGTCGCGATGATCGCGGTCCTTGGCGGACGGATCACGCCGGCCTTTACCCGCAACGCGATGACCCGGGCCGGGCGGACGAGCGGCCTGCCCCGCTCCTTCGGCCCGCTCGACGGCCTCGGTGTCGCCGCCGCCATCGCGTTGCCGCTTGCCACGCTCGCCCACCTGCCCGCGCCGATGGTCGGGGCGATAGCGCTTCTGGCCGGGACGGTGCAGATCTCCCGCCTCGCCTTCTGGCGGACACGCTTCACGCTCGGCCAGCCGATTCTCTGGTCGCTGCACCTTTCCTTCGGGCTGATCGGGCTTGGTCTTGTCCTCACCGGTCTGGCCGCGTTCGGATCGGGCACGGCCATCGCGGCGCTGCATCTCACCGCGATCGGCGGCGTCGGCGGCATGACCCTGGCCGTCATGTCGCGTGCGAGCCTTGGCCATACCGGGCGGCCACTGGTCGCACCAATCCCGGTCGCGCTGGCCTATGTGCTCCTGCCGCTCGCCGCCGCCTTCCGCTGGGCGGCCTCCACCTGGCCCGGCCTCTACCTGCCCGCGACGCTGACCGCCGGGCTTCTCTGGTTGCTCGCCTTCACCCTCTACCTCGTGGCGTTCTGGCCCGTCTTTCTCGGTCCGCGCCTCACCCAGTCCGCGGAGTAAGTCATGAACCGCCGCCGCTTCCTCACCATCGCCGCGGCCGCTCTCGCCGCCCCCGCGTTTGCCGCCCCCGC
>WOZM01000213.1:14509-26084 GCA_011620265.1 Paracoccaceae bacterium
TGGACTGGTCGTGCGCTTGGCTCGGACGCGCGGATCATCCTGCATGGTGCGGGGCCGCATCAGGCCCGCAGCGTGTTTCGCAGGGTCGAGCGGGAACTGACCCGGATCGAGGGGCATTTCTCGCTTCATGCCGAGTCGGCGCTGACCCGGCTCAACCGCGACGGATGCCTACCGCATCCGACGCCTGAAATCACCGCGGTCTTCGCACTGGCGGGCAGGGTTCACAGCGCGACGGGCGGCGTGTTCGATCCGACGATCCAGCCGTTGTGGCTTGCCCTCGCGACCGGCGAAGACGCCGAGGCGGCGCGGCGGCACATCGGCTGGCACCGGGTTCGCGCGACCGATGCCGAGATCCGGCTTGATCCCGGCATGGCGCTGACGTTCAACGGAATTGCTCAAGGTCACGCCGCCGACCGCATCGCGACGCTTCTGCGGGATCAGGGTTTCGGCAATGTCCTGATCGACATGGGCGAGGTCATGGCGCTTGGCCGCGCCGGGAGCCGGCCGTGGACGGCCGCAATCGCCGACCCGGACGGACGCGAACTCGCCCGCACCGCACTCAGCGACCGCGCGCTTGCCACCTCGTCGCCGAGGGGCACGCTGATCGGCGCCGAAGCCGCGCATATCCTGCATCCGTCGGGCCGGCCGCCGCTCTGGTCCACGCTGGCCGTCTCGGCCCCCGACGCGGCCACTGCCGACGCGCTCTCCACCGCGTTCTGCCTGATGGACCGGGCCGCGATCGACGCGGCGCTGACCGCCTTTCCGGATGCGAAAGTCGAAGTGCTGATCTGACCGCCGATTGACTTTCGTTAAGGAGCGGTCCCGCGCGCAGAGCCAGAGTGCCGCCACGTTCAACCGCTCCGGGAAGGAGAAAGCGCAATGCGCGAAGTCATGACCAAGAGCATGGCCCGCAATATCTTTTATGGCGGATCCCTGTTCTTCATCCTCATCTTCGTCGGGCTGACGGTGCAAAGCCACCGCTACATCACGACCACATCGACCGACGCCGCCGGGCTGACCGACAGCGTCGTGGCGGGCAAGCACCTTTGGGAAAAGCATGCCTGCATCAACTGCCACACGATCCTTGGCGAGGGCGCCTATTTCGCGCCCGAGCTTGGCAATGTCATGACCCGCTGGGGCGTGGCCGACGATCCCGAAGCGGCCTTCGACGCGCTGAAGGGCTGGATGGACGCGATGCCGTCGGGCATCGAGGGCCGCCGGCAGATGCCGCAGTTCAACCTGAGCGATCAGGAATACCGCGAGATCGCCGATTTCCTCCTGTGGACGAACAAGATCCGTGCCCAGGACTGGCCGCCGAACGATGCGGGCTGAGGAGACAAAATCATGAAATACCAGACCCAGAAAATCGCGCTCGCCTACTTCCTGGTGGCGATGGCGCTCTTTGCCGTACAGGTCACGATGGGACTCGTTCTCGGCTGGATCTATATCAGCCCGAACTTCCTCAGCGAGATCCTGCCCTTCAACATCGGCCGGATGCTGCACACCAACAGCCTGATCGTCTGGCTGCTCTTGGGCTTCTTCGGCGCGGCCTACTACCTCATCCCCGAGGAAACGGAGCGCGAGATCTACTCGCCGAAGCTCGCCTATCTGCAACTGGCGATCTTCGTCCTCGGCACGGCGGGTGTCGTCGTGACCTATTTCTTCAACCTCTTCGAGGGGAACTATCTTCTCGGCAAGCAGGGGCGGGAATTCCTCGAACAGCCGACCTGGGTGAAGGCGGGGATCGTCGTGGCGGCGCTGATCTTCCTCTTCAACGTCACGATGACGGTGCTTTCGGGCAAGAAGACCGCGATCACCAACATCCTGCTTCTCGGCCTCTGGGGCCTTGCGCTGCTCTTCCTCTTCGCCTTCGTGAACCCGTCGAACCTCGCGCTCGACAAGATGTACTGGTGGTATGTCATCCATCTCTGGGTCGAGGGCACATGGGAACTGGTGATGGCCTCGATCCTCGCCTTCCTGATGCTGAAGCTCACGGGCGTCGACCGCGAGGTGGTCGAGAAGTGGCTCTACGTCATCGTCGCCGCCGCGCTCTTCTCGGGCATTCTCGGCACCGGGCACCACTATTACTGGATCGGCACGCCGGGCTACTGGCAGTGGATCGGCTCGATCTTCTCCAGCCTCGAGGTGGTGCCGTTCTTCGCGATGATGGCCTTCGCCTTCGTCATGGTCTGGAAGGGCCGGCGGGATCACCCGAACAAGGCGGCCCTGCTGTGGTCGCTCGGCTGCGCCACGCTCGCCTTCTTCGGCGCCGGCGTGTGGGGCTTTCTCCATACGCTCCACGGGGTGAACTACTATACCCACGGCACGCAGATCACCGCGGCCCATGGCCACCTCGCCTTCTTCGGCGCCTATGTCTCGCTGAACCTCGCGATCATCTCCTATGCGATGCCGGTCCTGAAAGGGCGCGATCCCTACAACCAGGTGCTCAACATGGCGTCGTTCTGGCTGATGTCGGGCGGCATGGTCTTCATGACCTTCACGCTGACCTTCGCGGGAACCGTGCAGACGCATCTCCAGCGGGTGATGGGCGAGGCCTACATGGACGTGCAGGACCAGCTCTGGATCTTCTTTGCCATGCGCTTCGGCTCGGGCGTCGCGGTGGTGCTCGGGGTCGTGCTCTTCATCTACGCGGTCCTCGTGCCGCGCAAGGAGATCATCGAGCCCGGTCCCGTCGTCGGACACGCAGCGGAGTGAAACGCATGGACGGAAGCTTCGAACGGAAGGGGGCGGCGGACGCCCCCTTCTACCTCGCCCAGGGCGACGAATGCGAGATCTTCGCCGCCGCCTTTCAACACAACCTGCCGCTTCTCCTGAAAGGCCCCACGGGCTGCGGCAAGACCCGCTTCGTCGCCCACATGGCGGCAAGGCTCGGCCGGCCGCTCTACACCGTCGCCTGCCATGACGACCTGTCGGCCGCCGACCTCATCGGCCGCTACCTTCTGAAGGGCGGCGAGACGGTCTGGGTCGACGGGCCCCTGACCCGCGCGGTGCGGGAAGGGGCGATCTGCTATCTCGACGAGGTGGTGGAGGCGCGCAAGGACGTGACCGTGGTCCTCCATCCCCTGACCGACGACCGGCGCATGCTGCCGATCGACCGCACGGGGGAGGAGCTGGAGGCCGCGCCCGGCTTCATGCTCGTCGCCTCCTACAATCCCGGCTATCAGAACATCCTGAAGACGTTGAAACCCTCGACCCGCCAGCGTTTCGTCAGCCTCGACTTCCAGTTCCCGAAACCCGAGCACGAGATCCCGGTGGTCGCCCGCGAAAGCGGTCTGGCCGAGGACCGCGTGAAACCGCTCGTGCGGCTCGCCAACAAGTTACGCGCGCTGAAGGGGCAGGATCTCGAGGAAGGCACCTCGACCCGCCTCGTCGTCTATGCCGCGACGCTCATCGCCGAAGGCATGGCGCCCGACCGCGCGATCCGGGTGGCGATGATCGAGCCGCTGACCGACGACGACGACACCAGACGCGGGCTCCTCGATCTCGTCACCGCCGTTTTCGGGTGAGGCCGGCCGATGTCCGGGATCGAAATCGAACCATGGGAACCCGAGGAGACCGTCGGGAAACTGTGGCACGCCTATGCCAGCCGTCTCGACGCGCCAAGCGTCCACGACGGAGCCCGTGTCGGCCTCTCTGAGGTCGGCGGACGGCTGGCAGTCCTCTTCCGCGGCCTCGGCGGATCGCCTTCGGTCGAGATCAAGCCGGTCGCGCCCGAACAGTCCCGCCACCGCCTGTCCTTCCGTCGCCGCCTCGGCGCGGAGACCGAGGCGACCCCGCGCGCAAGCTTCGACGGCGAGGCGTTGCGCCTGCCGGATGCGCTCGCGATCTTTCCCGCGCGCGAGGCGAATGCCGCGCTCTACATCTGGCTCACCGCCGCCGCCGCCCATGCCGGCGCGCCGCGCATCGAGGACGACCCCCTGCGCGCCGACCTCGCCGCGCTGATCGCCGCGCGCGAGATGACGCGCGCGACGCTGGCCGACGCGCCGGGCTTCGCCGGCCTCCATGCCGACCTCGCCGCCGCGCATCTCGGCTTGCGCCGTGTCCCCCTGCTTCCCGAGGCCGAACGCACCGTCGAGGCGGTGCTTCGCCACCTCCTCGGCGATCCCGCGCCGCTCTCGCCGAAAGCCGAGCTTATGCTGACGGCAATCGAAACCGGCGAGCTTTCCGCCTGGCGCGCGCCGCGCGGCTACCGGCCGTTCCGCCCGGTTCCGCTCTGGCCCGATCTCCGCCCGCTCGCCTTCTCCGCCGCGACCGTGGTCGAGGCCCGCGCGACCGAGGGCAAGCCGGAAGAGGGCGAGGGCCGCAGCCACCGGGCACGGCGCCGCAGGGCCGACCAGATCGAGCGGAACGACAGCTTCATCCTGCACAAGTTCGAGGCGATCCTCTCCTGGGCCGAGTTCATCAACCTCAACCGCAGGGTCGAGGAGGACGAGAACGACGACGCGAAGAAGGCCGCCGACGACCTGGACGAGATCGGCCTCGGCCAGATCTCCAAGGCGCCGGCGACGCGGCTGAAACTCCATCTCGACCTCGCGCCCGAGGATGTGGACCGCGAGGCCTTGTCGGGCGAAGCGACCTATCCCGAATGGGATGCCCGCGCGGGCGTCTATCTGCCCGCCCATGCCCGCGTCCTGACCTCGAATGTCGAGGCCAGCGCCGAGGAGCCCGCCTTCCGCACCGATCCGCGCGCGGCACGCCGCATCCGCGCGGTCAAGCGCCAGTTCGAGGCATTGCGCCCCGCCCGCATCCTCACCGCCGGCCACCGCGACGGCGACGAGCTGGACACCGACCGCGCCATTCGCGCCCGGATCGACCTGATGGCCACCGGCGAGGGCGACGACCGGGTCTGGCTGCAGAACCGCACGGAAAAGCGCGACCTCGCGGTCTCGATCCTGCTCGACGTCTCACGCTCGACCGAAAGCGCCGTGCCGGGCCACGGCCACGAGGGGCGCAGCGTCATCGACATCGAGCGCGAGGCGCTCGCGGCCCTGGCCTGGGGTCTTGACGCCTGCGGCGACGATTTCGCGATCCACGCCTTTTCCTCGCTGAAGCGCGACCGGGTCTATGTCCAGACCGCCAAGCGCTTCGGCGAGCCGATGAGCGCGACCGTGGAATCCCGCATCGCCGGGCTGAAACCCGGCTTCTACACCCGCCTCGGCGCCGCGATCCGCCATGCTTCGGCCGGCCTGACGCGCGAGGCGCGCCGCCGCCGGCTTCTGATCGTCATCACCGACGGCAAGCCCAACGACCTCGACCACTACGAGGGCCGCCACGGCATCGAGGACAGCCGCAAGGCCGTCGAGGAGGCGCGCCGCGCCGGCCATGCGGTGTTCGGCATCACCGTGGACCGCGACGGCAAATCCTGGTTCCCGCGCCTCTTCGGGCAGGGCGGCTTCGCCGTCATCGCGCATCCGGAAAAGCTGACCCAGGCGCTTCCGCAGATCTACCGGCAGCTTGTCGGCGCATGACCGGGAACCCAGAGACCGACCGCAGCCCCTTCGACGATCTGCCCGGCGATCTGATGATCTGGGTGCTGATCATCTCGGAGCTTCTGGTCTTCGGCGCCGGGCTCGCCGCCTTCCTCGGGGTGCGGATCACCGACCCGGAGGGATTCGCGGCCGCGCAGGACCACCTTCACCGTGCCGTCGCCGGGATCAACACCGTGATCCTCGTCACCTCGGGCTGGCTCGCCGCCCTTGGCGCCGCGGAGATGGAGGCGGGCCGGATCGGGCGCGGCCGCGGGTTCCTGACCGCCGCCGCGACGCTCGGCCTCGTCTTCCTCGCCGTCAAATGGGCCGAATACGCGGACAAGGCCGCGCAGGGGATCGGGGTGGAAACCCATCCCTTCTTCACCTTCTACTACCTGATCACCGGCTTTCACGCCGCCCATGTCGCGGCCGGGATCGTCGTCCTGCTGCTGACCGCCCTGCGCGCCCGGCCAAGCGAGGTCGAGGCGGGCGTCGCGTTCTGGCACATGGTGGACCTCGTCTGGGTCCTCGTGTTCCCCGTGATCTATCTCCTGAGGTAGCCGATGGCGCATGTGACCAAGGCCTGGCTCCTCCTCCTGGCACTTTCGGCCGCCTCTACGGTGCTGTCGGTGGCGGTCGCGCGGGGGGCGATGTCGGGACCCGTGGCGACCCTCGGCGGCGCGGCGATCATGGCACTGGCCTGGGCCAAGGCGCGGACCATCCTCGACGCCTATCTCCGGCTTTCCGAAGCGCCGGCTGTCCGGGGCGGCTTCGGCCTCGCGCTCGGGCTCTACGCGCTCCTCCTGCTCGGTCTCTACCTTTCGGCCTGACGCCGCCCGGCTTCAGCCCGAGCGGTTCCAGGCCGCCGCGGGATCCTCGTCGGCGTAGTCGCGCAAGGTGTCGATATCGGCGATCTCGGCATGGTTCTGCCGGACGGTCACGCCGAATTCCCGGAGCCGGGCGATGGCCCGGCTCAGGCTTTCGGGCTTCATGCCGAGCCGGCCGGCGATCAGCACCTTGTCGTAGGGCAGCGTCACCTCGCAAGCCCCGGAGGGGCAGGGCGCGAGCTCCAGCAGGAATTCGGCCAGGCGCTGCGCGCCGGTCCGCGCCTTGAGCTGCTCGATCTGCTCGACGAGGCCGTGGAGATGGGCGAAGGTCGCCGAGAGGATCGACACGGCGATCCCCGGATCCTCGTGAAGGAGGCGCAGGAAGGCGTCGGCTTCGATCCGGATCAGTTCGCAATCGGTCGCGGCCTCGGCAGCCACCGGATAGACGTCATGGCGGAAGGCGACCGCCTCGCCGATGCTCCGCCCCCTGGTGAAGACCCCCATCACCGCCTCGTTCCCGTTCGGCGCGATGCGGTAGAGCTTCACCCAGCCCTCCGCGACGATGTAGATGGCACTCGCCCGTTCGCCCTGAAGAAAGATCGTGGCCCCCCGGTCGAAGCGGCGCAGGCGGGCGGTCGAGAGAACCTGCGCGGCCACCTCGTCGGAGGCGCCCGCGAGGATCGGCGACCTGCGCGCCATGTCGGCATATGTCTGCTTCATCTCCGCCCCATCTCCCCCGGTCCCGTTCATCACTGCCACAGGACCGCACGGACGGCCAGAATTTCCCGTCCGCCCGCCCGCGCGCAGGGGTCGAAAGCGGGGTGGCTTCGGACGAATGTCGGCCGGTTTCCACTGGCCTCCGGGTTTCCGGACCGGCGGCATCCTTGTCAACCCGATTCCCGGGCGCCCGGTGCCGCTGCGGCGCGCGCCCCTGTTCCCGGCCGTGGACCGGCCCCGGTTGGTGTCCCGAAAGCCGGACCGGCGGCGCGAGGTGGCGCGCCAGGCAAGCCGTCGGGCAGGGTGGGTTGAAACCCACCTTACGGACGCGGCGCCGGTTCACCATCGCGACAGCCCGGCGCTCCGCCATTGCCGGGCGCGGCGAAGCGGTCTAGCTCTTCTCCATGCGCCTCGTCCTGTTGACCGCCCTCACCATGACTGCATTCGCGGCGAATTCCGTCCTCAACCGCGCGGGGGTGGGGGCCGGTCTCATCGACCCGGTCGGGTTCGCGGTCGTCCGGCTGCTGGCCGGCGCGGGGATGCTGGCGCTTCTGGTTCTCGGACGGCGGCTCGCCACCGGGCGGCCGATCTGGCCCGGCCTGCCTGGCCGCGCGGCCGGGGCATTGTCGCTTCTGGTCTACCTCTTCGGCTTCTCGGCCGCCTATGGCGCGCTCGACGCGGGGACGGGGGCGCTGATCCTCTTCGGCATGGTGCAGATCACCATGTTCGCGGGCGCCCTTCTCGCGCGCGAACGGGTTCCGGCGCGGCGCTGGCTCGGCTCGGGCCTTGCCTTCCTCGGGCTCGTCTACCTCTTCGCACCGGGCTCGGGCGCGAATGCGAGCCTCTCGCATGCCGGGCTGATGGCGGCGGCCGGGATCGGCTGGGGGATCTACTCGCTCTCGGCGCGCGGCGCCACCGATCCGCTCGGCGCGACGGCGTGGAACTTCGTCCTCGCGGTGCCGATGGCGCTTCTTCTCGTCGCGGCGCTGCCGGTCTCGCCCGGGGCGGTGGCGGCGACGCGGGAAGGGATGCTCCTCGCCGCGGTCTCGGGGGCGCTGACCTCCGGCCTCGGCTACGCGCTCTGGTATGCCGTGCTGCCGGCCCTCGGCGCCGCGCGGGGCGGGGTGGCGCAGCTGACCGTGCCGCTCGTCGCGCTCGCCGGCGGCATGGTGTTCCTCGGCGAGGCGCTGACCTTGCGGTTTCTTTTCTCCGCGGTGCTGGTCCTCGGCGGCGTGGCGATCGCGCTGAAATCGCCGCGTCAGGGATAGGCGATCGCGATCACCTCAAGCTCCAGCCGGCCCGCCGGCCGGCGCCACTCGACGACATCGCCGACCCGGGCGCCCAGAAGCGCGCGGGCGAGCGGTGCCTGCGGCGCGATCCGCCGCGCGCCGGCATCCGCCTCGTCCTCGCCGACGATCTCGTAGACGGTTTCCCTGCCGTCCGCGTCCGCCACCGTCACGCGGGCACCGAAGGCCACCTCGTCGCGCGGCTGGTCGGCCGGATCGACCGGGATCGCCGAGCGGAGCCGCGCCTCGAGATAGCGGATGTCGCGCTCGGCCGCCTTCTCGGGCAGCCTGTCGAGCCGCTCGGCCCGCGCCTTCAGCCGCGCGAGCTCCGCCTGGGTGGCGGCCAGACGGTCGCGCAAGGCGGCGAGACCGCGCGGAGTGACGTAGTTCGGGTGCGGGCTGATCGGCAGGTCGGGCAGCGGTTCGTTGTCCGGCCCGTCCTCCTTCACGAAGGCGCGGCTCATGTCACGATGACCTCGAGGGGATCGTATTCGGCCGGACCATCCGGCGCGAAGGCCACGCGCGGCAGGCTGTCGGGCTTCAGCCGGATCGCCGCGATCTCGTCGGGGGCGAAGAAGCGCCGGGTGTGGACGACCCGCGCCGGATCGGCCCAGCCGGGATCGAGACGGCCGCCGGTGATGGCGCAGCGGAAGAAGAGGTCGACCTGATGGAAGCCCGTGCGCGGGTCGTGGAATTCGTTGACGAGCGCGAGCGGGCCGACCGAGATACTGAGGCCGCACTCCTCGTGGATCTCGCGGGCGAGGTTCTCGGGCAGCGACCGCCCCGGCTCCACCCCGCCGCCGGGGGCGCACCAGAGGTCCGACCGGGTCCCGGGATAGGCGTTGACGAGCAGAAGCCGCCCGTCCTGGACGATGATCGCGCGGGTCGCGAGGCGGGGGGAGCGGGTTTTCATGCCCCCGAGAGTGACGAAGCGTCACGGCGAGGACAAGAGGCTCGCATCCGTGGCGCGAATTCCCTATCTCCGGGACATGTGGACATTCGTGCTCGCGCTTCTCCTGCTCATGGCCGCGCCGGCGGCGCGGGCGGAGTGCGTCGTGCTCCTGCACGGGCTGGCGCGGAGCGATGCTTCCCTGCTGGTCCTCGAAGAGGCGCTGGTCCGGGCGGGATACCGGGTGGTGAACCACGACTACCCTTCGACCAAGGCGACGGTCGAGGCGCTGGTGGCGTCCGAGGTCGGCCCGGCGGTCGCCGAATGCGGGTCGGACCGGGTCAACTTCGTCACCCATTCGATGGGCGGCATCCTCGTCCGCGCCTGGCTCGCCGATCACCGGCCGGCCGAAATGGGGCGGGTGGTGATGCTGGCCCCGCCGAACCACGGATCGGAGCTGGTCGATGCCTTCGGCGATCTCGGCGCCTTTCGCTGGCTGAACGGGCCGGCGGGGCTGGAGCTCGGGACCGGGCCGTCGAGCCTGCCGAACGCGCTGCCGGCGGCGCAGTTCGATCTCGGGGTCATCGCCGGCAACCAGTCGCTCAACCCGGTCTATTCGGCGGTGATCGGGGGCGAGGACGATGGCAAGGTCAGTGTCGAAAGCACCAAGATCGGCGGCATGCGCGACCATATCGTGCTGCCGGTCACCCATACGTTCATGATGAACAATCCGGTCGTCGTGGCCCAGGTTCTGGAGTTCCTCGCCCACGGACGCTTCGACCACGACCTGACCTATCTGGACGCGGCGCGGCGGCTGCTGCCCTAGCTTGTGTCGCAGGTGGAGGCGTCAGGCACCGCTCGGCTCAGCGCCGCACGATGCGGTTCACATGGCCCATCTTGCGTCCGGGCCGGGCCTCGGCCTTGCCGTAGAGATGGATCGCCGCGTTTGCCTCGCGCGCGATCGCGGGCACCCGGTCGATGTCGTCGCCGATCAGGTTCTCCATCACCACGTCCGCATGGCGCGCGCCGTCGCCCAGGGGCCAGCCGGCGATGGCGCGGATATGCTGTTCGAACTGGTCGACGGCGCAGCCGTTCTGGGTCCAGTGGCCGGAATTGTGAACGCGTGGCGCGATCTCGTTGACGATGAGGCCCTTGCGGGTGACGAAAAACTCCACCCCCATCACACCGACATATTTCAGCGCGTTGAGGATGCGGCCGGCGAGGAAGACGGCGTCGGTGCGCTGCGCCTCGCTGAGGCGGGCGGGGATCGTGGTGGTGCGGAGGATGCCGGCGCGGTGGACGTTCTCGCCCGGATCGAAGGCGGTCACCTCGCCCGAGAGGCTGCGGGCGGCGATGACCGACACCTCGCGGCTGAAGTCGATGAAGCCTTCGAGGATCGCCGGCGCGCCGGAAATCGCCGCGAGCGCTGCCGCCGCATCGCCGGTCGAATCGAGCCGGGCCTGGCCCTTGCCGTCGTAGCCGAGCCTCCGCGTCTTGAGGATCGAGGGCGTGCCGATCTCGTCCAGCGCCTCGGCGAGATCCCCGGCGTCGTCGACGGCGGCGAAGGGCGCTGTCGCAATGCCGAGATCGTGCAGGAAGGCCTTTTCGATGAGCCGGTCCTGGCTGATCGCGAGCGCGCGGCGGTTGGGGTGGATCGGGCACTGCGCCTCGAGCGCGTCGAGGGCGGAAGTCGGAATGTTTTCAAACTCGTAGGTGACGATGTCGACAGACCGCGCGAAGTCGCCGAGGGCCGGGAGGTCGTCATAGCCGGCGGTGGTGACGCGGTGGGCGACATCCCCGGCGGGCGGGTTGGCGGCCGGCTCGTAGATATGGGTCCGGTAGCCGAGGCGGGCGGCGGCGACCGAGAGCATGCGGCCGAGCTGGCCGCCGCCGAGGATGCCGATCGTGGCGCCGGCGGGCAGCGGTCTACTCATCTTTCGGTTCGTCCGGGATCGAGGCGGAAAGAGCACCCCGCCAGGCGTCGAGGCGGGTGGCGAGGGCGGCGTCCTGCAGCGCGAGGATGCCGGCGGCCAGGAGGCCCGCATTGGCGGCGCCGGCCGCGCCGATGGCCATCGTGGCGACCGGATAGCCCTTCGGCATCTGGACGATGGAATAGAGGCTGTCGACGCCCGATAGCGCCTTCGTCTGCACCGGCACGCCGATCACCGGAACCCGGGTCTTCGACGCCATCATGCCGGGCAGATGCGCCGCCCCGCCGGCACCGGCGACAATCACCTGAAGCCCGCGTTCGACGGCGGTCTTGCCGTAGGCCCAGAGCCGGTCTGGCGTGCGGTGGGCCGAGACGATCTTCGCCTCGTAAGGAATGCCGAGCTCGTCGAGGACCGCCGCCGCCTCCTTCATCGTCGG
>WOZM01000301.1 GCA_011620265.1 Paracoccaceae bacterium
CTCGCCGATGAAGAGCATCGGCGCCTCGTCGCGCTCGCCCTCGCCGATGACCACGGTGCCCCTGATGTCGAGAAGGTTGAGCTGTTCGCGCATCGCGTTGACGGCGGCCTGGTCGGCGGCCTTCTCGTCGCCATGGCCGATGAGGCGGGCCGAGGCATGGGCGGCGGCTTCGGAGACGCGGGCGAGGCCCAGCGAGAGCATGCGGTCGTGGAATTCCTGGGCGTCGGCCATGGTCGCTTCCTGATGGTCTTCGGTCAGGTGCATCTAGCCGGTCGCGGGGGTGCGGGGCAAGGCCCCGGCGCCCCGGTCAGACGGTTTCGATGCGGATCGCCACCGCCTCGCCTACAAGGACGCCGGTCGCGGGCAGCCGCCTCAGCGCGTGGTCGATCGCGTCGCGGGTCGCCTTGTGGGTGACGATCAGCACCGGGGCCGAGCTGTCGGCATGGCCGTATTGCCGCATCCGGTCGATCGAGATGCCTTCCTCGCCGAGCACCGTCGCCACCTTGGCCAGCGCACCGGGCTTGTCCGACAATTCCATGCGCAGATAGTAGGGTGCCGGCGCCGTGGCCTTCGCCGCCACCGGCGCGGCGAGCGAGGCGGCCGGCTGGCCGAAGGTCGAGATCCGGCAGCCGCGGGCGATCTCGATCACGTCGGCCATCACCGCCGAGGCGGTCGGCCCTTCGCCGGCGCCAGCGCCGCGCAGCACGATCTGGCCGACGCTGTCGCCTTCGAGGACGACCATGTTGGTGCCGCCCTGCAACTGGCCGAGCGGGCTGTCGGCCGGGACGAGGCAGGGCGACATCCGCTGTTCGAGCCCGCGTCCCGTCATCTGCGCCACACCGAGAAGCTTGATCCGGTAGCCCATGTCGCCGGCGCGGCGGATATCGTCGATCGACACCCGGCCGATGCCTTCCATCTCCACCGCTTCGAACGAGACCTTCGTCCCGAAGGCGATGGCGGCGAGAAGGCTGAGCTTGTGCCCCGCGTCGATGCCGCCGACGTCGAGGTTGGGGTCGGCCTCCAGATAGCCGAGCTGGCGGGCCTCCTCGAAGACCGCGGCGTAAGGCAGGCCGGCGCTTTCCATCCGGGTGAGGATATAGTTGCAGGTGCCGTTCATCACGCCCATCACCCGGCGGATCTCGTTGCCGGCGAGGCCCTCGGTCAGGGCCTTCACCACCGGGATGCCGCCCGCGACGGCGGCCTCGAAGCGGATCACATGGCCCATTTCCTCGGCCGCCGCCGCAAGGCTCTGGCCGTGATGGGCGAGCATCGCCTTGTTCGCCGTCACCACGTCCTTGCCGGCGGCGATGGCGGCCCGTGTCGCGGCGAGGGCGGGGCCGTCCGACCCGCCCATCAACTCGACGAGGACATCGACATCCGCGCGGGTGGCGAGTGCCACGGGGTCGTCCTCCCAGCCATAGGCGGAAAGATCGGCATCGCGGTTCTTGGTGCGGCTGCGGGCCGAGACGGCGCTGATGGCGATCTCGCGCCCGGCGCGGGCGGCGAGGAGGCCGGCATGGCGCTGGATGATCTTCACGGTGCCGATGCCCACGGTGCCGAGGCCGGCGATGCCGAGACGCAGGGGCTGGGGCATGGGGATCTCCGTGATTGGACCTTCGGCCCGGGCGGGCCTCACGGGGTGTTAGCGTGACATTCGCGGGCTTGCAACGCGGTCGCGTCGAAATCGGCCCTCCGCGTTGCGGGCCGGCGTCAGCCCGAGAGGTCGGCCTGCCGCAACGCCGCCGCCCGCGCCTTCAGCGCTGCCGCACGGGCCGCGAGCTCGGCCGCCGGGTCGGTCGCGGGCGGCGGCGGCACCCGGGCCAGAAGTTCGTCGACGGGTAGCAGGGCGGGATAGGCGGCTTTCGTCGCCGCCGGCTTCGGCGCCGCGTCGAGCGCGGGGAAGGTCGCACACCCCGCTAGGAGCGGTGTCAGGAGGGAGACGACAAGGCGGGCGGCACGCATGGCGGGTCTTTCGGACGGGCTGGACGAGACTAGTCGCTCTGCATGGGCCTTTGCAAGCGGGCCGGGCATAGGGCGGGGATTGTATTGAACGCGCGTTCAGATAATCTCCCCTCATGGCACGCAAGACCGGATCGCATTCGGAGATTACCGGCCCGCGCATACGCGGCGCGGCGCTGAAGCTCTTCGCCCGGCACGGCTTCGCCGCCGTCTCGATGCGCCAGATCGCGGCCGAGGTGGGCGTGCAGGCCGGCGCGCTCTATCTCTACACGCCGGACAAGGAGACGCTGCTCTTCGACCTTCTCAAGGCACATATGGACGAGCTGATCGCGGCCTGGGAAGAGGAGCCGAAGGGCGACGGGCCGCTCGCGCGGCTCGAAGGCTTCGTGCGGTTCCATATCCGCTTCAATCTCGAACGGACCGACGCGGTCTTTCTCTCCTACATGGAGCTGCGCAATCTCGGACCCGGGAACTTCGCCGCGATCGAGGCGCTCCGGCGCGATTACGAGACGCGGCTGGAGACGATCCTGCGCGACGGCCAGGCGGCGGGCCTCTTCGCAGCACCCGACACCAAGATCGCCACGCTCGCGATCATCGCGATGCTGACCGGCGTCAACACCTGGTACCGCGAGGGCGGGCGGCTCTCGCGCCAGAAGGTCGGCGACATCTACTGGGACATGGTCCGCAAGGCGGTCGCCGCCTGATCGCTTCTTCTGTTCGGAAATACCTCGGGGGTCGTCCATTGGTGCGCCATTGGTTCGAGAACCAATGGACGACGGGGCAGCGCCCCCGGCGCGCGGTTCAATGTGCCGGACGGATGAAAGAGCCGTTCCGCAGGTCCGTCATCGCCTGCTGGATCTCGGCTTTCGTGTTCATCACGATCGGCCCGTGCCAGGCCACCGGCTCCCCGATCGGGGCGCCCGAGATCAGGAGGAAGCGGATGCCGCGATCGCCCGCCTGCACGGTCACCTCGTCTCCGGTGCCCTCCATCGTGGGCATGGCGCGGCGGGATTCGAGAACCGGGCGGATGGACATTTGGGTTTCTCCTGTTCGCCCGGCGTAATATAGGGCGAAAACCGGTCCGCGAGCAGGGGCGGAATTGGGGACCTCGGGCGCAGCGCTTGTGTCGGGGCGCACAAGGTGGCTTCCGGTCCGCGAACCCGGAGGGGACGACGCGATGAGCGATGCGAAGACCGAGATCCTGGCGCGGATCGTGCCCTCGCCGGCGCGGCGGATCTTCGCGACCGGCGTCCTCGGCGTCCTCGGCGTGCTTCTGGAGCTTCTCGCCTTCCTGCGCCCGCCCGCCGCGCTTCCGCTGCAGCTCATGCTGGTCGCGCTCGGCGCCGTGGCGCTCGTCCTCTGCCTCAGGCTCCATGCCGCGACGGGACGCGGGCTGGTGCTGACCGCCGAGGCGCTCTCGGATGCCGACGGGCGCGTCGTCGCGGCGCTGGACGAGATCCGCAAGGTGGAGCGCGGGGTCTTCGCCTTCAAGCCGTCGAACGGCTTCGTGCTGCACCTGAAAGACAGCAAACCCGGCGCCTGGGCGCCGGGTCTCTGGTGGCGGATGGGCCGCCGGGTCGGGGTCGGCGGAGTCATCTCCGGCGCCGAGGGCCGGGCGATGGCCGATCTCATCGCCGCGACGATCGCGCGGCAGGACCGCTAGCGGCCGCCGCGCCTCAGCTGTCGATCGACGGATCCGTCGTGTCGTCGTCGCTGACGTTGTCGTTCATGTCGATGTCGCTGTCGTAGAAGCAGGCCGGCAGCGTCACCCCGTCCTGCAGGTCGAACCTGATGCAGGACGGCGAACGCGGGCGGGTGGTGATGAAGGTCGTGTACCACTGGGCGTTCAGGCCGATGCTGAAGATCGGCTCATAGGCCATGTGGGTCTCGACGAGGATGACCGAGTCGCCCGCCGGCATGTTCGGGATGCGGTTGGCTTCGGCCTGGATCGAGGCGTCGGTATGGCCGCCCGCCGTTCCGGTCGCATAGGACCAGGCGATTTCGTAGCGATTGTCGGCATCGTCCCAGATCACGCTCGACACCCGCACCCAGGTCGGCTTGCGCGAGAAGGTCAGGTAGTCGAAGACGGTGTTCAGCCCCTCGATGAAGTCCGCGTTGACGGAATCTTCAGCCGAGACACGGGAAACCAGGTCGGCGATCGTGTAGGCCGCCTTGAGGTTGATGTTCTTCTGTCGGTAGGCATCGAAGAACTGGAACGAGGCGACATACCACCAGATGAGGAAGGTGCTCGCGAGCAGCCCCTCGACCGGCATCGAGCCGTTCGTATCGTCCGCGAGGCTGCGGGTCCGGAATTTCAGGCGCGAATAAAGCGACATGTCAGCCTCCAACTTCCGGTTCGTTCACGAAGGCCGTCGCCGAGATCAGCGCATAGGCACCGGTATTGTCCTTCGGCAGCTGGAACCCCAGCCCCGATGTCGGGAAGATCGGATCGAATTTCGAACAGGCGCGGATCAGCATGATCTCGTCGCCCGCCCCCGGCGTGAAGGCCGGAAGCCGCTCGTCGTTGGGCATCATCGGCTCGGCGCGGTCGACGCAGACCGGGCCCGAGGAAAGCGGTTCCCAGGTGATCGTGCTGACCGGGCGGAGCTCCACGACGAGCGTGTTCATGCAGTCGGGGATCACGCCCGCCCGGTTGCAGACGAGGCGTTTGAACTTCTCGTGATCGGGGTTCACGATGTTGTCGAGCCGGAGGTCGCGCACCGACATGTCGAGCGCCCGTTCGAGCATCACGTGCCGCAGCATCAGCGTACCCATTTCCAGCGCCGACATGACGAGGAGCATGAAGAAGGGCAGGAAGATGATGAAGGGGATCGTCGCCGTCCCGTCCTCTTCCCGCGCCTTCCTGCCGAGCCAGGCGCGCATGGAGGGAATGAAGCGGCCCATCAGTGCGTCAGCCTCAGCTTGTTGATCGAGTTCACGATACCCGCGAAGGCGTCGTTGATGTCGAGACCTTCCACCGCGTAGTAGCCGGCGTTCTGGCAGCTGTTCAGAAGCTGCTGCCCCTGCGTCGGCGCCTCGAAGGCGATGGTGAAGATGCGCACGCCCTCGGCCTTGGCCGCGCCGCAGATGTCGAGCGTCAGATCGTCCTTCGCTGAATAGATGTAGGTGTTCGCGACCGGGTTCGAGACCGATGCCGGGCGCCATTGGTTGCGCATCGACGAACTGCCATAGGCCCTGTAGATGATCTCGTCCGAGAAGTAGTAGATCGACATCTTCGACCAGACTTCCGGCCAATCCATCGGCACTGCCATCGGAGAGCCGCTATAGCCGGTATCGCCGGACATGTCGCCCCAGGGCTTGTCGCGCCATGCGCTCTTCTTGAAAGAGTAGTATTTGTGCGTCGACGGGTTGTAGAGCGAGTATTGGTCCCTCGACCAGTTGTCGCTGCTCGACGCGTTTTCCAGGTAATACTTGTTGCGGTAGAGCAGGCTCTGCCCCTCATCGTAATATGGGTTGCTATCGGCATCGCTCCGCAGCCGGTATTCCGTCGTGTTGGCGCCGTCGGTCATCAGCACGATGATCTTGAGCGCTTCCTTGTCGTCATACGCATAGGGCCGTTCGGAGAAGGCGGCAGGAATGTCGCCCGTGGCGATCATCCCGTCGACGACGCCCTGCATCGAGGGGTCGAGCAGCGCCGAGCCCCACTTCATGCCGATGTCGATCGAGGTGTTGCCCTCGGCGGAGAGGTTGTCGATGAAGGTCTTGAGCTCGGTCCGGCTGCCCGAGAACGGCAGGATGTTGCGCTCGGCCTCGGGCGCGCAGTTCATCAGGTTCGGCGGGCTCGCCTTGTAGAACGGATCGAAATGGCCGTTGCGCTGATAGATGCGGTCGTCCCAGTCGGTGCCGAAGGACATGGCGGTCGTGGTGAAGTCGCCTTCGCTTTCCTCGAACTCGATACAGGTCGAATCGGTCTGCTCGACGGTCATGTTGAAGTAACTGGCGAGGTTGTCGCCGATCGAGACCTGCGTCGCGTAGGGGATGATCGAGATCGAGACCTTGTCTTCCTCGGCCGAGTCGAAGATCTGGTCGACGAAGTTCTTCGCCGCCGGCTTGAGGTTGGTCAGCCGGCTGTTGGAGTTCATCGAGCCCGAGACGTCGAGGATCAGCGAGATCTCGATCTGGCCGACGCTTTCCTCGGCGGTCGAGGCGGCGGGCGTCGAGAGCGTCTTGACGCCGACGAGCGCCATGAACCAGGTCGGCATATCTTCCGAGACCTTGATCTCGACCTTGCGGTAGTCGGAAAGCGTGCCTTCGGTGACGATGATGTCTTCCGGCGCCGGCGGCTTCAGGCCGGCTTTCTGGAAGTAGTCGCGGACGACATCCTTGGGATCGAGCGATTGCTGAAGGTCGGCCGCCGCCAGCGCGGCGCGGTCGATCGTGTTCTGCAGCGTCGTGCGCCGCTCCTCGTCCCGCATCAGGTCGAGCGAGATGCCGGCGAGCAGGAGCATCATGACGAAGGCGAAGAGGCCGAAGATCAAGAGCGATCCGTCTTCCTCGCGCCGGAACCGGCCGAAGGCCCTGCGCAACGCAGGGGCGTCCGGCGTTGCGGCGGCAGCGATGCAAATCTCTTCAGGGGCAATCATCGTCATCACAAACCCTTTCCCCAGGCCAGTCTCCGCGGAAGACTCCACGGAATGCACCGAGCACAGCAATCCTTCTCGGTGTTACTTGCGGCAAAACTAGGGTCAGAGGTGAGGCAAAAATGTGGCAGCCGCCGGGGAGTGGGTTAACTGGCCACCAAACTGGCCCGATTCTCGCCGATTTTGCCGATCGTGTCCGGAACCGGAACAATGAGGGGGGCGAATCCTTTCCGCCTGTCCCTGCGCCCGCTCCGCGCCAAGGCCCGCAAGGCGGTGGCCGCTCCGCCCGCTTGCGGGTTGTGTTTCCTTCGCGCTCTGTTAACCAAGTCTGAGTAGCCTGTCCGCCAGCTTCGCGAACCCGCAAGGATTTGCGCCGGCGCGCGATACGGTCGGAGGCGACCGGAAGCCAGTCAGGGAGGAATGAATGGCAGTCAACGGTGAACCCAGTTTCCGCCAGTCCGTCGATCTCATGTTCAACCGCGCGGTCGCGGTGATGGACCTGTCGCCGGGGCTGGAGGAGAAGATCCGGGTCTGCAACTCGACCTATACGGTGCGCTTCGGGGTGCGCCTGCGCGGGGCGATCCACACCTTCACCGGCTACCGCTCGGTCCATTCCGAGCATATGGAACCGGTCAAGGGCGGCATCCGCTTCGCCACCTCGGTCAACCAGGACGAGGTGGAGGCGCTGGCCGCGCTCATGACCTACAAGTGCGCGCTGGTGGAGACGCCGTTCGGCGGCTCCAAGGGCGGGCTCTGCATCGACCCGCGCCAATACGACGAACACGAGATGGAGATGATCACCCGGCGCTTCGCCTACGAGCTGATCAAGCGCGACCTGATCAACCCGGCCCAGAACGTGCCCGCCCCCGACATGGGCACGAGCGAGCGCGAGATGGCCTGGATCGTCGACCAGTACAGGCGGATGAACACGACCGACATCAACGGCGCGGCCTGCGTCACCGGCAAGCCCCTCAACGCCGGCGGCATCGCCGGCCGGGTCGAGGCGACCGGGCGCGGCATCCAGTATGCCTTGCGCGAGTTCTTCCGCCATCCGCACGACATGGCCAAGGCCGGAATGACCGGCAAGCTCGACGGCAAGCGGGTGATCGTCCAGGGCCTCGGCAATGTGGGCTATCACGCCGCGCTTTTCCTCGGCACCGAGGACGGCGCCCGTGTCACCGGCATCATCGAGCGCGACGGCGGGCTCTGGAACCCCGAGGGCATGAACGTGCAGGCGGTGCGCGACTGGCTGGCCGAGAAGGGCGGCGTCGAGGGCTGCCCGGAAGGCACCTTCGTCAAGGACGGCGCGAAGCTTCTGGAAGAGGAATGCGACATCCTCGTTCCGGCGGCGATGGAAGGGGTCATCAACCAGTCCAACGCCGGCAACATCAAGGCGCCCTTGATCATCGAGGCCGCGAACGGCCCGATCACCGCCGGCGCCGACGAGATCCTGCGGATGCGCGGCACGGTGATCATTCCCGACCTCTACGCCAATGCCGGCGGGGTGACCGTGTCCTACTTCGAATGGGTCAAGAACCTCAGCCATATCCGCTTCGGCCGGATGCAGCGCCGCCAGGAAGAGGCGCGCCACCAGCTTCTCATCGACGAGCTGGAGCGGCTGTCGGCGGACAAGGGTCTCGGCTGGACGCTGTCGCCGGGGTTCAAGCACCAATACCTGCAAGGCGCGGGCGAACTGGAGCTGGTGCGGTCGGGCCTCGACGACACGATGCGCGGCGCCTACCAGTCGATCAGCCAGATGTGGAACGGCCGCCAGGACGTCACCGACCTCAGGATGGCCGCCTATATCGTCGCGATCGACCGGGTGGCGAAGAGCTACCGCTCCAAGGGGCTCTGAGCCCGCGCGACGCAGGGTCGTCGCCTCCGGGAAGGGCCGGGGTGTGGCCAAGCGGCCCCGGCTCTGCCATCTTCGGCGCGCACTGACCGCGAAGGACCGCCATGACCCGGATCGAAGACCTGACGCTTCACAATCTTGCCGTCGCGGTGGATGCCGACGGCATCGCCACCGTGACCCTGAACCGTGCCGCCAAACGCAACGCGCTCGACGCGGCGACGGTGGAGGAGCTGGTGACGCTCTTTTCCGCGCTGCCGCGCGCGGCTGTGCGGGCGGTGGTGCTCAGGGCCGAGGGGACGCATTTCTGCGCCGGCCTCGATCTTGTCGAGCATCTGAAGGAAGACCGGACGGCGGCCGAATTCATGCATCTCTGCCTGCGCTGGCACGAGGCGTTCAACAAGATGGAGTATTCCGGCGTGCCGATCGTCGCGGCCCTCAAGGGCGCGGTCGTCGGCGGCGGGCTGGAGCTCGCGTCGGCCGCGCATATCCGGGTGGCGGATCAATCGACCTATTTCGCCCTGCCCGAAGGCCAGCGCGGTCTGTTCACCGGCGGCGGCGCGACGATTCGGGTCGCCGACCTCGTCGGCAAGGCGCGGATGATCGACATGATGCTGACGGGGCGCATCTACCGGGGCGAGGAGGCGGTCGCGGTCGGGCTCTGCCAGTATCTCGTCGAGGACAGCGAAGCCAAGGCGATGGAGCTTGCCCGCGCCGCCGCCCGGAACCCGCCCCTGTCGAACTTCGCGATCTGCTCGGCGATCAGCCACATGCAGAACATGTCGGCCCTCGATGCCGCCTATGCCGAGGCGGTGGTCGCCGGCATCGTCAACACCCAGGCGGATGCGCGCGGGCGGCTCAACGCCTTCGCCAACAAGACGGCCGCACGGGTGAGGCCGGACTAGGGGGGCGGCAACGGCGCGGCGGAACGGACCCGTCGCGGGTTTCCGGCGCCAGCCGGGCAATGCGCCGCGCCCGGACTGAAGGCGCGCGAGTGCCGCCGGGCTGCGCCCGACCGCTGCCCGGCTCGTGCGGTGTCCGGGCGGTTCTTCGCTTCGCCCCGCTTTCGGGGCGACCGGAAAGGCGGGATCGGCGATGGCTGCCCAACGCGGCAGCTTTCCGCTTGAAGCCGCCGCACGTTTCCGGCTTTCTCGGCGAGAGAAGGACAGGTCATGAATCCCCTGCGCGGAATCGCACTGAAACTCGGCTCGGTCGCGGTCTTCATGACCATGTCGAGCCTGATCAAGGCCGCGTCGGACGCCGTGCCGCCGGGCGAGGCGGTGTTCTTCCGCTCGGTCTTCGCGGTTCCGGTGATCTTGATCTGGCTGATCGCGACGCGGGGACTGCGCGCGGGGCTGGTCACGTCGAACCCGCTCGGCCATTTCTGGCGCGGGCTCGTCGGCACCGCGGCGATGGGCTTCGGCTTCGCCGGTCTCGGTCTCCTGCCCTTGCCCGAAGTCACCGCGATCGGCTATGCCGCGCCGCTTCTGACCGTGGTCTTCGCGGCGATGTTCCTCGGCGAGCAGGTGCGCGCCTTCCGCATCTTCGCGGTGGCGCTCGGCATGGCCGGGGTGCTGGTCGTGCTCTCGCCCCGCCTCACCGCGCTCTCGACGGGCGAGATCGGATCGAGCGAGGCGCTGGGCGCGATCGTCGTCCTCGTCGGCGCGGTCTTCGCCGCGCTGGCGCAGGTCTTCGTTCGCCGGCTGGTGACGGAGGAGAAGACGACGGCCATCGTCTTCTACTTCTCGGTCAACTCCGCGCTCCTGTCGCTCGTCACGCTGCCCTTCGGCTGGACCTGGCCCGATCCGGCAAGTGCCGCGATGCTGGTCGCGGCGGGGCTCTTCGGCGGGGTGGGGCAAGTGCTCCTGACCTCGTCCTACCGCAATGCCGACGCCTCGGTGGTGGCGCCCTTCGACTACGCCTCGATGCTCCTCGCGCTTGGCGTGGGCTACGCGGTCTTCGGCGAGGTGCCGACCTGGACCATGCTCGGCGGCGCGGCGCTGGTCGTCGGCGCGGGCATCCTGATCATCTGGCGCGAGAGCCGGCTCGGCCTCGAACGCAACCGCCAGCGCAAGGCGATGACACCTCAGGGTTGATCGGCGCCGCGGTTTGGGCCAATCTCGCGCCCGGGGGGCAGAGAGCGAGGACAGGATGGCATTCCTGCGCATGATGTCACTGGCAGTCGGCATGGCGCTTGTCGCCTCGACATCGGAGGCCGGCTGCGCCCGGCCCGAGGGCGGCGCGGGCGAGGTCGCGGCGCTGGCCGATGCGATCAACCGCTACCGCGCGGATCGCGGGCTGCAGCCCCTTGCGGTGACGCCGGCGCTGTCGCGCGCGGCCGGGGACCACGCCTGCGCCATGGTCGCGCAGAACCGCTTCAGCCACGACCTCGGCGGCAGCCCCAAGACGCGGATGCGCAAGGCCGGCTGCCGGACGCGGCTGGCGGGCGAGAACATCGCGATGGGCTATGCGCGGGGGGCCGATGTGCTGCGGCAATGGCTCGATTCGCCCGGGCACCGGCGGGTGCTCTCGATGCGCGGCATCAGCCGGATGGGCATCGCGGTGGCGAGCCCGAAGCCGGGGCAGGGCGGCGGCCCGCGCTGGGTGCTCGACGTGGCGGCGGGCTGCTAGCGGGGATGCGAGGCGGGTTGAAACCCACCTTGCCGGATGCCCGCATGGCGGCAGGCCATGCGGCGGAGGGCGGGTGCGCGAAACCGTCGCAAGGTGGGTTTAAACCCACCTTACCCGTCAGACATCGAGCCAGATCGTGACCGGACCCTGATTGATCAGCGCCACATCCATGTCGGCGCCGAATTCGCCGTTCGCGACGCGGATGCCCTGCGCCCGAAGCCGGTCGGAGAAAACATCATAGAGCCGCGCGCCCTCATCCGGAGGCGCGGCGGTCGAGAAGCCCGGCCGGTTGCCGCGCGAGGTGTCGGCGGCGAGCGTGAACTGGCTCACGACCAGCGCCGCGCCTCCGGTCTCGAGAAGCGACAGGTTCATCTTGTCGGCCGCGTCGCGGAAGATGCGGAGCCTGGCGATCTTCCGGGCAAGCTCATCGGCCTTCGCCTCGGTATCGCCCTGCATCGCGCAGAAGAGGATCGCCAGCCCCTCGCCGATCTCTCCCGTCACCCGCCCGTCGACCGTGACCTTCGCCGCGCGGACCCGCTGCACGAGCGCCCGCATCAGGCGATCTCCGCCGCCCAGGGCGGGTTGGCGCCGGCGCGCGACACGGTGACGGCGGCGGCGCGGGTGCCGAGCGCGAGGGCGGCGCGCAGCACCTCCGCGGAGGGCGCTTGCACGCCCGCCTTCGTGAGCGCCCCGGCCGCGTGGAGCGCGGCGAGGACGCCCGCGTTGAACGTGTCGCCGGCGCCGACGGTATCGACGACCGCGACCGCGCGGGCCGGAACGAAGACCGACCCGGCGGCGGTGAAGGCATGTGCGCCCGCCGCCCCTTCGGTGACGAGGACGATCTTCGGCCCCTGCGCCAGGATCCGCGCGGCCGCCGCCGCGATGCCGTGGCTGCCCTCCAGCCAGCGCAGATCCTCGTCCGACAGCTTGACGATGTCGGCAAGCCCGATCATCCGCGCGATCCGCGCCCGGTAGGCGGTCTCGTCGGCGATGAAGGAGGGGCGGATATTGGGATCGATCATCATCACCCGGCCCGATCCCGCCTCGCGCTCCATCAGCGCCTGATAGGTGGCGCCGCCGGGTTCGGCCATCAGGCTGATGCCGCCGAAGAAGAGCGCGTCCACCGTCCCGGGCAGCACCGGCAGGTCGGCCGGCGTGATCATCCGCCCGGCGGTGTTCTCGTCGTAGAAAGCGTAGCTCGCCTGCCCGCCGATGAGCTTGACGAAGGCGAGCGTCGTCGGCCGGGCGGAGCGGATCGCGAGCGCGGTATCGACGCCGGACGCATCGAGGGCGCCGATCAGCACCTCGCCGAAGAGGTCGGTCGAGATGCCGGAGAGGAAACCCGACGGCGCGCCGAGCCGGCCGAGTGCGATCGCGGTGTTGAAGACCGCGCCGCCGGGATAGGGGGCGAAGACATCCTCGCCCGCCACGCTCTGCCTCGGCAGCATGTCGATCAGCGCCTCGCCGCAGCTCAGGATCATCGGCCGGCCTTTCCCGTTGGCGTAAACGGCTTCCCCTTACCCGAGCCTCGGCGCGGCCGCAACGGCCAGGAGCCTTGACGCGCGTCAAGGCACCCGCGCCGCACGGGTGGCAAGGTCCGGGCGTTCCCTCAACCAGCATGGAACTGGAGAAAAGCATGGTAGAGAAAACCCCCGCGACCACGTTCTGGCCGTCGTTCTACGAACCCTTCCGCAATGTCGGCACCCGGCTCAGCGAATGGCTGGCCCCGGCCGCCGAAGCCTCCTCGGACGGCAAGAGCTACCGCATCGCCATCGAACTGCCGGGCGTCGAGGAGAAGGATATCGACGTGACCGTCGACGAGGGCATGGTCACGGTGAAGGGCGAGAAGAAGGAAGAGCGCGAGGAAAAGGGCGACACCTGGTATTTCAGCGAACGCCAGTTCGGCAGCTTCAGCCGAACCTTCCGGCTGCCCGCCGATGCCGATCAGGGCAAGGTCGGCGCCGACCTCAAGGACGGTGTCCTGACGCTGACGGTCGCCCGGAATGCGCCCGAGGCCGCCAAGACCCGCAAGGTGCCGATCGGCAAGAGCTGACCGGCACGGCCGGGGAGCGGCGGACCGCGCCGCCAACCCGGCCTGTCCGCCAACCCGTTTCTTCTGTTCGGAAATACCTCGGGGGTCCGGGGGCGGCGCCCCCGGCCTCGCCTCAATAGGACCGCAGGTCGATATAGCCCTGCCGGTCGGCGTATTGCGCGAGATAAAGCGCGATGCCGGCGAGGAGCAGGCCGAGGATCACCGCGACCGCGATCTTGATCGCCGACCAGGGCCGCTCGCCCTTGACCCTGCCGGTCTGGCCGTTGACCACGAAGCGGTAGCTCCGGCCGCGATAGCGGTAGGCGGCGGTCCAGACCGGCAGCAGGATATGCTTGAAGGTCACGCCCGAAACCCTTGTTTCGAGGGCGTGAATCTCCTGCCGGTCGCCGCCGATGTCGAACCGCACGTCGCGTTCGATCATCCGGTCCATCTGAGCGCGGGCATCCGCCATTCCCTCTTCGAGGCCGACCGTATAGCCCTCGGCCCGGAACCCGGCGAGGAATTCCGGCCGGTAGGGTTCGAGCCGCGAGAGATCCCAGGGCATCAGCGCCTCGGTATAGCCCCGCGGCAGGGAACGCGAAGCGAGCACCAGCACATCGTCGAAGAACCGCGCGACGCGGCCCGCGACCGGGGTCCAGCGGATCTTCGCGACCTGCCGCATCTCGGTCCGCATTCTGCCTTGCGGATCGCGGACGCGGACGCGCTCGGTCTCATGGTAGACAGTGCCGCGCCGGCCGCGATAGGTCGAGGCGGTGTCGGCGTCGAAGGTCCAGTAGGGCACGTAGATGCCCTGCATCGTCCGCCCCTTGCGGGCGTAGCCCTGAAGCCCCGAGGGCGCGAACCACAAGGAGCCGAGCCAGCCTGTCATCGCTGTCCGCGCCTCGGGCTCGGTCAGGATGAAAGGGGCAAGACCCTTCGGCTTGATATGGCGCCCCGCGCCGGTATCGGCGACGACGGGGGTGGCGCAGAACGGGCATTCGGCGGCATGGACGGCGGGGTCGAACTCGACCTCGGCACCGCAATTGGGGCATTTCGAATAGCGCGCCTCCTCGATCTCGCTGTCGGGGAGCGCCGCCTCGATCCCGCGACGGAATTCGGTCTCGGGGATCGGCTGATGGCCGCGCCCGGTGGCGCTGACCGCCTCCTCGTGCCCGCAATGGTCGCAGATCAGCCGGCCCTCGCCGGGGGCGAAGCGCAGGTCGGCGCCGCATTGCGGGCAGGGGAAGCGGTGTTCCTCGGCCGGGGCCTGCTGGGTCGGGGCCTGCATGGTGCGCGGCTCAGGCGGCGGGCGGCGGCGGCGGCGGCATCACGGTGAAGAGCTGCGCCAGCTCGGCGATCTCGCCCGCCGGTTTCCAGCCGTCCTGGCCCGGCGCCCAGACCAGCGTCTCGCGGGTGAAGCCGCCCTCGGTGACGAGCCGTCCGAGATGACCGCGCCCGTAAGGGCCGTCGACGGCGCCGGAGCGCGCGAGGTGCCAGACCTTCTCGACCGGCGGGGGCGGCGGCACCGCCACGGGCGCGGCCTGCGGCGGCGCCCCCCAGGGGCCCATCTGCTGGCCCATCGCCATGCCGATCCCGGCACCGACGCCGGCGCCCATTGTGGCCCCGGCCGTGCCGTCGCCCCGGCCCATCGCCTCGGCCGCCGAATACTGCATGTAGCGGTTCAGGTCGCCGACGATCCCGATCGAGGTGCGCTTGTCGAGCGCTGCTTCAACAGCTTCCGGCAAGCTTATGTTCTCGATATAGAATTCCGGAATCTCCAGCCCGTAGGCCGCGACCGAGGGGGCGATCGCCCGGGCGACGATCTTGCCCAGATCGGCGGTGTTCGCCGCCATGTCGAGCACCGGGATGCCCGACGCGGCGATGACCCGCGAAAACTCCTGCACGATGATGTTGCGGATCTGGAAGCTGATCTCGTCGGCGGTGAATTCTCCATCCGTGCCAACGATTTGCGACAGGAACTTCGCAGGCTCCGCGACCCGCATCACGTAAGTCCCGTAGGCCCTGAGCCGCACCGGCCCGAATTCCGGGTCGCGCGCGATGATCGGGTTCTTGGTGCCCCATTTCTGGTCGGTGAAGCGGGTGGTGCTGACGAAGTAGATTTCGGACTTGAAGGGCGAGCGGAAGCCGTGATCCCAGTGCTGGAGCGTCGTCAGGATCGGCATGTTGTTGGTCTCGAGCAGGTAGAGACCGGGCGAGAAGACATCGGCGATCTGGCCCTCATGCACGAAGACCGCAGCCTGGCCCTCGCGCACCGTCAGCTTGGCGCCATACTTGATCGCGTGGCCCTCGCGCTCGAACCGCCAGACCATCGTGTCGCGGGTGTCGTCCACCCAGTGGATGACGTCGATGAACTCGCCGGTCAGAAAATCGAGAATACCCATATCCACCTCCTGTTTCGGTCAGCTCGCGCCGCCCATCAGTTCCGCCGCCATCGCCTCGATGATGGGCCGCGCCTCGCCCAGCGTCATGCCGGGCTTCAGCCTCGGATCGTAGAGCATTTTCAGCATCATCTCGTCCTGACGTGTCAGGAGCGCGAATTCCTCGTTGTCGTTGAAGATCGAGGGGCGCGCGCGCGGGTAGTCGGCGACAAGGCCGAGGCTTTGCGCGAGTTCCTCGTGGATGCAAGCCATCCGCAGCCGGTCCGGCAGCTCGCCCCGGATCACGGTGATCGCCCTTGTATAGGTCGCGGTCTGGCCCGGCGTGAAGGCGAAGACGGTGCAGTAGGTCTCGGGCGCCATCTCGGTCACGGAGCGGATCGCGGCGGCGCCGGTCGTGGGGGCCAGGGCCGCGATGCGGGCGGCGGCGGTCTGGCGTTCGTCGGAATTGAGGATCAGCACCGAGTGGTTGGGCCGCCAGCCGCTCATCCGCATCGGCAGGCCGGTGAGCTTGGACAGGCGCGTGACATAGGCCGCGATCTCGGCCCGGTCGCGGGCGCGCTGATCGGCCGGAACCGAGGCGCCGAATTCGACCTCGAGCCGGATCGGCTCCGCCCAGCGGTGCAGGCGGTTTTCCACCGCCTCGGGGACGAGCTGCCCGCCGCGTTCGGCGAATTCGTCGAAGAAGGCGATGCGGATGAAGTTCTCGGCCAGATCCCGGGCGCCGAAAGGCGTGTCATCGCCGCCGCCATCGGCGCGCAGCAGGTCCTGCGCGAGGTAGTTGGCCTCGACCTTCGCGTAGTAGTCGCGTGCCGCCCTTGTGGCGGCCGAGGGCTCCGCGATGACCGGTTCCGGCGGCGGCACGTCGCGCGGCGCCTGCGACACCGGCCCCGGGCCGAAGCCGGCGGTCGTGTCGCAGCCCGCCAGCCCCGCGAGGAGCGCGGGGAGGAGGACGAGCCGCAGGATCATGCGGAGGCGCATGATCTCAGACGCTGGTCCCGAGGGTCGCGCCGCTGCCGGTCGCCCGCGCCTTCGCCGCCGCCAGCGTGTCGCGCAGGTCGGCCTCCATCTTCTTCAGCTCCGCCTCGGCGGCGGCACGCTTGCGCTTGCCCTCGTCGGCGATGCGCAAGCTGTCCTCGATCGTCCCGATCAGTTCGGCATTCGCGGACTTCACCGCCTCGATGTCGAAGACGCCGCGCTCCATCTCGGTGCGAACGATTTCATTGGCTTGCCGGAGGTTCTTCGCGTTGGCGGTGAGAAGTTCGTTGGTCAGGTCATTGGCCTCGCGCACCGCGCTTGCCGCTTCGGACGACCGATGGATCGTCACCGCCTGCGCAAGCTGGGTTTCCCAGAGCGGCACGGTGTTGACGAGGGTCGAATTGATCTTCGTCACCAGGCTCTTGTCGTTCTCCTGCACCAGCCGGATCGAGGGCAGCGACTGCATCGTCACCTGCCGGGTGAGCTTGAGGTCATGCACGCGCCGTTCCAGATCGTCGCGGGCGGACCGCAGGTCGCGCAGTTCCTGCGCCGCCATCACCTTGTCGGCCTCGGGCGCCTTTCCGACCGCCGCTTCCTTCGCCGGAATGTCGGTCGCATCAAGCTCGGCGAGCTTCGCCTCGCCGGCCGCGATGTAAAGCGCAAGCTCGTCGTAGAAGTTCAGCGTCTTCTCATAAAGCACGTCCAGAGATTTGATATCCTTCAGCAATTTGTGTTCGTGCCCGAGCAGGTCGCCGGTGATCTTGTCGATCTGGCCCTGCACGCTCTCGAACCGCGCGAGGAATTTCGCGAAGGGCGCGGTGCGTCCCAGCAGCTTTTCCCACCACGAGAGTTTCCGCCGCACGTCAAGCTCGGAGACCGAAAAGCCCCGGATCGTGGTGACGATGTCGCGCAAGCTGTCGCCGGCCGGGCCGACATCCTTGTTGCGCACGTCCGCCAGCATCGCCTGGCTGATCTGCTGCAACTCGCCCTGCGCGGCGGAGCCGAAATTCACGATGGAGCCGGTATCGGTCATGTCGAGCTCGGCGATGCGCTTGCGGATCTCGGCGGCGAGCGGTTTCGGCGCATCCTGCAAGGGCACGATCTCGCCCGCCGGTTCGGGCAGGATCACGGCGGTCACTTCCTCGATGGCGGCAAGGGCCCTGGCGGCGTCGTCACGGATATTGGACATGGTCACTCTCCACTCTTCGGGGGATAGGGGGCGAGCCCCACGCCTTCGCGCTTCAGCCGGTCGCGCAGGACGCCGATCTCGATATCGAGGTCGCTGCGGTTGTCGGTGAGAAGCGCTGACGTGCGTCGGGCGAAATTGGTCTCGAGGTCGTCGAGCAGGGCCTCATAGTCGGCGCGCGCGCCGGGGTCGCGGGTCCTGGCCCAGAGGTCGGCGAACTTGATCGTCGCGTCGCGCGCACCCATCAGGTAGACGCCGAGATAGCGGCGCGCGGCGGTGAGGTCGCGGGGGTCTTCCTCGACCGTGCGGAAGAGCGTCCGGGCGGTGATGGCGAAGCGGTCGACCCGGGCGGCGATCTGGCGGTCGCCGGTGCGCTCGGCGGCGGCGCGCATCTCCCGCAGGTGCGCCTCGCCTTCGGCGACGATGCGGCCGACGCGGTCCTGCTGGAAGGTGTCGACCCCCTCCATCCCCTTGTCGCGCATCGGATCGGGGCCGAAGGCGTAAAGGTGCAGCGCCGCCCCGGTCAGGCCGAGAAGGATCGCCGCCATCTCGCCCCCGGCCGCCGCGCCGAGCCCGAGGCCGAGCGCGGTCAGGACCGTGCCGATCATCTTGCGCGGCAGGGCCGGGCGCCGCGCCGTCTTGCGGGCGTCATAGGCCTCGGCCGCGCGGACGCCTTCGCGCGTGAGCCAGGCGGCGAGCACGAGCACCGCGAAGGCGGCGAGGTTGCGGGTGAGGCCGGCCGGGTCCTGGAAGAACGCCTTCAGCGCGAAGGGCAGGGCGACGAGGAAGAGCCAGCCGGTGCGCTTTTCGGCGCGGCTCGGGCCTTGCCGGCGCGGGGCGGGGGCCTCGTCGGACGGGGTCGGGCTGTATCTGCCGCTGAACCGCTCGGCCATCATCCGCCCCCTGTCAGGGCGACATAAAGCGTCAGCGCCAGCAACAGATTGAAGGCGATACGCTGCAACCCGGCTTCCGTCATCCGCACCCCCCGCGACTTGGCCCGCAGACTGGCACGGCGCGCGCGAATGTCCAAGCCCCGAGCGGGGCGGCGCCGGGGCCGACCGGCGGGAATTCGCGGTTAACGTAAGGGCAGGAACCCCGGCGGCGCGTCACTTCTTGCGCGGCGGCCCGTCCCGGCGCGGGGCAGCCGAGGGGCGATCGCCGCCGGTGCGCGGACCGCCCGGACCGGGCCGGGGCCCCGACGGCTTGCCGGCAAAGGGTTTGCCGCGCGGCCCAGCCTTGCCGCCCGGACCGCCGGTGGCGCGTGGCCCAGCCTTGCCCCCCGGCCCAGCCTTGCCCCCCGGCCCAGCCTTGCCGCGCGGACCGCCCGTGCCCTGCGCCGCCGCCGCGCCGTCGCGCGACGGGCGCGGCTTCTGGGGACGCTCACCGCTGCCACCCCGCGGAGCCTTGTCGTCGTCGCGCGGCGGCCGCGCCTTGAAGGGCCGGTCGTCCTTGCCACGGGCCGGCGCCGCGCCGTCACGGGGGCCGCGCGGCTTCTGGGGCCGCCCGCCCTCGGCATCGTCGCGCGGCGGGCGGGCCTTCCACGGCCGGTCGCCGTCACGGGGGCCGCGCGGCTTGAACGGGCGGTCGCTCTCGGTCCGGTCGCGCGGGGCATCCCCGGCGGCGGCCGCACGCGGCTTGAACGGCTTGCCGCCGCGCGGGGCGTCACCGGCGCGCGGCTTGCGGTCGCCCGCCGCCTGATCGGCGCGCGGCTTGAAGGGCTTGCGGTCGCGGGGCGCCGCGTCGCCGTCCCTCGGCGCGCGCGGCTTGAAGGGCTTGCCGTCGCGGGCCGTGCGCGGCTTGCGCTCGCCCTCGCGGCGGGGGCCGCGCTTCTCCTCGTCCTTCGCCGCGCCGTCGCCGAGCTGTTCGCGCAACACCTTCTGCTTCACCTCGACCACGTCGCCGGGCTTCATCGTGTTGAGCCGGAAGGGGCCGTAGCTGACCCGGATCAGCCGGTTCACGATCATCCCGACCTCGGTCATCGCCCGGCGGATCTCGCGGTTCTTGCCCTCGCGAAGGCCAACGGTCAGCCAGGCATTGGCGCCCTTCTGGATGTCGAGCGTGATCTCCATCGGCTGGAACTCCTCGCCGTCGATGGTCACGCCGCGCCGCAGGGGATCGAAGGTCGCGTCGTTCGGGCGGCCGTTGACGCGGACCCGGTATTTCCTGAGCCAGCCGGTCGACGGCAGCTCCAGCCGCCGCTTCAGCTCGCCGTCATTGGTCAGGAGCAGAAGCCCCTCGGAATTGAGGTCGAGCCGGCCCACGCTCATCACCCGGGGCATGTCGGCGGGCATCGTGTCGAAGACGGTCTGGCGGCCCTTCTCGTCCTTCTCCGAGGTCACGAGGCCGAGGGGCTTGTAGTAAAGCCAGAGCCGCGCCGGCTGCGGCGCGTCGATCGGCTTGCCGTCGAGCGTGACCTTGTCGGTGGGCAGCACGTCGAGCGCGGGGCTCGTCACGGTCTTGCCGTTCACCGCGACCCGGCCCTCGACGATCATCTTCTCGGCGTCGCGGCGCGAGGCGATGCCGGCGCGGGCCATCACCTTGGCGATGCGGTCGCCTGTTGTCTTGTCTTCCGCCATCTTCGCCCCCCGGGCTGATCTGAAGTGCGGCTCATACCGCCAATCGCGCCGGGGGGGAAGCGCTTGCTTGCGGGCGCGGGCCGGGGCATCAGGGGGCATGAGCGGATTCCAGAGCCATATGGCGGCGGCGCTGGAGGAGGCGCGGGCGGCGGGCGCGCGGGGCGAGGTGCCGGTCGGCGCGGTCGTCGTGACCCCTGAGGGCCGCATCGCGGCGCGCGCTGGCAACCGCACGCGGGAACTGGCCGATCCGACCGCCCATGCCGAGATCCTCGCGCTCCGCGCGGCCTGCGCCGCTGCCGGGTCGGAGCGGCTGCCGGGGCATGACCTCTATGTCACGCTCGAACCCTGCCCGATGTGCGCCGCCGCGATCTCGTTCGCGCGGATCGCCCGGCTTTACTACGGCGCCGAGGATCCGAAGTCGGGGGGGGTCGCGCACGGGGCGCGGGTCTTCTCCCACCCCCAGTGCCATCACGTGCCGGAAGTCTACGACGGGATCGGGGCGCGGGAGGCATCGGCGCTGCTGGCCGGGTTCTTCCGCGACCGGCGGGGGTGATGCCGTTCCCTGCCGGGACATGAGCGTCAACCCATGGGTTTTGGCCATGTCGCGAAACCCGGGTTGGTCCGTTCCGAGCCCTTTGCGGCCCGTCGGCCGGCACGACACAGGCCGGGCGCGCGCCCGGCGGCTTCGCCTTGATTCCGGGCGAAGAAGGTCCGCTTCGTCCGCAAGGCGAAAAAACACGCTTTCGCGCCGGGACCCTTCCGCCCAGACCACCCAACCGCCGTTTCCGGATGCCGGGCATAGGGCCTTTCGGCTTTCGGATCCCCGCCCCGATCCTGAACATGAGGAGCCTGCGCCCCGAGAAGGCGTCCGGCTGTGTGAGATGATGAATGCTGAAGTGAATCCCGAACACCGTCCGCCCGCCGTCGCCGTGCAGGCGCCGGTGGCCGAATACGGGTTGATCCGCGTGGCGCTGGCGCTTGCCGGGCTGATTGCCCGGCGGCGCGCCGTCCCGCAGCGCTACGAGGCCGACCTCTCGGACCGCGTCCGCCGCGATATCGGCCTCATGCCGCTGCCCGAGAGCCGGAAATACCGGGGCCTGTGATCGCGGCGGGCGGGGGGCGCTTCCCCCGCCCGGTTCCGGGTGTCAGAACGTGATCGGGACCAGCACTTCGGGCTCGATCACGTCGACGCCGGGAAGCCCCGCCTTCAGCTCCTCCGCCGACTGGGCGAGAAGCGGGAACGTCCTGTAGTGGCAGGGGATCACGGTCTTGAAATCGAAGAACTTCTTCGCCGCCCAGGCCGCCTGCTTCATATCCATGGTGAAATTTCCGCCGGCGCAGAGGATGCCGATATCGGGGGCGAAATACTCGCCCATCCAGCCCATGTCGGCCATGATCGCCGTGTCGCCCGTCATGTAGATCGTGTGGCCTTCGCCCGCGATCATGTAGCCCGCCTCGTGGCCGAGATAGATCGGCCCGGTCTTGCCCGCCATCGACGAGGAGTGGCAGGCATTGACCATCGTCACCGCCGCGCCGCCGAGATCGACGGTGCCGCCCTTGTTGAAGCCGATGCCGGACACCCCTTCGGACGCCTCCCAATGGCTGATCAGGTCGTAGATTCCGGCGACCGGGATATTCGCGTCCTTCGCGATGCTCACGGCGTCGCCGGTATGGTCGCTGTGACCGTGCGTGATCAGGATATGCGTGGCGCCCGCGACGGCTTCGGCGCGCCGGTCGGCGGGGAACATCGGATTTCCGGTGAGCCAGGGATCGACGAGGAGCACCGCGCCCTCGATCTCGATGCGGAAGCCGGAATGTCCGAGCCAGGTGATCTTCATGGGGTCCTCCGATGATTGCCGGGCAGGAGATCAGGTTAGATCGGCGGCGGGGTCGAGGCAACAGGGGGTGCGACCTGTCGGGGCAGCAGAGGCCGCCGCCCCGTCGCGAAGGGCCGGGCGCGGCCCGGGCCGGCCACCCTGGCCAAGGCGGGCGGACCCGGACCGGCGCGCGCCGTCGGCCGCCTCGCGGCTTGCAGGCCCGGCGCGGCGAAGCTAAACCGGGCGGGAAATCGCGATAACGGGTAGAGCCATGTCCATCGATACCGACACCGCGCGGAAGGTCGCGCATCTGGCGCGGATCGCCGTGAAGGAAGAGGACCTGCCGGCGCTGGCGGGCGAGCTTTCCGCCGTGCTCGCCTTCATGGAAGAGCTGAACGAGGTCGATGTCGAAGGCGTGGAGCCGATGACGAGCGTCACGCCGATGCGGCTGAAGCGGCGGCCGGACGTGGTGACGGACGGCAACATCCAGAAACAGATCCTGTCGAACGCGCCCGATGCGCGCGAGGGGTTCTTCGCGGTGCCGAAGGTGGTCGAATGACGAAGCTGAACGAACTGACGATCGCCGCCGCGCGCGATGCGCTCCGCAAGGGCGAGGTGACGAGCGCGGAGCTGACCGAGGCCTGCCTGTCGGCGATCGAGGCGGCGGGCGCGCTCAATGCCTTCGTCCACAAGACGCCCGAGATCGCGCGGGAACGGGCGGCGGCGGCGGATCAGAGGATCAAGGCGGGCGAGGCGCCCGCGATGTGCGGGATTCCGGTCGGGATCAAGGACCTCTTCTGCACGCGGGATGTGCCCTCTCAGGCGGCGTCCAACATCCTCAAGGGCTTCCGGCCCGAATACGAATCCACAGTGAGCCAGCAACTGGCCGACGCGGGCGCGGTGATGCTCGGCAAGCTCAACATGGACGAATTCGCCATGGGCTCGTCGAACGAGACCTCGTGCTACGGCAATGCCGTCAACCCCTGGCGGCGCGGCAATGATGCGACGCCGCTGACGCCCGGCGGGTCGTCGGGCGGCTCGGCCGCGGCGGTCGCGGCCGACCTCTGCCTTGCGGCGACGGGCACCGATACCGGCGGCTCGATCCGTCAGCCGGCGGCCTTCACCGGCATTACGGGCATCAAGCCGACCTATGGGCGCTGCTCGCGCTGGGGCATCGTGGCGTTTGCCTCGTCGCTCGATCAGGCCGGGCCGATGACCAGGGACGTGCGCGACGCGGCGATCATGCTCGGCGCGATGTGCGGTCACGACCCGAAGGATTCGACCTCCGCCGACATTCCGGTGCCGGATTTCGAGGCTGCGCTCACCGGCGACATCCGCGGCAAGAAGATCGGCATCCCGCGCGAATACCGCATGGACGGCATGCCGGACGAGATCGAGAAGCTCTGGGCCGACGGCACCCGGATGATGAAGGATGCCGGCGCCGAGATCGTCGACATCTCGCTTCCCCACACGAAATACGCGCTGCCCGCCTATTATGTCGTGGCCCCGGCCGAGGCGTCCTCGAACCTCGCCCGCTATGACGGGGTGCGCTATGGCCACCGCGCCAGACTCGCGCAGGGTGACGGCATCACCGAGATGTACGAGAAGACCCGCGCCGAGGGCTTCGGGCATGAGGTGCAGCGGCGGGTGATGATCGGCACCTACGTGCTGAGCGCCGGCTTCTACGACGCCTATTACAACCGCGCCCGCAAGGTCCGCGCGCTGATCAAGCGCGACTTCGAGACGGTCTTTGCCGAGGGCATCGACGCGATCCTGACGCCCGCCACGCCGTCGGCCGCCTTCGGACTCGGCGAGATGGCCGAGGCCGATCCGGTCGCGATGTATCTCAACGACGTCTTCACCGTGACGGTGAACCTCGCCGGCCTGCCGGGGATCGCGGTTCCGGTCGGGCTCGACCGGCAGGGGCTGCCGTTGGGGTTGCAGCTCATCGGCCGGCCGTGGGAGGAGGGCGATCTGCTGAATCACGCCCATGTGCTGGAACGTGCGGCGGGATTTGTTTCCAAGCCGGCGAAATGGTGGTAAGGGGCCTGTTCAGAACGGGGATCGGGGACATCGCGATGCGAATTCTGTTGCCTGGATTGGCACTTCTGCTTCTGGCCGGCTGTCAGCCGCCGATACCGGACAGCCGCGTCGGCGGCGTCGGGTTCGAGAGCTATGCCGATTATCAGGCGCGCCGCTTCGCCGAGGCGCAGGCGCGCATCGAGGCCCCGGCCCAGGTGGTTCAGGCGCCGGTGCAGAACCCGGTCGTGCCGTTCCCGGCGCCGGTGACGACGGGCACGGGCGCGCCGAACGCGACCGAGCTTGCCCAGGCGGGGATCGGCAGCGCGCCGCTCGCCGGAGGGGCGGCCCAGCCCGCGCCCTTGCCCGCGAACATCCCGCCGGCCAATGCGCAGGTCGCCGAGGGTACCGCCTATTATCCGCCCGAAGCGGGCGCGGATCCGGCCGCGCTCGTCGCCAATACCGGCATCTCCGACGAACAGGACTTCTCCGCCGTCGCCTCGCGCGAGACGATCGAGAGCGACAAGGCCCGCATCGCCCAGAGCCGGGCGCAGTATCAGCAGGTCCAGCCGACCGAACTGCCGGAGCGTACCGACGCGTCGAGCGGCTCGGTCGACCTCGTGCAATACGCGCTGAGAGCGCCCAACCGCATCGGCGAGGCGGTCTATCCGCGCTCCAAGGTCGCGCTGTCGAACTCGCAGAAGGCCTGCGCCCGCTACGACACGCCCGAGGCGGCGCAGCAGGCGTTCCTGAAGGCGGGCGGGCCGAAGCGCGATCCGAAGAACCTCGACCCCGACGGCGACGGCTTCGCCTGCTACTGGGATCCGACGCCCTTCCAGAAGGCGCGCGGCTAGGGCGTGGCGGCGGTTTCGCCGAATTTCGGCGAACGGCGCGATGGGGCCAGGCCCTCGCTGATCGTGATCCACTATACCGCGATGCCGTCCTGTGACGCCGCGCGTGACCGGCTCTGCGACCCCGCGGCCGAGGTTTCGGCGCATTACCTGATTTCCGAGTCCGGTGTGGTGGAGGCGCTGGTGCCCGAAGAGGCGCGGGCCTGGCATGCCGGGTCAGGCGCCTGGGGGCAGGTCACGGACGTGAATTCGCACTCCATCGGCATCGAACTGGCCAATCCCGGCGACGCGCCGTTCCCCGAACCGCAGATGGCCGCGCTCGAGACGCTGCTTCCGGCGATCATGGCGCGCTGGGGCATTCCGCCCGAACGGGTCATTGGCCATTCCGACATGGCGCCCGAGCGCAAGCGTGATCCCGGCCCCCGCTTCGACTGGCGCCGGCTTGCGCTGGGCGGGCTTTCGGTCTGGCCTGAGGGGCAGGGCGATCCCGGTGCCGGTTTCGCCACCTCGGCAAGTGCCCTCGGCTACCCCGAGGCCGCGCCCGGCGCCCGGCTCGCCGCGTTCCGGCTGCGCTTCCGGCCGGGCGCCTCGGGGCCGGAGGACGCGGCCGACCGGGCGCTGGCCGCCGGTCTTGCCCGCCGCTTCCCGGTTGACGGCGGGCGCAGGGACACCTAACTCATCGCTTGCGCGGAAGGCTGGATGGCCGCGACGGGAAACCGTCGAGGAAAGTCCGGACTCCATGAAGCAACGGTGCCGGGTAACGCCCGGCCGGGGA
>WOZM01000176.1 GCA_011620265.1 Paracoccaceae bacterium
TGGGAAAGACCACCAGCATGGCAAAGCCCGAGGGCATCAGAAGAAGGCCCGCCTGGGTGGGCGTCATGCCCTGGATCTGCTGCACGAAGACCGGAAGCAGATAGGTAGAGCCGAACAGCCCCGCCCCCATGATGAAGGCAACGACCGAGGCCGAGGAAAAGGCGAAATTCGCGAAGAGCCGCATGTCGAGCATGGGCTTGGCGGTATGCATCTCCCAGGCGATGAAGGCGATGGCCGAAGCAACGGAAATCGTGAAACCCGACAGGATGATGTTGGTATCCCATCCGAGCCGCTGCGCGTTCGACAGCGTGCTGAGCAGGACGGCAAGAAAGACCGACAGGATCGCCACGCCGACAAAGTCGAAGGCCGGGATCGGCCCGCTTTCTTCGCGGGTGGGCAGGAACACGTTCGCCAGCACGATGGCGAGGCCGGCGAAGGGCAGGCCCAGGTAGAAGACGAAGCGCCAGTCGAAGGCGTCCATCAGCACGCCGCCGATCCAGGGGCCCAGTGCCGGGGCCAGCACCACGCCGACGCCGTAGATCCCCATGGCCGCGCCGCGCTTGTCGGGCGGAAAGACCTTGAACAGCATGATCATGGCCAGCGGCTGGACGATGCCCGCCGCCGCCCCCTGCACCACGCGGGCCAGTGTCAGGATGGTTTCGTTCGGCGCAAGGCCCCCAAGGACCGAACCGGCAAGGAACACGCCCATCGAGGCGGTCATCGTCAGCCGCATTCCGAAGGCGCGGTTGGCCCAGTCGGCCAGCAGCATCGTCGCGGTCATCGCGGCCAGAAAGCCGGTCGAGATCCATTGTGCCTGCACCGCGCTGATCCCGAAAGCGCCCATGACCGCCGGGATGGCGACGTTCACGATCGTCGTGGACAACACGACCGAGATGGTCGCGACCATGATGCTGCCGGTCGCGAACCACTTGTAGGCGGGGCCGTAACGCTCGAAATACCGGTCAATCTGCGACATCGACATAGACCTCGACCATCATGCCGGGCCTCAGTTCGGTGCCGCCGGCGTCGATCGACACGCGGATCGGCAGGCGCTGGGTCACTTTCGTGAAATTGCCCGAGGGGTTGGGGCTGGGCAGAAGCGCAAGCTGGCTGGTCGCGGCCCCGCCCATCCCGATCACTTCGCCCTTGAAGGTCCGGCCGGAAAAGGCATCTACGGTGATGCTGGCCGGCGATCCGACACGAATCCTGCCGAAGTCGGTCTCCTTGACATTGGCGTCGATCCAGACGTCATCCGGCGCGTGATACATCGCGATGCGCGTCCCCGGCGTCACATATTCGCCGATATCGACAAAGGTTGCGTCGATGATGCCGTCGAACTGGGCCGCGATCGTGCGGCGCGCGAGGTCGATTTCCTTCAGGCTGCGGTCGGCCTCGGTTCCCGCCCGTTCGGCCATAAGGGACACAATCTGCGACTCAAGAACATTCCTCTGCTCTCCGTCGGCCTCGACGATGGCCAGACTGGCCCGCGCGTTTTCGATCGCCGCGAATGCCGCGCGCTCCTGCTGGGTGGCGGTGTCCAGTGCCGCCTGGGATTCGTCGAGGGTTTGCTGCGACGTGATATTCTGCTCGGCCAGCTTGATCGCCCTCTCGTGGCGGGTCCGGGCGTTCTTCAAAACGGCAAGCGACGCTTCATGGTTTGCCTCGGCCGCGGCTATGCCGGCCTCGGCCGCGCCGCGCCGCGCAGAGAGCTGCTTTTCCAGCAATACCTTGCGTACCTGAAGCTCCGCAAGCTGCGCGTCGGTTGCCGCAAGCTTCGACAGGACGGAATCAAGCTGAGGCTGCGAAGATTCGCGGTCGATTGCGGCGATCAGATCGTCCTTTTTGACAGCGTCCCCCACGAGCACCGGAATCGCCGTGATCCTTCCGGCGACCTCGCTCGATACGGTGACGACCTTGGCCGCGATCCTGGCATCATTGATGTGCACCTGCGTGAAGCGCGCAGCTAGCCACGGGGCGGCCAGCCAGACGGCGACGGCAATCAGCCCTGCGATCACGATCAGTCTGGTCCATCTTGTGCGGCTGCGCCTGGGCGGGGGCGGCGGCACCAGTTTGTCCTCGGCAGCCTCGTCCGCAACGGCTGCACCCGCCTTTATGTCATCCATCTTGACCATTGCCCAACATCTCCAATCTGGCCGCGACGCGGCTCAGGACTTGTGTTGCAATACGCAGATCCTGCTGCGAAATACCCTCGAGAATTGCCGCTCTGCTGGCCGCCGAGATCGCTTTCATCCTGTCGATGAGAGGCCACGCGGCTTCTGTCAGGTGCAGCGTCTTGGCCCGCCTGTCCTCGGCGGAGGGCCGGCGTTCGATCAGCCCCGCATTTTCAAGCCCGTCCAGCAGGCGGACCAGCGACGCGGCCTCGATCGCCAGAACCCGCGCCAGTTCGATCTGCGTCGCCTGTTCGTTCCGCGAGATCTCGAACAGCACGCTCCATCGCGCCTGGGACAGGCCGAGATCCCGAAACTGGAGGTCGAGATACCGCTTCCACATGCGCGATGACGCCGCCAGGGAGCGCGCGAAGGGCTCCTTGAGCTCGATCGTATTGGGATCGTCCTGCATTGTTCTTTTCTTTTTATCAGCTTGCCGATAGTTGCATGGCTAACTAGTATACCCTCAATCATCTTGCAAGTGCCATTCCTGCTCTGGAGACCCATCGATGTATGCCAAGATTCTGCTCTGTTACGACGGCTCGCGCGAGGGGCGGCTGGCGCTGCGCGAGGGGGCGCGGCTCGCGCAGATCACGGGGGCCGGGGTGATCCTGCTGGCAGTGGTCGAGACGGTCGCGGGCAACGCGCTGGCCCAGGGCGCGGATGCGGGCGCGCTTGCCCACCAGCAAGCCGATTTCAAGGCGATTCTCGACGAAGGCCATCAAAGGCTATCAGCCATGGGGCTGGCGCCCGAGGTCCGCTTTGAATTCGGAGATCCCGTCGCGGCAATAACGCATGCCGCGACCGAGACCGGGGCCGATCTGGTCGTCGTCGGGCATCACAAACAAGGCTTCTGGACCCGTTGGATGAGCCGTTCGGTCGCTGCCGCGCTGGGAGACTCACTGGGATGCAGCCTTCTTCTGGCCCAAAAGGTCGTCGAGGATTCGGAGCTTTTCCGCAACGCCTGAACAACCTTGGCTGGCAGGCGGATACGCCGCCATGGCGTTAGCGCAGAAAGCCGCGGAACTGTCGCAGGGCGAAGGCGAACATCGCCAGCGCCAGTGCAGGCCGCCGTCCCGTGGCGGATGGATATGGGCGAATTCCCTGCCGATCATGAACGCCTCGCGCCAGCCGCATCGGCGCCCGTGTTCGAGGCAGAGTGCCTCGGCCCCGGAACCGAGATCATCGACGGCTGGCGGGTGACAAAGGGGAAATCGAAGGCCCTGTCCCTGAATGTCTGGGCCGTCGCGGCATCCGGGTTCTGACCGATCTGCGTCTGCGGGGCGCAAGGCGTGGTGACGGGCCTTGGCCCCTCGCGCGGCGGCATCTTCAGCGTGACGGGGCCTCCGGTGGGTGTCGTCTACGCCTGGCCGGTCAGCGCGGATTTGTTGGCCAGCAGGAAATCCCGGACCGACTGCGCCTTCTGCCCGGTCAATTTTTCCACATCATCGGAGGCCACGTCCAGATTTCCCTTGGCAATCGCGACGTCGAAGGACGAGAAGACATCCGCCATGAACTCCGGCAGGCCATTCCTGACCATCGCCTCAACCAGGGCGTCGCGCGTGATCGGGACATAGGGGATTTCCTTCCCGGCAACTTCGGACAGGATCCCGGCGATCTCGGCATGGCTGACCGCCTCGGGCCCGGTGATGTCGCGCACGGTCGAACCGGTCTCGGTCAACAGGGCCGCGGCGGCGGCGCGGGCGCAGTCGGCGCGCGTGACATAGCCCGCCTTGCCGTCGCCTGCCGCCGCGTAAAGCGCCCCCGCGCCAATCGCCTGCGGCGCGCTCATCAGAAAAAGATCGGTGTAAAGGCAGTCGCGCAGGATCGTGTGGGGGATGCCGGTCTGCTTGATCAGCGCCTCGGTCTCGCGGTGATCGGCGGCAAAGGTGATCGGGCTGCTTTCATCGGGATTGGTGAGCGAGGTATAGACGATATGCGACACACCGGCCTTCTGGGCGGCCGAGATCGCGTTGCGGTGCGCGGCCAGCCGCTTGCCCGGCTCGAGGTCGTCCGTCGAGATGATCAGCAGCCGCCCGCCCCCGGCGAAGGCCGCGCCGAGCGAGGCCGGGTCGTTGAAATCGCCCGCCCTGACATCGACCCCGCGCGCGCCGAGTGCCGCCAGTTTTTCCGGCTTGCGGGTGATCGCGACGAGGGGGTCGGCCCCTTTCGCCAGCAGGTTCTCGATGACCTGACTGCCGAGTTGACCGGATGCGCCGGTCACGATGAAGGGGCCCTTGATGGTATTGGACATGGCGTTGTGTTCCTTTTCCGGGTTTCTGTTCAACCGAAGCGAAAGGCGCTTTCGACGGCGCCAAGGACGTTGTCTTCGAAAGTCTTCCGGCCGATGTCGCTGCCCGCCGCGCCCGCCACGACATGCAGCGGGATCAGGTGCTCTTCGCGCGGATGCGCATCGCGGCCGCCCGGCGCCTGAGACCAGCGCGCGAGCCTGCGGTTGCGGTCCTCGGGATCGGGGCAGGTCATCGCCTCGGTCAGCCAGGTGTCGAACGCGCCGCCAACGATGGGGCCGCGTGGCCCGCCGCGCAGGCTTCGCATCATCACGCCCATGTTGTGATAGGTGTTGCCGCTGCCGAGAATCAGCACGCCCTCGTCGCGCAAGGGGGCCAGGGCCTGACCAAGCGCGACATGGCGCGCGGGGTCGAGATCGCCGGCAAGCGACAACTGGACGCAGGGAATGTCGGCCTCCGGAAAGGCGACCTTGAGCGGCACGAAGACGCCGTGGTCAAACCCCCGCGCGGCATCCTTCGCGGCGGCAAGACCGGCGGCGCGGATCAGGTCATGCACACGCTCGGCCAGCGCCGGATCGCCGGGG
>WOZM01000276.1:0-19013 GCA_011620265.1 Paracoccaceae bacterium
GCGCCCATAAGGCCAGAGATGTCGATCCCCGCCGAAAGCTTCTTCCTCGCGCCCGGCTTCAACGGGACGCTGCAGCAGCAGATCCAGGAGATGGTGGCGGGCGGCATCCTGCGCGGCCGCTTTCGTCCCGGCGAGAAGCTGCCGTCGAGCCGGGGACTCGCGCAGCATCTCGGGGTCAGCCGGATCACCGTGACGCTCGCCTATACCGAGCTCGTCTCGGGCGATTATCTCAGCGCGCGGGGGCGGTCGGGCTACTACGTCTCGGACACCGCGCCGGTCCCGCCCGGTTTCGTCGTCGAGGACCGCCCGCGCCGCGACAGCGTCGACTGGGAGCGGATCGTCGGCCGGCACTTTTCGCGCCATGAATTGCCGGCGAAGCCGCAGGACTGGCATTCCTATCCCTATCCCTTCATCTACGGTCAGGCCGATGCGAGCCTCTTCGATCACCAGAACTGGCGGCAATGTGCGCTCCGCGCGCTTGGGCGCCGCGATTTCGAGGCGCTGACGGACGATTTCTACGAACGCGACGATCCGATGCTGGTCGAGTATATCGCCCGCACCATCCTGCCCCGGCGCGGGATCATCGCGCGGCCCGAGGAGATCCTCCTCACCATGGGGGCGCAGAACGCGCTCTGGCTGGCGGCGGAGGTGCTTTTGTCGCCGGGCGGGGCGGTGGCGGTGGAAAATCCCTGCTATCCGGGGCTGCGGGCGATCCTCAACCAGCTCGGCGCGCGGGTCGTGCCGGTTGACGTCGATGAGGACGGGCTGCCGCCGGACCGGGTGCCCGAGGGGATTGCCGCCGTCTTCACCACGGCGAGCCATCATTGCCCGACCAACGCGACGATGCCGATGGAGCGGCGCGTGGCGTTGCTGGAACGGGCGGGGCGGGAGGATTTCCTCATCGTCGAGGACGATTACGAATTCGAGATGTCGTTCCTGAAGCCCGCGGCACCGGCGCTGAAATCGCTCGACCGCGAGGGGCGGGTGATCCATGCGGGCTCGTTCTCGAAATCGCTCTTTCCGGGGCTGAGGCTCGGCTATCTCGTCGCGTCGGAGGCCTTCATCCGCGAGGCGCGGGCGCTCAGGGCCGCGATGCTTCGCCATCCGCCGGGCCATATCCAGCGCACGGTCGCCTATTTCCTGGCGCTCGGCCATTACGATGCGCTGATCAACCGATTGGGGCAGGCCTACAAGCGCCGGCGCACGGTGATGGACGAGGCGATCCGCGCCAACGGGCTGGAGATTGCCGGGCAGGGCGCTTTCGGCGGGTCAAGCTTCTGGATGCGGGCACCGGGGGCGGTCGATACCGACCTTCTCGCGGCGCGGCTTCGGGGCAAGGGCGTGCTGATCGAGCCGGGCCGGGTCTTTTTCGCGCCGGGGACCGCGCCCCGGAACACCTACCGGTTGGCCTATTCGTCGATCGCGCAAAGCCGGATCCCCGAGGGTCTCGCGCTCATTGCCGGCACTCTGCGCGAGACTGGACTTAATCAGCTTTCCTGACTGGCCCTACTGAGGGTCCGGTTCCGGGCATAGAACACAGCGGAAACCGTGATCGGTCCAGGGAGATGCGCCATGAAGATGACCACCGAGGAAGCCTTCGTCAAAGTCCTGCAACGGCACGGGATCGAACATGCCTTCGGCATCATCGGGTCGGCCTTCATGCCGATCTCGGACTATTTCCCACGCGCCGGGATCACCTTCTGGGACGTGGCCCACGAATGCAACGGCGGCTACATGGCCGACGGCTTCACCCGCACCACCGGCAAGATGGCGATGATCATCGCCCAGAACGGGCCGGGCATCACCAACTTCGTCACCTGCGTGAAGACCGCCTACTGGAACCACACGCCGATGTTGCTGGTCACGCCGCAGGCGGCCAACAAGACTATCGGGCAGGGCGGGTTCCAGGAAGTGGAACAGATGGCCGCCTTCCGCGACATGGTCGCCTATCAGGAAGAGGTGCGCGATCCTTCCCGCATCGCCGAGGTGCTGAACCGGGTGATCACCAAGGCCAAGCGGCTTTCGGCCCCGGTGCAGATCAACGTGCCGCGCGATGTCTGGACGCAGGTGATCGACATCGACCTGCCCGCCATCGTCGATTTCGAGCGGCCTTCGGGCGGGGCGGAGGCCATTGCCGAGGCGGCGAAGCTGCTCAGCGGGGCAAAGTTCCCGGTGATCCTCAATGGTGCGGGCGTGGTTCTCGGCGGGGCGATCCCGGCCTCTCAGAAGCTGGCCGAGCGGCTCGACGCGCCGGTTTGCTGCAACTACCAGCACAACGACGCCTTCCCCGGCTCGCATCCGCTCTTTGCCGGGCCCTTGGGCTATAACGGCTCGAAGGCGGCGATGGAGCTGATCTCGAAGGCCGACGTGGTCCTCGCCCTGGGGACGCGGCTCAACCCGTTCTCGACGCTGCCGGGCTATGGCATCGACTACTGGCCGAAGACCGCTAAACTGATCCAGGTCGATATCAACCCCGACCGGATCGGTCTGACCAAGCCGGTGACCGTCGGCATCGTCGGCGACGCGAAGGCCGTGGCCGAGAGCATCCTCGCGCGGCTTGGCGACGCGGCGGGCGATGCCGGGCGGTCCGGGCGCAGGGCGCTGATCTCGAAGACGAAATCCGCCTGGGCGCAGGAACTGACCTCGATGGATCACGAAGAGGACGATCCGGGCACAAGCTGGAACGACCGCGCCCGCAAGGCCAGGCCCGACTGGATGAGCCCGCGCATGGCCTGGCGCGCGATCCAGGTCGCGCTGCCGAAGGAGGCGATCATCTCGTCGGACATCGGCAACAACTGCGCCATCGGCAACGCCTATCCGTCGTTCGAGGCGGGGCGGAAGTATCTGGCGCCCGGCCTCTTCGGGCCTTGCGGCTACGGTTTCCCGTCGATCGTCGGCGCCAAGATCGGCAACCCGGACGTGCCGGTGGTGGGCTTTGCCGGTGACGGCGCCTTCGGCATCTCGATGAACGAGATGGTGGCGATCGGCCGCAAGGAATGGCCGGCGATCACCATGGTGATCTTCCGCAACTACCAGTGGGGCGCGGAAAAGCGCAACACCACGCTCTGGTACAAGGACAACTTCGTCGGCACCGAGCTCAACGACCACGTCTCCTACGCGAAGATCGCCGATGCCTGCGGGCTGAAAGGCGTGCAGGCCTTCTCGATGGCGGAACTGACGGCGGCCCTCGACGAGGCCCTGAAGGCGCAGAAGGCGGGCCAGACCACCTTCATCGAGGCGATGATCAACCAGGAACTCGGCGAGCCCTTCCGCCGCGACGCGATGAAGACGCCGGTGGAGGTTGCAGGGATCGATCCGGCCGACATGCGGCCCCAGAAGGGAACGTGATGGCACTTCCCTTCGGGCTCGCGCCGGAAGCGGCGGGGTTTCTCGCCGTCGCCGTCTTCGTGGCGGCCTTCGTGCGCGGCTATTCGGGCTTCGGCTTCGCCGCCCTCGTCGTCTCGGCGACGAGCCTCGTCACCAGCCCGCTGCACGCGGTGCCGGTGGTGATCCTCTGCGACATCCTGATGACCGCGCAGCAGCTGCGCGGCATCTGGGCGCGGATCGACCGGCGGCGGGTGGCGACGCTTTTCCTCGGGGCGCTGGTGGGCGTGCCGCTGGGGGTGACGATCCTGTCCTCGGTCGGCACCGACCTCGCGCGCGGGGTGATCGCGGGCTTCGTGCTGATCATGTGCGCCGCACTCTGGACCGGGTGGAGTTTCTCCGGGACGGTCGGCAACGCCGGCAATGCGGGTGTCGGCCTCGTCTCGGGCTTCGCCAACGGGGCGGGGGTCGGCGGGCTGCCGGTCGCGGTCTTCCTTGCCGCGCAGCCGGTGGCGGCCCCGGTCTTCCGCGCGACGCTCATCGCCTATTTCACCCTCATGGACCTCTGGTCGCTGCCCTTGATGGCGCGGGCGGGGATGATCGCGGCGGACACGTTCCGCGCGGTGCTCTTCGTGTTGCCGCTGATGGTGCTCGGCATCTGGCTCGGCGGGCGGCAATTCCTCAGGGCGGAACCGCAGAGCTTCCGCCGCTTCGCGATCCTGATGCTCGCGGTGCTGGCGCTTCTCGGCCTCGTGAAGTCGGTGATCTGAGATGGCGGGCGGTCTGATCCTTGTCGTCAATGCCGGGTCGTCCTCGATCAAGGCGGCCTTGTTCGGCGGGGCCGAGGCCGCGGTCGCCACGGGCGCCGTGACCGAGATCGGAGGCTCCGCGCGGATCAGGGTCGGGGCCGGGGAGCAGGGCTGCGCGGCCCCCGATCACGACACCGCGCTCGCGCTTCTCGTCGAGGGGTTCGGCGCGGCGGGCTTCGCGCTGTCGCGGGTTCGCGCCGCCGGGCACCGGATCGTCCATGGCGGGCGGGACCTCACCGCCAGCACCCGCGTGAGCGACGCGGTCGAGGCCGCGATCGCCGCCTGCATCCCGCTCGCGCCGCTGCACAATCCGCATAACCTCTCGGGGATCCGGGCGGTCAGTCGGCTCGCCCCCGGCCTGCCGCAGGTGGCCTGCTTCGACACCGCCTTTCACGCGACCAACCCCGAGGTCGCGCTCCGCTACGCGCTGCCGGCGGCGGAGGAGGCGAAGGGGATCCGGCGCTACGGCTTCCACGGGATCTCCTATGCGAGCCTTGCCGCGCGGCTGCCCGCGCTTTTGGGCGCGCTGCCGGAGCGGGTGCTGGCGCTCCACCTCGGCAACGGTGCTTCGCTCTGCGCGATCCGGGGCGGGCGCTCGGTGGCGACGACGATGGGCTATTCGCCGCTCGACGGGCTGACGATGGGGACGCGCACCGGGGCGATCGACGGCAACGCGGTGCTGCGGCTCGCCGGGGATCACGGCATCGACGGCGCGGCCCGCATCCTCAACAGCGAAAGCGGGCTCCTGGCCCTGGGCGGGGCGTCCGACATGCGGGCGCTTCACGCCGCCGGCACCGAGGCGGCGCGCTTTGCCGTCGAGCATTTCTGCTACTGGGCCACCCGCCACGCGGGCTCGATGATCGCCGCGATGGGCGGGCTCGACTGCGTCGCCTTCACCGGCGGCATCGGCGAGAACGACGCGGGCGTGCGGGAGGCGATCTCCGCCGGCCTCGGCTTTCTCGGCGTGTCGCTCGACCCTGCCGCGAACGCGGCGAACGCCGCGCGGATCGACGCGGGCGGGCCGGTCGCCACGGTCATCGTGCCGGCGGCGGAAGAGGCCTTCATCGCCGCCGAGGTGCGTGCCTGCCTTCGCGGGCCGCACGGCACATAGCGGTTGCATCGGGCGCCAAAGGCGGAGAACGTTCCGCCAGCGGACAGGGAGAGGGAACGACATGGGGTTTCAGGAGCCGAAGCTGGACACATCTCCCCCGGTCTCGGACGAGGTGCGCAAGACGACCTGCTACATGTGCGCCTGCCGCTGCGGCATCGACGTGCATCTGAAATCGGGGCGTGTCTCCTATATCGAGGGCAATCGCGATCATCCGGTGAACAAGGGCGTTCTCTGCGCCAAGGGGGCGTCCGGGATCATGCAGGTGACCGCGCCCTCGCGGCTGCGCGCGCCCTTGAAGCGGGTCGGGCCGAGGGGGTCCGGGGCGTTCGAGGAAATCAGCTGGGACGAGGCGCTGGGGATCGCGGTCTCCTGGCTGAAACCCCTGCGCGAGACGGCGCCCGAGAAACTGGCCTTCTTCACCGGCCGCGACCAGTCGCAGTCGTTCACCAGCTTCTGGGCGCAGGCCTACGGCACCCCGAACTACGCCGCGCATGGCGGCTTCTGCTCGGTCAACATGGCGGCGGCCGGCATCTACACGATGGGCGGCGCGTTCTGGGAATTCGGCCAGCCAGACTGGGAGCGGGCGAAGCTTTTCGTGCTCTTCGGCGTGGCCGAGGACCATGACAGCAACCCGATCAAGATCGGCATCGGCAAGCTGAAGGGGCGGGGCGCGCGGGTGATCGGGGTGAACCCGATCCGCACCGGCTATAACGGCGTCGCCGACGACTGGTACGGGATCACGCCGGGGACCGACGGCCTGTTGATCCTGTCGCTGGTGCATGAGCTTCTGAAGGCCGGCAGGATCGACCTCGACTACCTCGCGCGGTTCACCAACGCCCCCTGCCTCGTCGATGCGGCCGAGGGGCCGGGCAGGGGCTTGCTGCTGCGCGACGGGGACGGCAAGCTGCTGGTGATCGACAAGGCGACCGGCAAGCCCGCGCCCTTCGACCGGACGGGCGTGCGCCCCGATCTCGGCGCGACGCACGAGGGCGCCCGCACGGTCTTCCAGCACCTCGCCGAGCGCTACCTCTCGGACGAGTATGCGCCCGAGGCGGTGGCCGGGCGGACCGGCATCCCCGCCGACCGCATCCGCGGCCTCGCGTCCGAGATCGCCCACGCCGCCTTCGACGCGCCGGTGGTGCTCGACCGGGAATGGACCGATTTTCGCGGCGAGACCCACGCGGAGATGGTCGGCCGCCCGGTCGCCTTCCACGCCATGCGCGGCATCTCGGCCCATTCCAACGGCTTCCAGACCGCCCGGGCGCTGCATCTGCTGCAGATCCTCATCGGCTCGGTCGAGACCCCCGGCGGCTTCCGCTTCAAGCCGCCCTATCCGAAACCGCCCGAGGCGCATCCGCGCCCGCATTGCGGCTTCAACCCCAACACGCCGCTCGACGGCCCGCATCTGGGCTTCGTCCACGGGCCCGATGACCTCGCGCTGAAGGCGGACGGCAGCCCGGCGCGGATCGACAAGGCCTTCACCTGGGAGAACCCGCTTTCGGCGCATGGGCTGATGCACATGGTCATCCCGAATGCCCATGCCGGCGATCCCTACCGGATCGACACGCTCCTGCTCTACATGGCCAACATGTCGTGGAACTCGTCGATGAACACGGCGTCGGTGATGGAGATGCTGACTGACCGGGACGCGGACGGCGAATACCGCATTCCGCGCATCATCTATTCGGACGCCTATGCCAGCGAGATGGTCGCCTATGCCGACCTGATCCTGCCCGACACGACCTATCTGGAGCGGCACGACTGCATCTCGTTGCTGGATCGCCCGATCTGCGAGGCCGACGCGGCAGCCGATGCGATCCGCTGGCCGGTGGTGGAGCCCGACCGCGACGTGCGCGGGTTCCAGTCGGTGCTGGTCGATCTGGCGAATCGCCTGAAACTGCCGGGCTTCGTGGATGAAGATGGCCGCGCAAGATACCGGGATTACGCGGAATACATTGTCGGCCACGAGCGCCGGCCGGGGGTCGGCCCGCTGATGGGCTGGCGCGGCAAGGGCGAGGAGACCGGGCGCGGCGCGCCGAACCCCGATCAACTCCGGCGCTATGTCGAGAATGGCGGCTTCGCGGTGGCGCATATCCCCGACGCGGCGCAGTTCTTCAAGCCCTGGAACACGGCCTATCAGGACTGGTCGGTGAGGCTCGGTCTCTGCGACAAGCCCCAGCCCTATCTCTTCGCGCTCTGGTCCGAGCCCCTGCAGCGCTTCCGGCTGGCCGCCGAGGGGCATGGCGACCGCCAGCCGCCCGAGCATCTGCGCGCCCGGCTGACGGCGGTGATGGACCCGCTGCCGATCTGGTACGAACCCTTCGGGGAAGCCGCCGGGGCGGACTATCCCGTCCACGCGCTGACCCAGCGGCCGATGGCGATGTATCATTCCTGGGGCTCGCAGAATGCCTGGCTGAGGCAGATCCACGGGGTGAACCCGCTCTACCTGCCGACGCGGATCTGGGAGGAACATGGCTTCGCCGACGGCGACTGGGCGCGCGTGAGCTCGCCCACGGGCGCGATCACGGTGCCGGTGGCACATATGGCGGCCTTGAACGGGAACACGATCTGGACCTGGAACGCGATCGGCAAGCGGAAGGGGGCCTGGGCCCTCGACCCCGCCGCGCCGGAAGCGACAAAGGGATTTCTTCTCAATCACTTGATCCACGAACTTCTACCGGAAAGGGGCGACGGCCTGCGCTGGTCCAGCTCCGACCCGATCACCGGACAGGCCGCCTGGTTCGACCTTCGCGTCCGGATCGAGAAGGTCGCGGCCCCGGACGAGGCGCAACCGGCCTTTCCGCCGGTCCCGTCCCCGGTTCCTCCGGCGCCGAGGAACCGGCCATGACCGCGCTGCCGCCGCCCTCGGCGAAGAAACTCGGCCTCGTCATCGACCTCGACACCTGCGTCGGCTGCCAGGCCTGCGTCACCGCCTGCAAGGGCTGGAACGACCAGGGCTACGGCGCGCCCTTGTCGGACCAGGACGCTTACGGGTCAGAACCTTGCGGGACGTTCCTCAACCGCGTCCACGGCTACGAGGTCAGCCCTGAGGCCGGCCCGGCCGAGATCGTGAACTTCCCCCGCTCGTGCCTGCACTGCGAGGACGCGCCCTGTGTGACGGTCTGTCCGACCGGGGCGAGCTACAAGCGCGCCGAGGACGGGATCGTTCTCGTCAACGAGGATGCCTGCATCGGCTGCGGGCTCTGCGCCTGGGCCTGCCCCTATGGCGCGCGCGAGCTCGATCCTTCGGCGGGGGTGATGAAGAAATGCACGCTCTGCGTCGACCGCATCTACAACGAGAACCTGCCCGAGGTCGACCGGGTGCCGGCCTGCGTCCGCACCTGTCCGACCGGCGCGCGGCATTTCGGCGATCTCGGCGATCCCGGGAGTGCGGTCAGCCGGCTGGTGGCCGAACGCGGCGGCTATGACCTGATGCCGGGGATGGGGACGAAGCCGGTGAACAAGTACCTGCCGCCCCGCAAGAAAGGCGCCGCCCCCGAGGCGCCGCTGTCGCCGCTCATCGACACGCCAGCCACCGGGTTCGCGGGCTGGCTCGACCGGCTCCTGGAGAAGATCTGATGCATCCGGCCCCTTCCGTCATCGTCTTCACGGTCCTTTCGGGCGCCGGCTTCGGCCTTCTGGCCTTCCTCGCCCTCGGCGCGGTCGAGGTCTACGGGCCGGCGGCGTTCCTGCTCTGGGGTGTCGGCTATGGCCTGACCGTGGCCGGGCTTTTCGTCTCGGCCTTCCATCTTGGCAATCCATCCCGGGCGCTCCGGGCCTTTACGCAGTGGCGCACGAGCTGGCTCAGCCGCGAGGCCTGGGCCTCGGCGGGGGCGCTGTTGCTTCTTGCGCCGGTGGCGCTGGCGGCGGTGATGGGCGGCCGGCTGCCAGGGCATTTCGGGCTTGTCGGCGCGGTGGCCTGCCTCATCGCGGTCGTCTCGACCGCGATGATCTACGCCCAGTTGAAGACGGTGCCGCGCTGGAACCACTGGACAACGCCGGCGCTGTTCCTCGCCTTTGCCGCGACCTCGGGGGCGATCCTGAGCGGTCAGGCGCGGATCGCGGCGCTCTTGTGTCTGGCGCTCGGGGGGGTGCTGATCCTCGCCTTCCGGCTCGGCGACGGGCGGTTCGCGGCGGCGGGCCAGACGCTCACGACGGCGACGGGCCTCGGGCAGGACGGCCGCGTCCGGCAGTTCGCACCCGCCCATACCGGGCCGAACTACCTGACCCGCGAGATGATCCATGTCGTCGGCCGCCGTCATGCGATGCGGCTCCGCGTCGTCGCGGTGATCTTCGCTTCCCTCCTGCCGTTCCTCGGCCTCCTCGTCCTGCCGCCGGTCCTGCCGGTGATGGCCGCGGTCTTCGCGGTCCATCTTCTCGGCGCCTTCGTCGCCCGCTGGCTCTTCTTCGCCGAGGCCGAGCATGTCGTCGGCCTCTACTACGGTCAGCGCCAGGGCGGCCCCGGGGTAAGGTGGGTTTAAACCCACCTTACGGGAGCGTTCCGGCCTTTGGTAAGGTGGGTTTGAACCCACCTTACGGGCGAAAGTTCCACTTTTCGAAATCCGGTCTTCGGTCTTGCGAAATCCGGCGGGCCGTTCTTGCCCGGGGGCCGTTCCGGGCCGTCAATCCGCCGCGCGGCTTCGGGGGCCGGCGGAGGAATCGTGAACGCGGGTCCAGGCGGGAATCACGGCGAAGCTGTCGCCGAGCCAGGGGGCGAGGTCCTGCATCGGCGCGATCAGCCGGGCGGCCATCGTCGCGCGGAGTGTGCGCGCGATCTCGGTTGCGACGTCGTCGCGCTGATCGGCCGGAGCGAAAAGCGAGATGGTCCGCGACATCGCGGCGAGCGGCAGGGGATGGATGTCGACCTGATCGAGAAACGCCCTGGCCCGCAGGAGCGCCAGCGGCGTCGTGATCGAAAAGCCCGCCCCGCTCGCGACCAGCGCCATGATCGACTGGTTGCTGTCGATCTCGAACCGGTCGGGCAGGGCGATCCGGTGGCGCGCGAGATGCGCCTCGATCTGGCGGCCCATGAGCTGGGCGCGGTCGTAGCGCAGGAGCGGCAGCGTGGCGAGCGCCGCCAGTTCCCGCCCCTTCGGCAGGTCGACCCCGCGCGGCACCGCGAGAAGGTAGGGATCGCGCAGCAAGGGGTGCTCGCGGATCCCGCCAAGCGCGTCCTGGGGGACCGCGGCGATGGCGATGTCGAGCGTCCGCGCGGCCATCATCGCCGTCAGGTCGTGGCTCGGCGCCGTCGTCAGGCGGAAGTCGCAGTTGCGCAGGTTCTTGGCCAGCGTGATGACGAGGTTCGGCGTGATCTCGGCGTCGAAATCGTCGATCACGCCGAGCCGGAGGCTTTTCAGATGCGCGATGTCGAGCACCGTCAGCTCGACCTGGGCCTGGCGGATCTCGCCCAGCGCCGCCTGGGCGCGGTGCAGCAGGACCCGTCCCGCCGGCGTCAGCCTCAGCGGTCGGTGCGCCCGGTCGAAGACCACGGTGCCGAGCGAGGTTTCGAGGTTCGACAATTGCTGCGAGGCGGCCGGCAGGCTCAGCCCCACCGCCCGGGCGCCGTTGGCGACGGTGCCGGTCCGGGCGATCGCCTCGAAAAGCTCGAGTGCGCGCAGGGTGATGCCTTTGGCGAGCATGTCGGTCCGGGGCGGTTGCGGGGCGGAACTTCCAGAAAGGTGAACCTGCGGGCGGGTCCGGTCAAGGCCGCCCGCGCCGGCGAAGAGGGAAGGTGGCGGTCTTGAGTGTGAAATTCTTCAAGCAGGCGGCGGTCGAGGAAGCCTCGCTTTCGGCCGAGGTGCAGGTGACGGTGGCGCGGATGCTGGCCGAGATCGAGGCCGGCGGCGAAGCCATCACCCGCCGCCATGGCGAGCGGCTCGACGGCTGGACCGGCGAGATCGTCGTTCCGCGCGCCGAGATCGAGGCTGCGGCCGCCAGGGTGCCGCAGCGGCTGAAGGACGACATCCGCTATGCGCACGACAACATCGCCGCCTTCGCCCGTGCGCAGCGCGCGAGCTGCCGCGAGACGGAGGTGGAACTGCGCCCCGGCCTCAGGGTCGGGCAACGGCTGATCCCGATCGCCGCCGCCGGTGCCTATGTGCCGGGCGGGCGCTACAGCCACGTCGCCTCGGCGCTGATGACCGTCACGACGGCGAAGGTCGCGGGCGTCGGCCATATCGCCGCGGCCAGCCCGCCGCGCCCCGGCGCGGGCATTCCGCCGGCGATCCTCTACGCGCTCGACCTTTGCGGCGCCGACACGATCCTCGCCCTCGGCGGCGTGCAGGCCATCGCGGCGATGGCCTTCGGCCAGTTCGGTCTGCCCTCCGCCGACATTCTCGTCGGCCCCGGCAACGCCTATGTCGCGGAAGCCAAGCGCCAGCTTTTCGGCCGGGTCGGGATCGACATGGTGGCCGGGCCGACCGACAGCATGATCATCGCCGATGCCGGCGCCGATGCCGATCTGGTGGCCGCCGACCTCGTCGGGCAGGCCGAGCACGGGCCGACCTCTCCGGTCTGGCTGGTGACCGACAGCGCCGATCTGGCCGAGGCGGTGATGGCGCGGGTGCCGGCCTGCATCGCCGGCCTGCCGGAGCCGAACCGGACCGCCGCCGCCACCGCCTGGACCGGGCGCGGCGAGGTCGTCCTGTGCGACACGCGCGAGGAGATGGCCGCCCATGCCGACCGGATCGCGCCCGAGCATCTGCATGTGCAGGCCGCCGATCTCGGCTGGTGGCGCGGCCGGCTCCGGGCCTACGGCTCGCTCTTCCTCGGCGCCGCGACGACGGTCGCGTTCGGCGACAAGGCGGCCGGCACCAACCATGTGCTGCCGACCTCGGGGGCGGCGCGCTATACCGGCGGGCTGTCGGTCCACAAGTTCCTCAAGACCGTCACCTGGCAGGAGGTGGCGCCCGAGGCCCTGCGCGAGCTTGCCGCCGTCACCGCCCGCATTTCGCGCCACGAGGGGATGGAGGGGCATGCCCGCTCCGCCGATATCCGTCTGCAAAAGGCGTTTCCGGGCGAAAGCTTCGATCTCGGCTCCGTGCCGGAGTGATCCGGGGGCGGGTGCGGCGAAGCGGCCGTCCGGAAGGCGCGTCGGGTCCGTCAGGATCCGGTTCCCGGGTCCCGGCCTTTTGCGTATGTTGACCGGTCAATCAACAAAAGACCGGTTGATGTCGGGAATGCGATGTCTATCGTCGGTTTCCGGGGTTTGTGCCAAATTGACGCATCTTAGACCTTATCGAACAGAGCCCTGCGGCCGGGACGACCGACGCATGGCCGGACAGGGGAGCGGGCCTGGATGGTGAAGATCTCGTGCGTCGAGACCTTTAGTGACGAATTCGTCTGCTTCACGCGCATCACCGCCGAGGACGGCGCCATCGGCTGGGGCCAGTGCTCCACCTACAACGCCGACATCACCGCGCAGATCTTCCACCGTCAGGCAGCGCCCCACGCGCTCGGCGCCGGGACCGGGGACATCCTCGGCCTCGTCCGGCGGATCGAGGAGAAGGAGCACAAGTTTCCCGGCTCCTACCGCTGCCGGGCACTTGCCGGGCTCGATACCGCGCTGTGGGACATGCGCGGGCGGCGCGAGGGCAAGCCGGTCGTGGAGCTTCTCGGCGGCAAGCCGGGAAAGCTCCGTGCCTATGCCTCGTCGATGAAGCGCGACATCACGCCGGAGGAGGAGGCGGCGCGGCTTTGCCGCCTGCGCGACGCAGACGGTTTCGATGCGTTCAAGTGGCGCGTGGGCGCCGAATGCGGCCACGACGTGGACGAGTGGCCGGGCCGGACCGAGACGGTGATCCCGGTCGTTGCCCGCGCCCTCGGGGACGGCATGGCGAAGCTCGTCGACGGCAATTCCGGGTTCTCGCCGGCCCGCGCGATCGCCGTCGGGCGCCAGCTCGAGGCCGAGGGCATCTCGCATTTCGAGGAACCCTGTCCCTACTGGGAACTGGACGAGACCAAGCAGGTCACCGACGCGCTCGACCTCGACGTGACGGGGGGCGAGCAGGACTGGGACCTCGCCACCTGGAAGCGCATGATCGACATGCGCGCGGTCGATGTGGTGCAGCCCGACGTGATGTATATGGGCGGCATCGCCCGGACGCTCCTGGTGGCGGAGATGGCGGCGAAGGCGGGGTTGCCCTGCACGCCCCACAGTGCGAACCTGTCGCTCGTGACGATCTGCACCATGCATCTTCTCGGCGCGATCCCGAATGCCGGGAAATACCTCGAATTCTCCATCGAGGGCGCGGATTATTACCCGTGGCAGCCAGGGCTGTTTCGCGGCGATCCCTTCGCCGTCGAGGACGGCAAGGTCCGCATCCCCGACGCGCCCGGCTGGGGGGTGGAGATCGACCCGGCCTGGCTGGACCGCGCAAAATACCAACGGAGCGCCCTGGCGGCTTGACCGAAGCGTTACCTGGCGCCGTTACTGACGAAAAACACGAACCGACAACAAGGAGGACGACATGACAGACTTCAGTTCCCCGAAAGGCGTCAGCCGCCGCGGGCTCCTGCAGGGCGCGACCGCGCTCGGCACCGCCGCGCTGATCCTGCCGGCGAGCGTGCGCCGCGCTTCCGCCGAACCGAAGCGGGGCGGCATCCTGCGCGTCGCGCAGGCCTCGGGCAGCACCACCGACAGCTACGATCCCGCGACCTGGGATTCGCAGTTCGTGCAGGTCCTGCACACCGCCCGCTGCGGCTATCTGACCGAGATCGCCGCCGATGGCTCGCTCGTCGGCGAAGTGGCGGAAAGCTGGGAAGCCTCGGCCGACGCGATGACCTGGACCTTCAAGCTGCGCGACGGCATCACCTATCACAGTGGCGGCAATGTTACCGCCGCCGACGTGGTTGCCTCGATCAACTACCACCGCGGCGACGAAAGCAAATCGGCCGCGAAGCCGATCGTCGAGGCGATCACCGACATCAAGGCCGACGGCAACAATGTTGTCTTCACCCTCAATGCCGGCAATGCCGACTTCCCCTTCATCATGTCGGACTACCACCTGCCGATCCTGCCCTCCTCCGACGGCAAGATCGACCCGATGACCAAGGACGGCTGCGGCGGTTACATCATCGACAGCTGGGAACCGGGCGTTTCGGCCAAGCTTTCCCGCAACCCGAACTACTGGAAGACCGACCGGGCCTGGTTCGACGGGATCGAACTGGTGTCGATCCTCGATTCCGCCGCGCGCCAGAATGCGCTCATCACTGGCGAGGTCGACGTGATCGACCCGGTCGACCGCAACACCGTCAGCCTGCTGGAGCGCGCGGCGGGGATCAAGATCCTCGCCACGACCGGGACCCAGCACTACGTCTTCCCGATGGATACGCGGGTGGCGCCCTTTACCGACAACAACGTCCGTCAGGCGCTGAAATACGCGCTCGACCGGCAGGAGATGGTGGACAAGATTCTCGGCGGTTACGGTTCGGTCGGCAACGACCATCCGATCGGCCCGTCGAACCGCTATTTCAACAAGGATCTGGAACAGCACAGCTACGATCCGGACAAGGCCAAGTTCTTCCTCAAGGAAGCCGGGATGGACAGGCTCAACGTCCAGCTCTCGGCGGCGGACGCCGCCTTCACCGGCGCGGTGGATGCGGCGGTTCTCTATTCCGAGAAGGCCGCCGCGGCCGGCATCACGATCGAGGTCGTGCGTGAGCCGAACGACGGCTACTGGGACAATGTCTGGATGAAGAAGCCCTGGTGCGCCTCCTACTGGGGTGGCCGTCCGACCGAGGACTGGATGTTCACCACGGCCTATGCCGCGGGCGCGCCCTGGAACGAAAGCTTCTGGGACAATGCCCGCTTCAACGAGCTGCTGATCGCCGCGCGTTCGGAACTGAACGAAGAGACCCGCCGGGCGATGTATTACGAGATGCAGGATCTTTGCGCCAATCAGGGCGGAACCGTCATGCCGATGTATGCGAGCTATGTGATGGGCATGTCCGACAAGGTCGCCCATCCCGAGGTGGTCGCCGCCAACTGGACGCTGGACGGCTTCCGCGCCATCGAGCGCTGGTGGTTCGCCTGATCGACCCGGCCCCGGCGTTCGCGCCGGGGCCACCCGCCCTTCGGGGCCAAGCCGGGCGGAAACGGCCCGGTCGACAACAAGAACAGGGGGCTGACACATGTCTGCCATTTGGACAATGATCGCCAAGCGTCTGGGTCTTGGCCTGCTCACGCTCTTCGTGATCTCGGTGCTCATCTTCGGCGCGACGGAGCTTCTGCCCGGCGATCTGGCGAAGAACATCCTCGGCCAGTCCGCGACGCCCGAGACTGTGGCGGCCTTTCGCAGGGAACTCGGCCTCGACCTGCCGGCGCATACGCGCTACCTCAACTGGCTCCTCGGCGCGGTGCAGGGCGATTTCGGCACTTCGCTCGCCAACAAGCGGCCGATCGCGGACCTCATCGCCACCCGGCTCGGCAACACGCTCTTCCTCGCGCTCTATGCCGCGGCGATCTCCATTCCGCTGTCGCTGATGCTCGGCGTCCTTGCGGCGCTTTATCGGAACACGATCTTCGACCGGACCGCGAACGCGCTGGCGCTGAGTTCGATCTCCTTCCCGGAATTCTTCGTCGCCTATATCCTGATCTTCATCCTCGCGCAGTCCGGTCTCTTCCCCTCGATGTCGCGGGTCGATCCCGACACCGGCTTCGCCGAGACGCTCTACCGCACCTTCCTGCCGGCCCTGACGCTGACGCTTGTCGTCACCGCGCACATGATGCGGATGACCCGGGCGGCGATCATCAACCTTCTCGCGTCGCCCTATATCGAGATGGCGCGGCTGAAGGGGATGACGCCGATGCGGGTGATCCTGCACCACGCGCTGCCGAACGCGCTGGCGCCGATCATCACCGTCGTGGCACTCAACCTCGCCTATCTCATCACCGGCGTCGTCGTGGTCGAGGTGGTGTTCGTCTATCCCGGCCTCGGCCAGTTGATGGTGGACAGCGTGGCCAAGCGCGATTTTCCGGTCGTGCAGGCGGTCGCGCTGATCTTCGCGGCGGCCTATGTCCTCTTGAACCTCACAGCGGACGTGCTCTCGACCCTGTCGAACCCGCGTCTCATCCACCGCAAGTAGCGAGGGGCCGGCATGAATGTCCTGATCACCCTCTTCTGGATCGCCGTTGCCATCGCCGGGGCCATGGCGGCGGGCTGGCTCTTCCGCGCCGCCGCCGTCGCGCTGACCCGGGGCGGCACCGCGCGGGCGCTCCGCACGGCGCCGGTCACGGCGGGCTTCGGCATGCTGGTGATCCTGCTCTATGTGCTCGTCGCGCTCTTCGCGCCGCTCATCGCGCCCTATGCCGAGCGCGAGGTCGTCGGCGCGCAGTTCCTGCCGTGGGATTCGACCCATGTGTTCGGGACCGACAATCTCGGGCGCGACACGCTGAGCCGGCTGATCTACGGCGCCCGCAACACCGTCGGCATCGCGTTTGCCACCACGGCGCTCGCCTTCGCGATGGGCGCGATCCTCGGGCTTCTGGCGGCGACGGTCGGCGGCTGGCTCGACCAGATCCTGAGCCGCATCGTGGACATCCTGATGGCGATCCCGGCGCTGATCTTCTCGCTTCTCCTGCTGACGATCTTCGGCACCTCGGTGCCGACGCTGATCCTCGTCATCGCCACGATCGATTCCACCCGGGTCTTCCGGCTCGCGCGGTCGGTCGCGCTCAACATCGTGGTGATGGACTATATCGAGGCGGCGAAGCTTCGCGGCGAAGGGCTCTGGCGGCTGATCACGCGGGAAATCCTGCCGAACGCGCTGGCGCCGCTCGTCGCCGAGTTCGGGCTGCGTTTCTGCTTCGTCTTCCTCGCAATCTCGGCGCTTTCCTTCCTCGGCGTCGGCGTCCAGCCGCCGACGGCGGACTGGGGCTCGATGGTGCGGGAGAACGCGGCGCTGATCACCTTCGGCGACGTGACGCCGCTCCTGCCGGCCGGCGCCATCGCGCTTCTGACCGTGGCGGTCAACTTCGTGGTGGACTGGATGCTTCACCGGGCCAGCGGATTGAAGGAGTAAGGCGATGAAGGACACCACCGAAAAGCCCGTCCTCCTGACGATGCGCGACATCCATATCGACGGCCGGTCGGAGGAGACCTGGTCGCCGATCATCAAGGGGGTGGACCTCACCCTGCGCAAGGGCGAGGTTCTCGGCCTCATCGGCGAAAGCGGGGCGGGAAAATCGACGCTCGGCCTTGCCGCGATGGGCTTCACCCGCGACGGCTGCCGGATTTCCGGCGGCATGATCGACTTCGACGGGATCGACCTGCGCAAGGCCTCCGAGACCGAACGGCGGGCCTTGCGCGGCAAGCGCATCGCCTATGTCGCCCAGTCGGCGGCGGCAAGTTTCAACCCGGCCCACAAGCTCATCGACCAGTACAGCGAGGCGCCGGTCCAGCACGGCATCATGAGTCGGGCCGAGGCGGAGCGCGACGCGGTGGAGCTTTACCGGCGGATGCGCCTGCCGCACCCGGAGGAGATCGGCTTTCGCTATCCCCACCAGGTCTCGGGCGGCCAGCTCCAGCGGGCGATGACGGCGATGGCGATGTCGTGCCGGCCCGACCTGATCGTCTTCGACGAACCGACGACGGCGCTCGACGTGACCACGCAGATCGAGGTTCTGGCCGCGATCCGCGACATCGTCGCGCAGTTCGACACGGCGGCGATCTACATCACCCACGACCTCGCGGTGGTCGCCCAGATGGCCGACCGGATCAAGGTCCTGCTGCGCGGCGACGAGGTCGAGGAGGCCGATACCCGCACCATGCTCTCGGCCCCGAAGGAGGACTACACCAAGTCGCTCTGGGCGGTGCGAAGCTATGCGCGGCCCGTCCAGCCGCCGGTGACGGAGGGCATCCCGGTCGTGTCGGTCGAGACCGTGACGGCGGGCTACGGGGCCGCCGACATCCTCAAGAACATCAGCTTCGACATCCACAAGCGCCGCACCGTCGCCGTCGTCGGCGAAAGCGGATCGGGCAAGTCCACCGCCGCGCGGGTGATCACCGGCCTCCTGCCGCCGCGGCAGGGCCGGGTGCTTTTCGACGGGGCGCCCTTGCCGGCCGACTACCGCCAGCGCAGCCGCGACCAGCTGCGGCAGGCGCAGATGATCTACCAGATGGCCGATACCGCGTTGAACCCGAAGCTGCGCCTGCGCGAACTGATCGGCCGGCCGGCGCAGATGTATCTGGGGCTGCAGGGCAAGGCGCTGACCGAACGCATCCGCGATCTTCTGCGGCTGATCGAGCTGGAGCCGGACACCTATATCGACCGGCTGCCCTCGGAGCTTTCCGGCGGGCAGAAGCAGCGGATCGGTATCGCGAGGGCGCTTGCGGCCGAACCGAAGTTCATCATCTGCGACGAGGTGACCTCGGCCCTCGACCAGCTTGTGGCCGAGGGGATCCTGAAGCTTCTCGACCGGCTCCAGTCGGAATTCGACCTGGCCTACATGTTCATCACCCATGACCTCGCCACCGTGCGCTCGATTGCCGACGAGGTCGTGGTGATGCAGAACGGCCGGGTGGTGGAGCAGGGGCCGAAACCCGAGATGTTCCAGCCGCCGCACGATCCCTATACCGAGCTTCTTCTCTCCTCGGTGCCCGAGATGGACCCCGACTGGCTGACCAGGCTCTTGAAGGAGCGGGAGAAGAAAGCGGGCAAGGGGTGAGGGCACCGGTAAGGTGGGTTTGAACCCACCTTACCCGACCGTCGGTCCGTCAGCGGCGGGCGTTCCGGTGCGCGCGGACATCGCGCGCGAGGTCGACCGTGTA
>WOZM01000276.1:19113-25100 GCA_011620265.1 Paracoccaceae bacterium
GTCAGCGGCGGGCGTTCCGGTGCGCGCGGACATCGCGCGCGAGGTCGACCGTGTAGCGGGCAAGCTCGGCCAGCGTCGCCTCCGCGCGGGCCGCATCCCGCGCCTCTATGGTGTCGGCGATACGGGCATGCAGCGCCACGATCCGCTCGCGCGAGCGGGCGGTGAAGGTGATCATGTTCATCAGCGGCTGCATCGCCTCGACCGCGCCGGCGAGCTGGTAGGACAGGATCGGGTTCTGTGCCGCGTCGACCAGCGCGCGGTGGAAGCTCACGTCCGAGGCGCAGAAGCTTTCGTCCGAGAGCCCTGGCTGGCCCTGCCGGAAGATCTCGGCCCGCATCGCCGCGAGGTGGTCGGGGCCGCGCCGCTCGGCCGCGAAGGGCACGCAGGCGCGCTCCAGCGCGTAGCGCGCCTCGCACGCCGTCTCGAAATCGACCGCGTTCATGCTCAGAAGCAGCGTCGAGGTCGTGACCTGCTGGTCGCGCGCCTCCTCGTAGGAAAGCCGGTTGACGAAGGCGCCGCCGGTCGCGCCGCGCTGGGTGCGGATCAGGCTTTGCGCCGCGAGCCGTTTCAGCGCCTCGCGCACGGTCGGGCCGGAGACGCCGAATTTCTCGGCCAGTTCCTGTTCGGAGGGCAGGCGTTCGTCGACGATGAGCCGTCCCTCGACGATCGCGTCGCGGATGCCTTCCGCGATGCGGACCGGCAATTCGCCCTCGGCGCCGAGCGTCGCGGGGGCCGTCGCGGCCCCCCGCGCCGCCGGATTTGTCTGAGGGAGGACGACATGGCCAAGGGCCTGCCCGAATGGGTCATCAAGGGGGAGCTATCCTCAACTGCAACTGCCGGTCTTCTGACCGTGCGTGATCTCGCTCGGCGATCACCCGCCGACCGAGGGCCATTGCATGGGCTGGGCCGGCATCCGCATCGACGCGGGCCATTACGACGGCGAGGACCTGTCCGGGTTGAACATCGGGCGTCGCTTGGAAATTCCCGGCCGGATGGGGCGCGGCAACTGGAAGGCCGCCGCCCATATCGAGATCCGCGCCTCCGACACGGCCCATGAGGGGCCTCCGAAGGTCTTCACCGGCCAGGCCCGCGGCACGACCGGGCTTTTCAAGGTGCCGGTGAGCGAGTTCCCCGGCGCCGATCGCGCGCCCGTCACGTTCGAGACCGAGGGCAAGACCCGCCGCCTGACGGTCGGCCGCGCCATCAAGGGCGAGATCGCGCCCGTCGAGGGGCAAAGGCGGCGAGGATATCGTCGTCACCGATACCGAATACCGGATGGGGCCGGATATCACCGTCGCCAGGGCCAGCAAGGGCAAGGTCCGCGCCTTCGGCCGGGTCCGGGATGTCGCCTGCGAGCGCCAGGTCGAGCTGCGCGGCCTCGATGCCGCCCGGCTGATGCAGATGCTGATGCCGCGCGACCTGCGGCGGATGCTGCCGGGCCAGTGCTTCTGCGTGCCCATCGTCGACGAGACGGGCGGCATGCTGAACGATCCCGTCGCCGTCAAGCTGGCCGAGGACCGCTGGTGGATCTCCATCGCCGACAGCGACCTTCTCTACCGGGTGAAGGGCATCGCGCAGGGCTGGCGGCTCGACGTGCTGGTCGACGAGCCCGACGTCTCCCCGCTGGCCGTGCAGGGCCGCAGGCGGAGGCGCTGATGGCCGGTCCTCGCCGGGGGCAAGCGCGCGGGGCGGATCAGCCCGGCCGCCGCCTCGCCGGATTTCGGCACCAAAGTGGCCATCGGCATGATCCGCATGACCCATCGGGACGCGGGCACCGAGGTCGAGGTCGACTCCGGCGCCGGTCTGCGCAAGGCTGTGGTGCGGGAAAAATTCCGGATCTGAAGGAGGTGGAACGATGATCAACGCGCTTGTGGTGGAAAAGGACGAGGAGAGCGGCAGGACCAGCGCCTCGGTCCGGGAGATCGAGGAAAGCCGCCTGCCCGAAAGCGAGGTCCGGGTCGCGGTCGAGTATTCGACGGTGAACTACAAGGACGGGCTCTGCATCGGGCCGGGGGCCGGGCTGGTGCGGCACTATCCGCATGTGCCGGGGATCGACTTCGCGGGCACCGTCGAAGCCTCCTCCGACCCGCGCTACAAGCCGGGCGACAAGGTCGTGCTGACCGGCTGGCGGGTGGGAGAGGCGCATTGGGGCGGCTATGCCCAGAAGGCAAGCGTCCGCGCCGACTGGCTGGTGCCGCTGCCGAAGGGGCTGACGACGCGGGCAGCGATGGCGGTCGGCACGGCGGGGCTGACCGCGATGCTCGCGGTGATGGCGCTCGAGGAGCACGGGCTGGCGACCGGCCAGGGCCCGGTTCTCGTGACCGGCGCGGCCGGCGGGGTCGGGTCGGTCGCGACCGCGATCCTTGCCCGGCTCGGCCACGAGGTCGCGGCGGTCACCGGGCGGCCCGAGACCGCGGACTACCTCAAGGGCCTCGGCGCGACGCAGGTCGTCGCGCGCGAGGAGCTGACCGAGGTGACGCGCAAGCCGCTCGAGGGCGAGCAGTGGGCGGGCTGCGTCGATGCCGTCGCGGGGGCGATGCTCGGCCGGGTGCTGAAGCAGATGAAATACGGCACCTCCGTCGCGGCCGTGGGCCTTGCCGGCGGGGCGGCGATCGAGGGGGCGCTGATCACGCCCTTCATCCTGCGCGGCGTGAACCTTCTGGGCATCGATTCGGTGATGCAGCCCTATGCGAACCGCCTCCGCGCCTGGGAGCGGATCGCCAAGGACCTGCCGATGGAAAAGCTCGACGCGATGATCCGGCCGGCAACCCTGTCGGACCTGCCGAAACTCGGCGCCGATATCCTGAAGGGCCAGGTCAAGGGGCGCGTCGTCGTCGACGTGAACGCCTGAGGGACGGCGCAGGCAAGGTGGGTTTCAACCCACCCCTGGCCGGGCAGGGTGGGTTGAAACCCACCTTACCGTTGCCCCGCGCGTGGCGACATGGTCAGGCCGTGCCGGCAATGCTAGACTCATGCCGAGGAAGTCGGTAAGAGCGATCCCGTTAGCGCTAACAGGAATGAAGAGGGTCTGGTCAGATGGTCTCGCGCGTGATTCCGGTCGATCCGTTCGATCTTGTCATCTTCGGCGGCACTGGCGACCTGGCGCGCCGCAAGATCCTGCCTGGCCTCTACCGCCGCTTCCTCGCCGGGCAGATGCCGGACGACGCGCGGATCGTCGGCGCGGCGCGGGGCGCGATGGACGATGACGGGTTCCGCGCCCTCGTCGCCGACGCGATCGGGGAGTTCATCGCCGAGGGCAAGCGCGACGGCGAGACGCTGGCCCGGTTCCTGGGCCATCTGCACTATGTGTCGGTCGATGCGAAGGGCGACGCGGGCTGGAGCGACCTCGCGCGGCTGATGCGCAAGGACGTGGTGCAGGCCTTCTATTTTTCCGTTGCGCCATCGCTTTTCGGCGATCTCGCCGAGCGGCTTCACCGCTTCAGGATCGCGACGGAGACCGCGCGGATCGTCGTCGAGAAGCCGTTCGGTCGTGATCTGGAGAGCGCGAAAGCGCTGAACGCCACGCTTGCCGAGCACTTCACCGAAAGCCAGATCTACCGGATCGACCATTACCTCGGCAAGGAGACGGTTCAGAACCTGATGGCGGTGCGCTTCGCCAATATCCTCTTCGAGCCTTTGTGGAATGCCCGCCATGTCGATCACGTCCAGATCACCGTCGCCGAGACCGTCGGCGTGGGCGGGCGCGGCGCCTATTACGACAAGTCGGGCGCCATGCGGGACATGGTGCAGAACCACCTGATGCAGCTTCTCTGCCTCATCGCGATGGAGCCGCCCTACCGCTTCGACCCCGACGCGGTCCGGGACGAGAAGCTGAAGGTGATCCGCGCCCTGCAGGAGGTGCGCCCCGAGGACATCGTCCGCGGCCAGTATCGCGGCGGGCCGAAGTCGGGCGGTGCCCCCGCCTATGTTGAGGATGCCGAGAACCCGGCCTCGCGGACCGAAAGCTACATCGCGATGAAGGTGCAGATCGCCAACTGGCGCTGGAAGGGCACGCCGTTCTACCTCAGGACCGGCAAGAAGCTCCGCGCCCGCGCCTCGGAGATCGCGGTCGTCTTCAAGGAAGTGCCGCATTCGATCTTCGGCGACGAGGAGGGCTGGCGCGAGAACGTGCTGTCGATCCGGCTGCAGCCGAACGAGGGGATGACGCTGTCGGTGATGATCAAGGAGCCGGGGCCGGGCGGCATGCGCCTGACCGAGGTGCCGCTCGACATGTCCTTCGCCGAGGCGCTCGGCGAGGACGGGGCGGACATTCCCGACGCCTACGAGCGGCTTATCATGGATGTGATCCGCGGCAACCAGACGCTCTTCATGCGCGGCGACGAGGTCGAGGCCGCCTGGGCCTGGACCGACCCGATCATCGCCGGATGGGAGGCGCGGGGCGACAAGCCCAAGGGCTACGATCCCGGATCGTCCGGGCCGGAGGACGCGCTGATGCTTCTGCACCGCGACGGCCGGAGATGGCGGGAGATCCGCGAATGATCCGCCGCGCCGGCACGGACCCCGAGGGGCGGTGGGTTGAAACCCACCTTACGGGACGGCTGCGGGGAAGTTGGAGACGGCAGCGATGAAATTCGTCGAGTATCCCGACCGCGAACTGATGATGTTCGACCTTGCCGACCATCTGGCGAGCGAGCTTGCGACGGCGCTCCGCCAACACGAGAGGGCAAGCCTTTGCGTCCCCGGCGGCACCACGCCCGGCCCGGTCTTCGACGTGCTCTCGGGCGTCAAGCTCGACTGGGACCGGGTGTCGGTGCTGCTCAGCGACGAGCGCTGGGTGCCGGAGAGCCATCCGCGCTCGAATGGCCGGCTGCTGCGGAACCGGCTGCTGACCGGTCGCGCCGCCGCCGCGCGATTCGTGCCGCTCTATGCCGAGGCGCCGGAACCGGAACCCGCGCTCGCCGCGCTCTCGGCCGCGATCGAGGCCTGCCTGCCGATCTCGGTTCTCCTGCTCGGGATGGGCGCGGACATGCATACCGCCTCGCTCTTTCCCGGCGCCGACCGGCTGGCCGAGGCGCTCGCCCCCGATGCGCCGGTCCTGATGCCGATGCGGTCGCCCGGCGCGCCGGAGCCGCGGGTGACGCTGACCGCGCCGGTCCTTGCCGGGGCGATGTGCTGCCATATCCTGATCACCGGGGCCGAGAAGCGCGCGGCTCTGGAGCGGGCGCAGGGCCTGCCCGAGACCGAGGCGCCGGTCCGTGCCGTCCTTGCCAACGCGGTGGTGCACTGGGCCGAATGAGTTTTTGAGCACGAGGGAATTTTTCGATGAGCCTCTGGGATGATCTGCGCTTCCATCACGCCACCCACGCGGACCGGCCGATCCTGTCGCTCTTCGAGGCCACCGACCGGGCGCGGCACTTCTCGATCCGCGCGGGCGGAATGCTCTTCGACTATTCCAAGACCGCGATCGACGCCCATGCCCGCGACCTGCTGATCCGGCTGGCCGAATCCGCGGGCGTCGCCGGCAAACGCGAGGCGATGTTTTCCGGCGCGAAGATCAACGAGACCGAGGGCCGGGCGGTGCTGCATACGGCGCTGCGCAACCTTTCCGGCTCCGTTACCGTCGATGGAGGCGACGTGATGCCCGGGGTCCGGGCGACGCATGCGCGCATGGTGGCCTTCGCCCGCGAAATCCGCGAGGGTCGCATCACGGGGCAGGGCGGCGCGATCACCGACATCGTCAATATCGGCATCGGCGGGTCGGATCTTGGCCCGGCGATGGCCTGCCTTGCGCTGGCACCCTGTGCCGACGGGCCGCGGGCGCATTTCGTCTCCAACGTCGACGGCGCCCATGTCCACGACGTGCTGGCACCGCTCGACCCCGAAACCACGCTCGTCATCGTCGCCTCGAAGACCTTTACCACGATCGAGACGATGACCAATGCCGAGACCGCGCGGACATGGATGGCGGGGCGTGTCGCCGATCCCGGCGCGCAGTTCGCCGCCGTCTCCACCGCCGCCGACAGGAC
>WOZM01000090.1:0-18225 GCA_011620265.1 Paracoccaceae bacterium
CCCATGCGCCAGCCCTCCGGTTGTTCATGACAGGACCACGGGTCTGTCCGGCGCCAACATGCACCTCTCGTCATGTATTGTCCGGGTGGGTCGCGTCCCTCGATCGAGATCGAAAAACGGCATCCGACCCGAAGCCAGCGCTGAGGACTGTCGCGTCAGGCTCATGTCAGTCTGGCGGAGTGCTGGTGTCGGCGCCCCGCCTTCGCAAGGATCCGAGCCTTCATGCCCGTCGACCCCGCCCGCCTGCGCACCCTCGCCGCCGCAATCTCCGGCGCCGGGGTCTTCCTCATCGCGGGCTGGCCGCTGCCGCTTCTTCTCGGGCCGATGCTCGGCTGCCTGCTCGCCTCGCTCTTCGGGCTGAGCCTGCGGGACATGGGCGGGTTCGGCACCTTCATGCGCTCCTATCTCGGTGTCGCCATCGGCTCGACGGTGACACCCGCGCTGATCGCCGGCCTGCCGGCGCATGGCGCCTCGCTCGCACTCGTGCCGGCCTTCGTCATCGTCATCGGCGGGCTCGGCTATCCCTTCTTCCGCAAGGTCATGGGCTTCGACCATGCCACCGCCTTCTATTCGGCGATGCCCGGCGGCCTTCAGGACATGCTGATCTTCGGCGAGGAGGCCGGCGGCGACGTGCGCGCGATGAGCCTCGTCCACGCGACCCGCGTCCTCGTCATCGTCACCGCGGCCCCGTTCCTGATGACCGCGCTCTACGGCGTCGACCTGAACCGGCCGCCGGGCCTTTCCTGGCGCGACCTGCCGTTCGGGGAGATGGCGCTGATGCTCGTCGCAGGCCCCGTCGGCTGGAAGCTCGCCGAGCGGATGGGGATGTTCGGCGCCTCGATCCTCGGGCCGCTGATCCTGACCGCGATCCTCAGCCTCTCGGGCGTCATCTCCCACCGCCCGCCGGCGGAGCTGATCTGGGCGGCGCAATTCTTCATCGGCCTCGCGGTCGGGGCGAAATATTCCGGTATCACTGGCCGGGAACTTCGCGTCGATGTCGGCGCCGGGCTCGCCTTCGCCGTCCTCCTCGCCCTCGTCTCCCTCGGCTTCATCGAGATCGTGACGCTTGTTTCCGGTGCGCCCTTCATCGACATCCTGCTGTCGTTCCTGCCGGGCGGACAGGCGGAAATGGCGATGATCGCCATCGTCGCCGGCGCCGATGTCGGCTTCGTCGTCGCCCACCACCTGACGCGGATCTTCTTCGTCATCCTCGTGGCGCCGATCGTCGGCCGGGCAGGCGGAGGGCGCGGCAGGCGTTGACATGGCGCGCCGCCCGTGGCTGGCTCGCCCCGATCGTATCGGGAGTCGCCCATGTCGCTTGAGCTCTGGCTCGCCTTCGTCGCCGCCTCGACCGTGCTTCTGGCGATTCCGGGGCCGACCGTGATCCTCGTCCTGACCTATGCGCTGACCCAGGGCCGCAAGGTGGCGCTGGCGACGGCGGCCGGGGTGGCACTTGGCGATTTCGTCGCGATGACCGCCTCGCTTCTGGGGCTCGGCGCGCTGGTCCTTGCCTCGGCCACGCTCTTCACCGCGCTGAAATGGGCCGGGGCCGTCTATCTCGTCTGGCTGGGGATCAAGCTTCTCAGGTCGCGGCCCGAAGGCGGGCTCGGCGTGGACACCACGGCCGGGCTTCCGGCGCACGGCGTCTTTGCCCATGCCGCCGCCGTCACCGCGCTCAACCCGAAATCCATCGCCTTCTTCATCGCCTTCGTGCCGCAGTTCCTGCGCTCCGAGGCGCCGCTCGGACGGCAATTCGCGATCCTGATCGCGACGTTCGTGACACTCGCCACGCTCAACGCGCTTGCCTATGCGCTTCTGGCCTCGGGGATGCGCGAAAAGATGCGGCGGCCCTCCACCCGGCTCCGGCTCAACCGGGCCGGCGGCGGGGCGCTGATCGGCATGGGGCTCCTGACCGCAACGCTGCGGCGCGCCTGAACGGCCTTGACCCTTCTCGCCCCCCTCGCGAACCGCACCTTCGCCCGGCTCTTCGGCGCGCAGGTGACGGCGCTCCTCGGCACCGGGCTTCTCACGATCGCGCTGGCGCTTCTGGCCTATGACCTCGCCGGGGCGCGGGGCGGGCTGGTCCTCGGCTATGCGCTGACGCTGAAGATGGTCGCCTATGTCGGCATCGCCCCGGTCGCGAACGCGTTTCTGGGCCACCTGCCCCGGCGCGGACTTCTCGTCACGCTCGACCTCGTCCGCGCGGGCGTTGCGCTGATGCTGCCCTTCGTCACCGAGATCTGGCAGATCTACGTCCTGATCTTCGTCCTGCAGGCCGCCTCGGCCGCGTTCACGCCGACCTTCCAGGCGACGATCCCAGACATTCTGCCGGACGAGCGGAGCTATACCTCGGCGCTGTCGCTCTCGCGCCTCGCGCTCGACATCGAGAACCTCGCGAGCCCGGCCCTCGCCGCGCTCCTCCTGACGCTGATGCCGGCGAGCGCGCTCTTCTTCGGCACGGCGGCGGGGTTCCTCGGCTCGGCGGCGCTGGTCTGGCGGGCCGATCCGCCCCGCGCCCCGGCCCGGCCGGCGGCGAGCGTCTGGCAGCGGACCTCGGCGGGCACGCGGATCTTCCTCGCGACGCCCCGGCTCAGGGGGCTTTTCGCGCTGAACCTCGCCGCGGCGGCGGGCGGTGCCATGGTCATCGTCAACACCGCCGTGATCGTCGGCACGCTTTTCGAGGGCAGCAGGACCGGGGTCGCGGTCGCGACCGGGGCCTTCGGCGTGGGCTCGATGCTCGCGGCCCTCGCCCTGCCCCGGCTCCTCTCCGCGCTGCCCGACCGGCCGGTGATGCTCACCGGTGCAGCGGGGTTGAGCGTCAGCCTGATCTTCGGCGCGGTGATCCCCGCCCTCGCCCCGGCCTTCGCGGCGGAGCTCTGGCCCGCCTTCCTCATCTGGATGGCGGCAACGGGGCTTGCCTATTCGACGATCCTCACCCCTACCGGCCGGCTCCTCCGCCGCTCGGCCGAGGCGGCGGAGCGGCCGGCGCTCTTCGCCGCGCAGTTCGCGCTGTCGCATCTGTGCTGGCTCGTCACCTACCCGCTCGCGGGGATTCTCGGCGCCTGGGCCGGGATGACCACGGCGGCGGTCCTGCTCGGGCTGCTCGCGGCGCTCGCGACGCTCGGGGCGATGCGGCTCTGGCCGCGCGCCCTCAGCGATCCGTCGGCTTCGGACGAAAGAGCACGCGGCTGACCGCTTCTCCTTCGTCGTCAAGCGCCCCGAGCGTCTCGCAGGTGCCGAACTCCTTCAGGAACGGGTAGCTGCCCGATCCCTTGCGGATATCCATCAGCATCAGGCTGCCGGGATGGAAGCAGGCGGCAAGGAACGGCGCCAGCCGGTCCACCTTGTAGACATCGCCGAAGCCCGCAAGGTTGCAGACAAGGTCGCAGGGCACGAGCCCGGCCGCGTCACGGATGACGCGCACCTTCTCGACGGGAACACCGGCCTTGGCGAGCCGTTCCAGATAGGGCGCGACCCAGGGACTTTCGGTTTCGGCGAAGGCCCCGCGATGGTCGATATCGACCAGCAGGATCCGGCAGCCGTCGCGGGCATGGGCCGCCAGCGCCAGCGACTGCGCGGTGCCGCCGAGATCGGCAAGCGTCCCGATCCGCGCGCCCTCGGGCAAGTGGTCGAGAAGCCCCGCATCGTCGGCCCGGCCCCGCCAGTCGTCGAGGATCGCGGCCTCCGGCCGGATCCCGTGCCGCGCCACCAGCTTCGCGAGATAGGAGCCATGCGGCGGCAGGCCGCCATGCCTGAGCGCGATCTCGCGCTTGTTCGCCGCCCAGAGCGGCATCGCCGTCGTCCGCGCCGTCAGCAGCGCCTCGACCCTGGCGGGCGCGCGGAGGACGGCCCTGCGCCGCGACGGGCCGAGCGGATAGAAGGCATCGACCGGCTGGACCTTGCCCTTGAGCCGGTGCGTCCCGACAAGGTGGCTCAGCAGCGCCTGTCCCCAGACGCCCGCCGGCTGGCGGCTGACATGGACCGGATCGCCCGCCGCCTTCGCCGCCTCGTAGTCCGCTCTCAGCCGCGCGTCGAGGTGGGGCGGGATCGCGAAGGGATCGGACATGATCCCGACCAGCTCGGCGAGGATCGGGCTCTGGACCGGCAGGCCGAGGACCGAGACGCCGACGCGGTCGCCCTCCGCAAGGTCGTGGCCGAGCACGTAGTCGCCGTCATAGGCCATCGGCCGGTGGCAACAGACATCGGGATCGACCGAGATCATGCCGGAGCATTTGCGGATCATCTGGATGCGGAAATAGTCGGCGAAGAGCGCGCCGCCATCCGCCATTGCCTGCGGCCCGAGCGCGCCTTCATCGGCGATCTCGCGCGCGTCGCGGCGGATCACGCCCCCGGGCAGGTTCGGGACATCCTCGTAGGAAAAAAGCGTGATCTTCTGGCCGTGATCGACGAAGGATTTGAGGCAGAGCTGCTCGAGCCAGCTCAGCCTGCCGCCGGTCCAGAGCGTTCCGACCTCTCTCGCGCGCGCCATGCCTGCCTGCCCCCGGATGCCTCGGCCCTCGGGCCGGCGTTTTCCCGGCATTCTGAGGATTTTGACCGGCATTGCCAACCCTCGGGCCGCCGCTGCGACCGACGCCTCCGTTTGCCTGCGAGCAGCCCCCGTGCTATCGGTCGCCGGGACATACCGCCGGACGATCCGGCCCGCCCGATCCTGTCTTCACCCCGGACCACGATGGCCATGCCGAGCCCCGAGCGAAAGATCCTCGCGATCCTGACCGTGAAGAACGAGGGCGCCTTCCTCATCGACTGGCTCGCCCATCACCGCGCCTGCGGTTTCACCGATTTCCTCGTCCTCTCGAACGATTGCAACGACGGAACCGACGCGATGCTCGACCGGCTCCAGGCGATGGGATGGCTCACCCATGTCCGCAACGACGGCCCGCATCCCAAGGGGCCGCAATGGGAGGCCCTGAAGCGCGCCGACCGGCATCCGCTGACGGCGGCTTCCGACTGGATCCTCGTCCTCGACATCGACGAATTCGTGAATGTCCATACCGGCGACCGCAGCGTCGGCGCGCTGCTCGACGCGCTGCCGGAGGCGACGGCGATCCCGCTCACCTGGCGGCTCTTCGGCAATTGCGGGCAGCGCGGCTACGAGGATCGCCCGCCGCCCGAGATCTTCACCCGCGCCGCGCCGGCGGTGATGGGCTGGCCGTGGCGCGCGGCGCTCTTCAAGACGCTTTTTCGCAATGACGGCAGCTACGGCAAGCTCGGCGTCCACCGGCCGCGCCAGCCCGACCGCGCCCGGATGGCCGATCAGCGCTGGTTCGACGGGTCGGGCCGCGCCCTGCCGTCCTCGTTTCATACCGGCCGGGTCTTTTCGAATTACGGCCAGGACAATTACCGGCTGGCGCAGATCAACCACTACGCGCTCGGCGCGATGGAAAGCTATCTCGTCAAATGCGATCGCGGCCGCGCCAACCGCGACGCCTCGGCCTTCGACCTCTCCTACTGGGTGGAGCGCAACTTCTGCGCCGAGGAGGATCGCTCGATCCTCGCCCTCGGCGCGAAGAGCGCGCCCCTGCGCGACGGGCTGCGCGCCGACCCGGTGCTCGGCCCCCTGCACGAGGCCGCCGTCGCCTGGCGCCGCGCGCGCTTCGCGACGCTGATGCGCGAGGAGGCCTGGCGCGGGCTCTTCGGACGGCTGATGATGGCACCGCCCAGCCGGGTGCTGTCGCGCGAGGAGCACGGAATCATCGCCGCCCACGCCGCCCGCGCCTCGGCGGAAACAGAGTCCGGCGGCGATACCGATTGAATTCGGGCAGGGAAACAGTGTCCCTAAAATTCACCTAAAATCGTCAATGATATCAAACCCCCTCCTCGTGGTGGCTTGCGCGCCCCCGCCGGCCGGGCGCAGATTGGTCGCCGGGAATGTTTGGGTGCGGTGGGGTATGCAGAGCGACGACGCGAGTACAGCGGACCCCCGGTCCCTGTCCGATGCGGATTGGTTCGCCCGGATCGAGGAGATCGGCGAAGAAGCGGGCTACTTCCAGTGGCTCGGTTCGTCGCATGCCGCCTTCTTTCTCGATGAAAGCCCCACCCTCATCGTCACCTTCGAGACCGTCGCCTCGATCCGGACCAGCCAGCCGGGGCAGTTGCCGCTCGGCTATCACGTCGCCAAGGGGCGCGGCTGGTCGCATCTCTGCCTGATCGCGCGCGAGGATACCTGGTATCGCGACAAGGCGGTCTACGCCTTTTTCGACCGGCTCGTCGACGACGCCTTCTTCGAGGATTTCGATCAGGTCGTCTTCTGGGGCGCGGGCATGGCGGGCTACGCGGCGGGCGCCTTTTCGGTCACCGCACCCGGCGCCACGGTGATCCTCGGCGCGCCGCAGGCGACGCTCGATCCCGGGATCGCCGGCTGGGATCCGCGCTATCTGGAGATGCGGCGGACCTCGTTCACCGACCGCTACGGCTATGCCCCCGACATGACCGAGGGCGCCGGGCCGGTCTACGTGATCTTCGATCCCGAACAGAACCTCGACGCGATGCATGCGGCGCTCTTCGCGCGCGCCCATGTCACGCTCCTGCCCTGCCGCAACCTCGGCCGCGATGTCGGCACGACGCTCGACCACATGCGGATCCTGCCCTCGCTTCTCGCCGCCGCCGCGACCGGGGCCTTCGACGCCCGGCTCTTCCGCATCTTCTACCGGGCGCGGCGCAACTACCGGCCCTATCTGCGCAACCTTCTCGCGCGGCTCGACCAGGACGGGAGGGTGCGTCTGGCGGCCCTGCTCTGCCGCAACGTGACCGCGCGGCTCGACGCGCCGAAGTTCAAGTCCCGGCTTGCCGAACTGGAAAGCCAACTCGCGGCGGCGGGCGAACGCCTGCCGCCGGTCCGGCGGACCTGATCCGGCCCGCGGTCAGCAGCGGTAGGCGACGGCGTGAAGCTCGTAGATGTCGCCGCCCGGCGTCACCGGATCGAAGACCACGGTATTGGCACCGCCCTCACGGGCATCGGCCATGATCTTGTTACGGGCGTATTTCACCCCCTGGTCGGCCAGCGCGCCATAGACACCCGGCGTCATGCGAATATCGCTGACATAGGCACAGGCGCCGACCTCGGCCGCCGTCGCCTCGCGCACGCCGGCGACGCCGACGAAGCCCGGGTCCTGCGTGCATCCGCCAGGCCCGGCGGCGAGGAACACAATCGCTGCAATCCGTCTCATCTCTCCGCCCGATCCTCTCGCGGGCGCCTTCGCGCGCCCCTGCGCCAAGTCTGCCCCGCATGGCCCCGCCGGCGCAAGCCCGCCCGGCCGCCGCCCGCGAAATCGGCGGATTGCCCCTCAGGCCGGCGCCACCGCGCGGCGATAGAGATGCCAGGTCGCGTGGCCGAGGATCGGCATCGTCACCGCGAGGCCGAGCAGGAAGACCGCCGACCCCGCCGCCAGCAGCGCCGCCACGATCAGCCCCCAGAGCGCGACCGTAACGGGATTTTCCCACGCCACGCGGAACGAGGTCACGACCGCGACCGGAAGGCCGACCGCCCGGTCGATGAGCAGCGGGAAGGAGACGACGCTCGCGGCGAGAACGACGACCGCGAAGACGAAGCCCGCCGGTATGCCGAGCGCCATCATCGCCCAGCCCGCGCGCGTCGTCAGCGTGGCGCCAAGGAACGCTTGCGCCGAGGCCGGCAGCTCCGGCCCCATCGTGATCCGGAAGATGCCATGGGCGGTGAGGATCCAGAGAATGAACACCGCGAAATGCGCGAGCGCCAGAACGAGGATCGCGCCGAAGCGCGGCGACCTCAGGACGGCGAAGGCGTCCGCCCATCCCGCCGACTGCCCCGCCTCGCGCCGCCGGCTCATCTCGTAGAGCCCGACCGCCGCCGCCGGTCCGACCAGCGCGAACCCCGACAGAAGCGGAAAGGCCAGCGGCAACAGGCCCCGGTGGAACGCGGCCCAGATAAGGCAGGCGCCGATGACCGGGTAGAGAAGCGCCGCGATCAGCACGTCCGACCTCAGCGCGGTGAAATCGGCAAGGCCGAGCCGCAAGGCCGCCCGAAGGTCCGCGACCCCGATCCGCCGCACCGCCGGCGGCGCGGCCCCTTCGCCGCCGAGTTCGCGCGTTACCGCGCCGATATCCTGACCGGCATGCCCGAGAAGCTGCGCCCCCCAGGACAGCGGATTTCCGATCGTGTTGGCCATGGTTCTCACCCCGCTCTGCCACATTGGCGGCGCGGCCGGACGACGGCCCTACGCGCTCGGGGTCCGGGGTCCAGACATCGCCGATAGGACCAGTCTAGCACGGGCCGGCACGTACGCGATCACACGTTTCGGCGAGCGTATCAGCTCGCGCGCCCACCTTCGCCGCCCGGCCCGAATGCATGCCGATGCAGGCGCCGACCGGAATCTCGCCGTTCGCGGCGATCCAGGCGTCGATAACCTCCTTCATCACCATCGCATTGGCGTCCTCCGCCGCCTTCGCGGCGATGTCGACGACGCAAGGCGGCGCCATCAGGTTCTCGACCGGCAGGTCGGCGACCGCGGCCCCGTCCTTGGAGAAATGCAGGGGCGCGTCGAAATGGGTGCCGGTATGCTCATGGATGGTGAGCTTGAAGATCTGGTAGCCCGACTTGTCGAACGTCACCGCTTCCTCGGAAAGGATGCCGGGATTGCCGTCGAAGGTCGGGAAGGCGCGCGCGGAGTGGCGGAGTGGCGAAGAATCTGCGCCATGGCCGCCCCGGGGCCGCAGAGCTGCCGCATTGCCGGGCATCGTGCCGGCAAACCGCGGCGATTTTCGTCCGGAAGATGCGCCTCGACGATGGAAAGCGGCGCGCGAACGATGTAGGGCAGGACCATGACCAGAACGCTCACGATCCGCCGCCCCGACGACATGCACCTCCACCTGCGCGACGGCGCGATGCTGGAGGGCGTGCTGCCCGAAACCGCCCGCCATTTCGCTCGCGCCATCGTCATGCCGAACCTCGTGCCGCCCGTCGTGACCGGGGCCGAGGCAGCAGCCTACCGCGACCGGATCATCGCGGCCCTGCCCGAGGGGATGGCGTTCGAGCCGCTGATGACGCTCTATCTCACCGAGGCCACGGATCCGGCGGATGTCGCCACGGCGGCGGCTTCGGGGCTCGTGAAGGCGGTGAAGCTCTACCCGGCCGGGGCCACGACCAACTCGCAATCGGGCGTGCGCGACTTCGACAAGGTGCGCGCGGTGCTGGAGACGATGGCCGAAATCGGCCTGCCGCTCTGTGTCCACGGCGAGGTGACGGACCGCGAGGTCGACATCTTCGACCGCGAGGCGGTGTTCATCGACCGCGTGCTCGACCCGATCCGCCGCGCGACACCGGGCCTGCGGGTGGTGATGGAGCATATCACCACGTCCGAGGGCGTGGCCTATGCCCGCGCGGGCGGCGCGGGTCTCGGCGCCACGATCACCACCCATCACCTCGTCATCAACCGCAACCACATCCTCGCTGGCGGCATCCGGCCGCATTACTACTGCCTGCCCGTCGCCAAGCGCGAACATCACCGGCTGGCACTCCGCGACGCGGCGACCTCGGGCGAGGCGCGGTTCTTCCTCGGCACCGACTCGGCCCCGCATGCCGATCCCCTGAAGGAAAGCGCCTGCGGCTGCGCCGGCTGCTTCACCGCCACCAACACGCTCTCGATCCTCGCCCATGTCTTCGAGGAGGACGGCGCCCTCGACCGGCTCGAGGCCTTCACCGCACTGAACGGCGCCGCCTTCTACGGGCTCGACCCCAATCCCGGGCGGATCACCCTCACCAGAGGCGCCGCGCAAAGCTACCCGGCGAAGATCGAGACCGGGGCCGGCCCGGTTACGGTCTTCGATCCCGGCGTCCCGCTTTGCTGGAAAGTCAGCGATTGACCATTCATCTTGCCGGAAATATCCCCGCCGGAGGCTCCCGGCCTCGCCACCTGATGCCTCCGGCGGGGATATTTCCGGCAAGATGAAACACGAATGAGGACGAGATGATCCCGAGTTCCTTCCCCGCGAAAGAAGACATCGCGCGTCTGACCGCGCGCATGCTTCTCGAGATCAAGGCGGTGCACTTCAACGCGGCCGAGCCCTTCACGCTCGCCTCCGGCCTGCCCTCGCCGACCTATATCGATTGCCGCAAGCTCATCTCCTATCCGCGAATCCGATCGACATTGATGGATTTCATGGCCGTCACCGTGATGCGCGAGGCCGGGTTCGAGGCCTTCGACAATATCGCGGGCGGCGAGACGGCGGGCATTCCCTTCGCGGCCCTCGTGGCCGAGCGGCTGGCGCTGCCGATGACCTATGTGCGCAAGAAGCCCAAGGGCTACGGCCGCAACGCGCGGATCGAAGGCGCGATGAGCGAGGGCCAGCGCGTGCTTCTCGTCGAGGACCTCGCGACCGACGGCGGCTCGAAGCTCTCCTTCGTCGACGCGATCCGCGAGACGGGCGCGACCTGCGCCCATACCGCGGTGATCTTCTACTACGGCATCTTCCCCGGGACGGTGAAGACCCTCGCCGATCACGGCGTGGCGCTGCATTTCCTCTGCACCTGGTGGGACGTTCTGGCCGAGGCGCGCGAATCGGGCGCCTTCGACGCGGGCACCCTCGACGCGGTCGAGACCTTCCTGACCGACCCCCGCGCCTGGCAGGCTGCGAACCGCAAGGAATGACGGCACGGCATCGGCCGGTCCTGGCCGGCCTGCCCCGATGCCTGGCACAGATGTTGACATCGGGTGCCGCTCGGCCGCATCATCTTGGGGCAGCGCGCTTATCCACCGCTCATCCACAGCAATATACAATTTGCATGGGAAGCCCGGATGGCGCATATCCCTTGGCCGAAAACGGGGGACAGAATGAACGACGTGGCGACGATCCGCGCGGTTCAGCCGCAGGCGGAGACCGATACGCTTCCGCATAATATCGAGGCCGAGCAGCAGCTCCTCGGGGCGGTCCTGACGAACAACGACATCTACGACCGGATCGCGAGCCTCGTGAAGGCCGAGCATTTCTTCGAGCCGGTCCACGCCCGCATCTTCGAGATCGCGGTGGCGCGGATCCAGAAGAACGCGCTCGCCTCTCCGGTGACGCTGAAAGGCTATCTGGAGGAGGACGAGGGGCTGAAGGCGCTCGGCGGGCCCGCCTATCTCGCGCGGCTCGCCGGCGCCGCGATTTCCGCCTTCGCGGCGCGCGACTACGCGCAGATGATCTACGACCTTGCGGTGCGGCGCGAGCTGATGCGGCTCGGCCAGGACATCAGCGCCCGCGCCCGGTCGATCGAGGTCGACAACGACCCGAAGGACCAGATCGTCGAGGCCGAGCAGCGGCTCTACACGCTCGGCGAACAGGGCACCGTGGAAAAGGGCTTCGTCTCGTTCCTGAAGGCCACGACCGAGGCGGTGCAGTCCGCGCTTGCCGCCTATCAGCGCGACGGCGGGCTGGCCGGGATCTCGACCGGGCTTACCGATCTCGACAAGAAGCTCGGCGGGCTGCACCCGTCGGACCTCCTGATCCTCGCGGGGCGACCGTCGATGGGCAAGACCTCGCTCGCCACCAACATCGCCTTCAACATCGCCAAGGCCTACAAGCGCGGCAAGCGTCACGACGGGTCCGAGGGGGCGGTCGAAGGCGGGGTCGTCGGCTTCTTCTCGCTCGAGATGTCGTCCGAACAGCTCGCGGCGCGGATCCTCTCCGAAGCCTCCGAGGTGCCGTCCGAGAACATCCGCCGCGGCGACATGACCGAAGCCGAGTTCCGCCGCTTCGTCGAGGCCGCGAAGGCGCTCGAGGCCTGCCCGCTCTATATCGACGACACGCCCGCCGTGCCGATCTCGCAGCTCGCCGCGCGGGCGCGGCGGCTGAAGCGGACGCACGGGCTCGACGTGCTGATGGTGGATTATCTCCAGCTCGTGCGCCCCGCCTCGGCCAAGGACAGCCGGGTCAACGAGGTTTCGGAAATTACCCAGGGTCTCAAGGCGATAGCCAAGGAACTCAATATTCCCGTCGTGGCCTTGTCGCAGCTTTCCCGCCAGGTCGAGAGCCGCGAGGACAAGCGGCCGCAGCTTTCGGATCTCCGCGAATCCGGCTCGATCGAGCAGGATGCCGACGTGGTGATGTTCGTCTACCGCGACGAATACTACAAGGAACGCGAGAAGCCCGGGGATCACGAGCTCGACAAGATGGCGGCCTGGCAGGAGGTCATGGAGCAGGTGCACGGCAAGGCCGAGGTGATCATCGGCAAGCAGCGCCACGGCCCGATCGGCCATGTCGAACTGAGCTTCGAGGGTCGCTTCACCCGCTTCGGCAACCTCGTCAAGCCCTGGCAGCAGGGTGGCGGCGACGGGTTCTGACCTCCGGGGCGCCTGCACGGCGCCGATGGCGCGGGGTTCCCCCAGTCCCGGGGACGCCTGCTTTCCTCTTGACCTTGCGGGACAAGCTGTCAAAACCGCCGCCATGGCCCGCGCGACCCTCACCATCGACCTCGACGCCATCGCCGCGAACTGGCGGGCGCTCGCCGCCATGGGCGAGGCAGAGGCCGGCGCCGTCGTGAAGGCCGATGCCTACGGTCTCGGCGCGGCGCGGGTGGCGGCCGCGCTCGCCGCCGCCGGGGCGCGGAGCTTCTTCGTGGCGCTGGCCGAGGAAGGGGCGGAACTGCGGCGGACGCTCGGACCCAGCCCCGACATCTTCGTCTTCTCCGGCCACATGGACGGCGATTCAGCCGCGATCCGCGACGCGGCCCTGATCCCGCTTCTGAACGCGCCGGAGCAGGCGCGGCGGCACCGGGCGGCGCTTCCGGGCCATCCCTTCGGCGTCCAGCTCGATACCGGCATGAACCGGCTCGGGATGGAGGAGGCCGAGTGGCAGGCGCTCGCCCCGACGCTGCTGGCGGAGAAGCCCCGGCTTCTGATGTCGCATCTCGCCTGCGCGGACGAACCGGATCGCCCGATGAACGCCGCCCAGCTTGGCGCCTTCCGCCGCATGACCGACGGCGCCGGCGTCGCGCGGTCGCTCGCCGCGACCGGCGGCATCCTGCTTGGCCGCGACTATCATTTCGACCTGACCCGCCCCGGCATCGGCCTTTACGGCGGCCAGCCCTTCGCGGCGGCACATCCCGTCGTCACCCTCTCGCTGCCGGTCATCCAGATCCGCGACGTGGCGCCGGGCGAGACGGTGGGCTACGGCAACACCTGGACCGCACCGCGACCTTCGCGCGTCGCGACGCTGGCCGCGGGCTATGCCGACGGCCTGATCCGGGCAATGACCGGGCGGGCACGGGTCTTCGCCGGCGCGACGCCCTGCCCGCTCGTCGGCCGGGTCTCGATGGACATGACGGGCGCCGACGTGACCCACCTCGCGGAGCCGCCCGAGGCGCTCGACATCCTCTGCCCCGCGCAGGGCGTCGATACGCTCGCCGAGGCCGCCGGCACCATCGGCTACGAGATCCTGACCGCGCTCGGCCCCCGCTACGCGCGCATCCACAAGGGAGCGACCGCATGAGCCTCCTCGCGCCCCTCGCCGCCATCGGACGCCTCGTTCTGCTCGGCCTCACCACGCTCGGCCGGATCGCGATCTTCGCCGGCGAGACGATCAGCCACCTCCTGCGCCCGCCCTTCTACCCGAAGGAATTCGGTCAGGCGCTGATGCAGATCGGCTGGTTCAGCCTGCCGGTCGTCGGCATGACCGCGCTCTTCACCGGCGGCGCGCTGGCCTTGCAGATCTATGCCGGCGGCGCGCGTTTCTCGGCCGAGGCGGTGGTGCCCTCGATCGTCGCCATCGGCATGGTGCGCGAGCTCGGGCCGGTCCTCGGCGGCCTGATGGTCGCGGCGCGCGTCGCCTCCTCCATCGCCGCCGAGATCGGCACGATGAAGGTGACCGAACAGCTCGACGCGCTGGTGACGCTCTCCACCCATCCGATGAAATATCTCACGGTTCCGCGGGTCCTGGCCGCGACCCTCGCGGTGCCGGTCCTCGTCGCCGTGGGCGACAGCATCGGCATCTTCGGCGGCTACCTCGTGGGCGTGAGCCGGCTCGGCTTCAACCCGGCCGCCTATCTCCGGAACACCCGCGAATTCCTCGAGGTCTGGGACGTGGTGTCGGGGCTCTGGAAGGGCGCGGCCTTCGGCTTCATCGTGGCGCTGATGGGCTGCTATTACGGCATGCATTCCGAGCGGGGCGCGCAGGGCGTCGGCCGGGCGACCAAATCGGCCGTCGTCGCCGCCTCGGTCCTGATCTTCGCTGCCAACTACCTGCTGACGGAGGTCTTCTTCGCCGCATGATCACGCTTACGGACGTCCACAAGGCCTTCGGCAAGAACCGCGTGTTGCGCGGCGTCAACCTGACGATTCCCTCGGGCGAGAGCATGGTGATCATCGGCGGCTCCGGGACCGGAAAATCCGTTCTTCTCAAATGCATCCTCGGTCTTGTTCATCCCGATAGCGGCATGATCGCGGTGAATGGCGAGGACGCCGGCACCAAGGCCCGCGACGCCTTCCTCGCCCGCTTCGGCATGCTTTTCCAGGGCGGCGCGCTCTTCGACTCGCTGCCGGTCTGGCAAAACGTCGCCTTCCGGCTCCTGCGCGGCTCGCTGAAGCGGCCCAAGGCCGAGGCGCGCGAGATCGCCATCGAGAAGCTGCGGCGGGTCGGGCTGAAGCCCGAGACCGCCGATCTCTTCCCGGCCGAGCTTTCGGGCGGCATGCAGAAACGCGTGGGCCTCGCCCGTGCCATCGCCGCCGAGCCCGAGATCATCTTCTTCGACGAGCCGACGACCGGCCTCGACCCGATCATGGCCGGCGTCATCAACGAATTGATCCGGGAAATCGTGACCGAGATGGGCGCGACGGCGATGACGATCACCCATGACATGAGCTCGGTCCGCGCCATCGCCGACCGGGTGGCGATGCTGCATGACGGGGTCATCCAGTGGACCGGCCCCATCGCGGAAATGGACGAGACGCCAGACCCTTACGTCCAGCAGTTCATCCATGGCAGGGCCGAGGGGCCGATCGAGGCCGTGCGCTGATCGGTGGCGGCGCCATACTGGCAGTTCTCCGCCTAACCTCTCGGGAAAATTTGACTTTTCGCCAATCCCTGCCTAGCCTTCCCACGATGGGACGAGGGCTGGAGAGGCACAATGACTTCGGCTCAGGGCGCCTTGCCCGCACTCTACGTATTGATTGCCCTTTTCTGTATCCCCCCGATCCTCAGCCTGCGCGCTTGTCTCAAGCGGGCCGGGCATGTGCGTCGCCGTGGCCGCCGCGGGCTCTGGCCGATGGCCGGTGCGGCGGTTTCGGCGGCGGCGCTGGCCTTCAATCTCGGCGTCGTCGGCATCGCCGCCTTGGCGCTCGGTTCGGACGGAACCGAGCTTGGCGGCATCCACGCGCTGGCGCTCGGCCTCTCGTGGCTCTGCTTCTGGATCTGGCTCTTCGTCGTGGTGGCGCTCCGGCGGCGGCGGCGGAAGATGGTCTACTGACGCCGCCCCTTGGCGCTCACGGCCGGCTGGTGTAACCCTGCCGCAATGCTGCGCATCGCGAACCTCCTTCTTCTGGTCCTCTTTCCGGTCGCGTGGTTCGCGCCGCTCCTGCGCGCGGGCCTCCTGCCGTTCTTCGAGCTCGACGAGGTCTCGGTCGTGACCGGGCTGCAGGCGCTCTGGGAAAAGGACGTGGCGCTGGCACTTCTCGTCACCTTCCTCGCGGTCTTCGCCCCCTACATGAAGACGATCGGCCTCGCGCTGGTGCAGTTCCGCCTCGCCTCGCCGCGCATTCTCGGCGTGCTCCATGCACTCGGCCGGCTCGCGATGGCGGACATCTTCCTCATCGCGCTCTACATCGTGCTGGCCAGGGGCATCGGCGTCGGACGGATCGAGACCGCCTGGGGGCTTTACCTCTTCACGGCCTGCATCCTCGCGAGCCTCGCGATCTCGCACCTGACCGAGCGCGCGCGGCTGCCGTCGAAGGCCCGCTGACGCGTTCGCCGGGACGGTCGTCCGCCGGACGATCGCATTCCCCGGCTCACCCTGCGGCGGGGAGAGTTCCGGCAAGATGAAGGGCGTGTCACGCCCCGTCGCCGCTGGCTCGGCCAAGGGGCAACGGGGCGCTTCACCTTGCGCGGTCATCGGCGTCCCCGCCTGTACCGCAGCTCCGATCAGACCGGATCATGGTTAAGAAAGCCTGAACCACTTCGCGCTTCATCTTGCCGCAAATATCCCGGGGGAGTCCCGGACCCTGTCCGGGACGGGGGCAGCGCCCCCGCTCCGCCCTTGCGGGCCCCGGCCCCTTCGGGCAGGAAGGGCGCATGGCGAAATCCGGCTCCTCCTTCACCTGCGCCGAATGCGGTGCCGTCCACAAGAAGTGGACCGGGCGCTGCGATGCCTGCGGGGCGTGGAACTCCATCGTCGAGGAGGCGCCGCTCTCGGCCGGCCCCGCGACCAGGACGCTCGGCGCTGCCAAGGGCCGGCGGATCGAGCTGACGACACTCTCCACGCACGAAGCCCCGCCACCCCGCGCCGCCTCCGGCCTCGGAGAGCTTGACCGGGTGCTCGGCGGCGGCCTCGTGCCGGCTTCGGCGATCCTCGTCGGCGGCGATCCCGGCATCGGCAAGTCGACGCTGCTTTTGCAGGCCGCCGCGAGTTTCGCGCGGAGCGGCCTGTCCTGTCTCTATGTCTCGGGCGAGGAGGCGAGCGCGCAGGTGCGGATGCGCGCCCAGCGCCTCGACCTGTCCGACGCGCCGGTCCAGCTTGCCGCCGAGACCAACCTGCGCGACATCCTCACGACACTCGACGCGACGCGGCCCGACCTCGCGATCATCGACTCGATCCAGACCATGTGGGCCGATCACGTGGACTCGGCCCCGGGCTCCGTCTCCCAGGTCCGAGCCGCCGCGCACGAACTGGTGAGCTTCGCCAAGAAGCGCGGCACCTCGGTCATCCTCGTCGGCCATGTCACCAAGGACGGCCAGATCGCCGGCCCCCGCGTGGTCGAGCACATGGTCGACACGGTCCTCTATTTCGAGGGCGAGCGCGGCCACCAGTTCCGCATCCTGCGGGCCGTCAAGAACCGTTTCGGCCCCGCCGACGAGATCGGCGTCTTCGAGATGACCGGCGCGGGGCTGGCCGAGGTCGCGAACCCCTCGGCGCTCTTTCTGTCCGAACGCGGGCAGGCGAGCCCCGGCTCGGCGGTCTTCGCCGGGATCGAGGGCACCCGCCCGGTGCTGACCGAGATCCAGGCCCTCGTCGCGCCCTCGACGCTCGGCACCCCGCGCCGGACCGTCGTGGGGCTCGACAGCGGGCGGCTCTCGACCATCCTCGCGGTGCTCGAATCCCGCTGCGGCATTCCCTTCGCCGGGCTCGACGTCTTTCTCAACGTCGCCGGCGGCATGCGGGTCTCCGAACCCGCCGCCGACCTCGCGGTTGCCGCGGCGCTGCTTTCGGCGCGCGAGGATGTGGCGCTGCCGCCCGACATGGTGGTTTTCGGCGAAATCAGCCTCTCGGGCGCGTTACGTCCCGTCGGCCAGACCGAAAACAGGTTGAAAGAAGCGCAAAAACTTGGTTTCTCACAGGCAGTCGCGCCGGACCGCTCGAAATTCGAGCCCGGCGACGGGATGCGGGTGCGCAAGATGCCCGATCTGGCGACGTTTGTCGGCGAGATGTTTGCCGCGGGCTGAACGCGAGGAGCGAGGGCATGGAAGGTTTCACGATCGTCGACGCCGTGGTGGCCGTCATCATATTGATGTCGGCGATCCTGGCCTACAGCCGGGGCTTCGTGCGCGAGATCCTCGCCATCGCGGGCTGGGTCGCGGCGGCGGTGCTCGCCTTCATCTTCGCGCCGCAGGCCGAACCGCTGATCAAGCAGATCCCGGTCCTCGACAAGTTCCTCGGCGACAGTTGCGAATTGTCGATCATCGCCGCCTTCGCCGGCGTCTTCGCGCTTTCGCTCATCGTCATGTCGATCTTCACGCCGCTCTTTTCCTCGGCTGTCCAGCGCTCGGCGCTCGGCGGCATCGACCAGGGGCTCGGCTTCCTCTTCGGCGTCCTGCGCGGCATCCTTCTCGTCGCCGTGGCCTTCGTCGTCTACGACCGGGTGCTGGTGAATTCGACCGTGCCCGTCGTCGACGGGTCGCAATCGGCCAAGGTCTTCGCCTCGCTGCAGGAGCGGCTGAACGCGGAGGTGCCGGAGGACGCGCCGGGCTGGATTCTCGCGCGCTATCAGGACCTCGTCGGCGATTGCGGCGCGCCCACCGAAACGACCACCGGGACCACCACCG
>WOZM01000090.1:18325-24939 GCA_011620265.1 Paracoccaceae bacterium
ACCACCACCGGGACCGAGGGAACCGGCGCCAGGACGTTGACCGTCCCCGGCAACTGACCGGTTCTTCGCGGTCCGCCTGTTACATGGGCGTGACATGGGCGGCGGTTGGCTCTAAACGGGGGGCAAATCCTCCTGCCCGGATTCGGAGACTCGCGCGATGCGCAGACACCTCGCCCACCCCTTCGACGACGACAAGTTGAAGGAGGAGTGCGGCGTCTTCGGCGTCATCGGTGTGACCGACGCCGCGAATTTCGTGGCCCTCGGGATGCACGCGCTTCAGCATCGCGGCCAGGAGGCGGGCGGCATCGTCGCCTATGACCCGGCCGAGGGCTTCAACAACGCCAAGCGATTCGGCTACGTGCGCGACAACTTCACCAAGCCCGACGTGATGGAGACGCTGCCCGGCAGCCTCGCCATCGGCCATGTGCGCTATTCCACCGCCGGCTCCAAGGGTCCGACCGCGATCCGCGACGTGCAGCCGTTCTTCGGCGAACTGTCGATGGGCGGCGTCGCCATCGCCCATAACGGCAACCTCACCAACGCGACCTCGCTGCGGCGCGACCTGATCGAGCGTGGCGCGATCTTCCAGTCCTCGTCGGACAGCGAATGCATCATCCACCTGATGGCGCGGTCGATCCAGAAGTCGATCTCCGAACGCATGAAGGACGCATTGCGCGCGGTCGAGGGCGCCTTTTCGGTTGTCGCGATGACCCGCACCAAGCTGATCGGCGTGCGCGATGGGCTCGGCGTGCGCCCCCTCGTCCTCGGCAAGATCGGCGACGACGGCTATGCGCTCTCGTCCGAGACCTGCGGCCTCGACATCATCGGCGCCGAATTCGTGCGCGAGATCGAGCCGGGCGAGATGGTCGTGATCTCCAGGGGCAAGGTGGAAAGTTCGCGCCCCTTCGGTCAGGCGAAGTCGCGCTTCTGCATCTTCGAACATGTCTATTTCTCGCGGCCCGACAGCATCCTCGGCGGCCGCTCGGTCTACGAGACTCGCCGCCAGATCGGCGTGGAACTGGCCCGCGAGGCGCCGGTCGAGGCCGACCTCGTCTGCCCGGTGCCCGACAGCGGCACCCCGGCGGCGATCGGCTACGCGGCCGAAAGCGGCATCCCCTACGGCATGGGGATCATCCGCAACCAGTATATGGGCCGGACCTTCATCGAGCCGACCGAGCAGATCCGCAACATGGGGGTCCGCCTGAAGCTCAACGTCAACCGGGCGCTGATCAAGGGCAAGCGCGTGATCCTCGTCGACGACTCGGTGGTGCGCGGCACCACAAGCCGCAAGATCAAGGACATGATCCTCGACGCGGGCGCGGCCGAAGTGCATTTCCGCATCGCCTCGCCGCCCACCGCCTGGCCTTGCTTTTACGGCGTCGACACGCCCGAGCGCGGCAAGCTTCTGGCAGCGACGATGTCGGAGGACGAGATGCGCGACTGGATCGGGGTCGACAGCCTCAAGTTCATCTCGCTCGACGGGCTTTATCGCGCCGCTGGCGAGGCGGGCGGGCGCAACAAGGCGCATCCGCAATATTGCGACGCCTGCTTTTCCGGCGAATACCCGATCGCGCCGTCGGACCAGATCGCCAAGGGCTTCGAGATGAAGGCGGCGGAGTGAGCGAGGGTGCGCCCGTCCGCTACCGCCCGCACCATTTCCTCTGCTCGCTCGGCTTCGAGGGCAAGGGCTATTCCGACGGCTTCACCGCGAACATGGCGGCCATCGTCAGGGGACGGCTGCGGGCCGAAGGCGGCGACGCGACGGTGATCGAGGTCGCGGGGGCGGCCGACGACATCTGCGCCCCCTGCCCCAAACGCCGGGGCGAGGGCTGCGAAGCCCAGGCGAAGATCGACGCGCTCGACGCGGCCCATGGCTTCGCGCTGAACCTCGCGCCCGGCGACCGGCTGACATGGGGAGAGGCGAAGGCACGGATCCGGGCGTCGGTGCCCATGGGCAGTCTTCGCCACCTCTGCGCGGGCTGCGAATGGGAGCCGCTCGGGCTTTGCGAGGCCGCCCTTTCCCGGCTCCACGGCAAGGAGTGATCCAACGGAAAACGCCGCCCCGAAGGGCGGCGTTCGAGCCTTGGCTCCGGCAAGGCCCGAGATCAGGCCTTGCGCGACTTCAGCGCCGCCCAGCCGCCGGCGACGACCAGCGCCGCCATCACCGCCTTGACCGCGTCGCCGGCAAGGAAGGGCAGCATCCAGCCCGAGAGGAGCTCAGGGACAGTCTTGCCCATCACCAGCGCCGGCCAGGCGAGGCCGGGAATGTAGAGCAGCGCCGAGGCGACGAGCGCCGCGAGCGCCATCGGCAGGAAGCCCCTGGCGCCCCGGTCGGTCGCGAAGCCGGCGATCCAGGCCATGAGGACGAAGCCGTAGAGGAACCCGGCGGTCGGCCCCATCAACGCGGGCGCCGAGGCGCCGCCGGCGAAGACCGGCAGCCCCATCGCGCCCTCGGCGAGGTAGGCGACCAGCGTCAGCGCGCCCATCCGCGCCCCGAAGCCGAGGCCGACGATCAGGATCGCCAGCGTCTGCAGCGACATCGGCACCGGAAAGCCCACCGAGACCTGTGCGGCCAGAGCGATGAAGAGCGATCCGCCCAGAACCATGACCGCGCGGGTCAGGAGCGACTGGGACGGCACGAGGGCCTTGGAGAGAGTCATCTGGCGATCCTTCCTCTGTCAGGTTTGCCGCGCAATCTCGCCGCAGCGCGGCGCCCTGTCAATCAAATCTGTTGCGCCCGACCTGCGCCGATGCCAAAGGGGCGCCATGACCGACGCATCCGATCCCAAAATCGCCCTCGTCACCGGCGCCTCGCGCGGCCTCGGCTTCGCGCTCGCCGCGGCGCTCGGCGCCGCCGGCTGGCATGTCCTCGCCGTCGCCCGCACAACGGGGGGCCTCGAAGAGCTCGACGACCGCATCAAGGCCGCCGGCGGCAGCGCCACGCTGGCGCCGATGGACGTCACCGACGCCAGGGCGATGGAGCATCTCGCCCAGTCCGTCGCCGCGCGCTGGGGGCGGCTCGGGCTCTGGGTCCATGCGGCGGTCCATGCCGCCCCGCTCAGCCCCGCCGGCCATCTCGACATGAAGGACATCGACAAGTCCATCGCCTGCAACATCCGGGCCACGGCGACGCTGATCCCGCTTCTCGAACCCCTGCTCCGCGCCGGCACGGGCACCGCGCTCTTCCTCGACGACCCCCGCGCCGGCGAGAAGTTCTTCGGCGCCTACGGGTCCACCAAGGCCGCGCAGATCGCGCTGGCGAAAAGCTGGCAGGCCGAGACCGCGAAGATCGGCCCCCGGATCCTGATCGAGCGCCCGCGCCCGATGGCCACCGCCACCCGCGCCCGCTTCTTTCCCGGCGAGGATCGCGCCGGCCTCGCCGATATCCATGACGAGGCCGCCCGCCTGGTCGCGTCACTCTGATCACCGCAGCGCGCGCTTTACCCTTGTCGCCTGCTGGTTTAGTCAGGGACCAAGCAGCAAGAGGCCGGTCATGCGCATCCTGATCACCAACGACGACGGCATCAACGCTCCGGGACTCGACATCCTGACCGCAATCGCGGAGGAGATCGCCGGACCCGGCGGCGAGGTCTGGACCGTCGCCCCGGCCTTCGAGCAATCCGGCGTCGGACATGCGATCAGCTACACCCATCCGATGATGATCCTGAAGCTCGGCCCCCGCCGCTACGCGGCCGAGGGCAGCCCCGCCGACTGCGTGCTTGCCGGGCTCTACGACGTGCTTCAGGGCGACCGCCCCGACCTCGTCCTGTCCGGGGTCAACCGCGGCAACAACGCGGCCGAGAACGTGCTCTATTCCGGCACCGTCGGCGGCGCGATGGAGGCCGCGCTTCAGGGTCTGCCCGCCATTGCGCTGTCGCAGTTCATGGGCCCCCTGACCGATGACCTCGAAACGCCGTTCGAGGCCGCCCGCGACCACGGCACCGCCGTCGTGCGCGCGCTTCTGGACAAGGCGGTCTGGGACAAGGGCGACTACCGGCTTTTCTACAACGTCAACTTCCCGCCCGTCGCCGCGCGCGACGTGAAGGGAATGAAGGTCGCGGCGCAGGGCTACCGCACCGACACCTTCTTCGGGGTCGAGCCGCATATCTCGCCCTCGGGCAAGAAGTTCCTCTGGATCACCGGCGGGCCGCAGCACCTGCCGACCGCGCCCGGCACCGATGTCGCGGCCAATCTCGACGGCTATGTCTCGATCACGCCGATGCGGGCGGACCTCACCGCGCATGACGCGCTCTCCGAGCTGGAGGCGCGGCTCGCATGACCGACCTCGCCGAGCGGAAGATGCGCTTTCTCTACGCGCTCCGCTCCAAGGGCGTCACCGATGCCCGGGTGCTGACGGCGATGGAGAAGATCGACCGCGGCGCCTTCGTCACCGGCATCTTCACCGACCGCGCCTACGAGGACATGCCGCTGCCCATCGCCTGCGGCCAGACGATCAGCCAGCCCTCGGTCGTGGGGCTGATGACCCAGGCCTTGCAGGTCAGCCCGCGCGACAAGGTGCTGGAGGTGGGCACCGGCTCCGGCTACCAGGCCGCGATCCTTTCGCATCTCGCCCGCAGGGTCTACACGATCGACCGGCACCGGCGGCTGGTGCGCGAGGCCGAGAAGATCTTCGCCGCCCTCGACCTGACCAACATCACCGCCATCGCCGGCGACGGCAGCCACGGCCTGCCCGACCAGGCGCCCTTCGACCGGATCATCGTCACCGCGGCGGCCGAGGACCCGCCGGGGCCGCTCTTGGCTCAGCTTCGGATCGGCGGTATCATGGTGCTGCCGGTGGGGCAGTCGGACACGGTGCAGAGCCTGATCAAGGTGACGCGTGCGCCTCAGGGCTACGAGTACGAGGAATTACGGCCGGTGCGCTTCGTGCCGCTGGTCGAAGGGCTGGCGCAGGACTGAGACCGGCCCGGCCATGGAGGAGAGACCCGGCCAACAGGGTCCCCGCGAGATGATGAGGATACGAGCGATGAGAGCTTTCCCGACCCATACCTTCCGCCTGCCCATCCTCGGGATCGGCGTCCTGATGCTCACCGCCTGCCAGCCGGGCGGCGGGTTCGACGCGGATCTGAGGCGCTTCGGCGGGACCGGGCTCGACACCTCGACGGCGGCGGGCGCGGTGGCGGCGCGGCCGGCGGCGGACGCGCGCGGCATCATCTCCTATCCCGGCTACCAGGTCGCGGTGGCGCGGCGCGGCGACACCGTCGACAGCGTCGCCGCCCGGATCGGCGTGCCGGCGGGCGAGCTTGCCAGCTACAACGCCGTCGCCCCCGGCACGGCCTTGCGCGACGGCGAGGTGCTCGCCCTGCCGCGCCGGGTGGCCGAACCCTCCCCGCTGACCGGCGCGCCGGTCACGAGCCGCCCGATCGACGTGACCGCGATCGCCTCTGGCGCCATCGACCGGGCGGGCGCGGGCCAGCCCGCCGCTCCGGCCGCGACGGGTGTCGGCACCTCGACCATCGGCAATACCGAGCCGATCCGCCACCGGGTGATGCGCGGCGAGACCGCCTATTCCGTCGCCCGGCTCTACAACGTCAACGTCAAGGCGCTGGCCGACTGGAACGGCCTCGGCCCCGACCTTTCGGTGCGCGAGGGCCAGACGCTGCTGATCCCCGTCGCCACCGCGACAGCGCCGGTGCGCGAAGTGGTGACGGCCCCCGGCCAGGGCTCGCCCACCCCGACGCCGCCCTCGGCCGCGAAACCGCTGCCGTCGGAAAAGACCACGCCTGCGGCCGAACCGGTCAAGACCCCGCCCGCCGCCGATCTCGGCGCGCAGAAGACCGCCGCCTCCGGCACTGCGAAACTCTCCATGCCGGTCACCGGCAAGATCATCCGCGGCTACCAGAAGAAGAAGAACGAAGGCATCGACATCGCGGCCGGCGCCGGCACCGCGATTGGCGCGGCCGGGGACGGCACCGTCGCCGCGATCACCAAGGATACCGAGCAGGTGCCGATCCTGGTGATCCGGCACGAGGGCAACCTGTTGACGGTCTATGCCAATATCGACGGGATCACGGTGTCCAAGGGCGACACCGTCGCGCGCGGGCAGCCGATCGCCAGGGTCCGCGCCGGCAGCCCCGCCTTCATGCATTTCGAAGTGCGCAACGGCTATGACAGCGTCGATCCGATGCGCTATCTGGAGTGAGGGGCCAGGCTGGAACCCTGCGCCCGGCCGACCGGGACGGATGCGCCCGCTATCCCATCCTCTCGGAGGCATAGCTGCCGGGCGAGGCGGGAAAGACCACGGTCTTGTTGCCGTTCACGAAGACCCGGTGATGGATATGGGCGTGGATCGCGCGGCTCAGCACCGCCGCCTCCACGTCGCGGCCGAGGCTGACGTAATCCTCGGGGCTCTGGGCATGGGTGACGCGCACCGTGTCCTGCTCGATGATCGGGCCTTCGTCGAGGTCGGCGGTGACGTAATGCGCCGTCGCGCCGATCAGCTTCACGCCCCGGGTGAAGGCCTGCCGGTAGGGGTTCGCGCCCTTGAAGCTGGGCAGGAAGGAATGGTGGATGTTGATGATCCGCCCCGCCATCTTGCGGCAGAGCGCATCGGACAGCACCTGCATGTAGCGCGCCAGCACCACGAGTTCCGCGCC
>WOZM01000019.1 GCA_011620265.1 Paracoccaceae bacterium
CACGGACACAATCCCGTGGACGTTTTCCCCGCCGAACGCCCGAAGCGAAAGCGAAGGGCCGGGAGAGCGGCGTCATGCGCATCAGACGACCGGACCCGGCCCCCCCCTTGCGCCAAACCCTCCCCACGCCGATAGTTGACGCCACGATCGACTGCCGGCAGGCCGGGCCACCCGGCGGAGGAGGTGCCGCATGACCGACCTCGCGATCCTCATTCCCGCCGCCGGCGCATCGCGGCGCATGCGCGGCTCCGACAAGCTCCTCGAAGAGGTCGGGGGCGAGCCGGTGCTGCGCCATATCGCGGCGCTCGCGGTCGGGACCGGCGCGCGGGTCATCGTCACCCTGCCCGCCTCCGGCCCGCTGGTGCCGGCGCGGCGGGCGGTGCTGATGGGGCTCGGGCTGCGGGTCGTGCCGGTCCCCGACGCGCATGAAGGCATGGCGGCGAGCTTGCGCGCCGGCGCGCGCGAGATCGGCCAGGCCGAGGGGCTGATGATCCTTTTGCCCGACATGCCCGGGATCGACGGCCGCGACCTCGCCCGGCTGATCGCCGCCTTCGAGGAGGATCCGACCTGCCCGCTCCGCGCGACGACCGAGGATGGCGCGGAGGCCGGGCATCCGGTGATCCTGCCACGGCGGCTGATGCAGGGAATGGCAGTCCTGACCGGCGATCGCGGCGGCCGCGTGGTGCTGGAGGGGGAAAAGCTGCGGACCTGCGCGCTGCCCGGACGGCGGGCGGTCACCGATCTCGACACGCCGGAGGACTGGGAGGCGTGGCGCCGCCGGGGCGGCTGATCCCGCCCCCCTCTGCGCCCCCGGGGTTCAGGCCGCGATGGCGACCCGAACCGGGGCGGCCGGCACGAAGGCGGCCCGCGCCAGACCGAAGGCGGCCTGGCCGTCGCCGGTCGCAAGCTCGGGAAAGATCGTCAGGACCTCGCGGCGCTGGGCGGTATGCAACCCGTCGAGCGCCGCCGCCTCCGGCAGGAAGCTTTCGCTCCAGCAGCCATTCGCCCAGACGATCTCATGCGCGTCGAAGAGGATGTGGAAGTAGACCACCGCGTCGAGCCGCGCCGGTTCGGCCACGCCGAAGCCGATCAGATCGACCGCCGCCACCAGGATCTCGCTCTCGCCGGCCAGCCCGATCGCCTCGGCCCCGGCCAGGAGCATGCGGTGCTGCGGGCTGACGACGATGTCGCGCGCCGGGCGCCCGGCACCGAGGGCGCCGGCCGGGATCCGCACCGGCTGAAGCTCGGGATAGTCGGCCAGCACGGCGGCATCGAACCGGCGCGCCCCGATCCAGCGGATCGGGCGATAGCCGTTGTCGCGCGTCAGGACCCGGTCGCCGGCGCGCAGATCCTCGATCGGGACCGGGCCGCGATGGGTGGCGATCTCGGTTCCGGCGGTGAAACAGGGGGTATGGGGCGCGGACGCCCGGCGCGAGGATCTATCGGAGGATGACGATCCGGACACGTTCGCCCGGCTGCCTGCTCGTGTTCTTCTTGTTTCGCCGTCCATCTCCGAAAGCCCTCGCAACACATTTGTACACCAACAACACGGCGTCGCTGTAGATCTAGCCCGGGATTCGGACCCTATTAAGGCAGTCTCACGGCATTTACTTCCGAATCGGCTTGATTTAATGGGGAAAAACAACCCACGCGTGTCAAAACCGGTCGGGGATCGCTTATGAGGAATGGCGCGCGTCAGCAGTGGAACATGCCGATTTCGGCGCCCGAAATCTCCGGCCGAACCGGCGCCGGACCCGCCCCGTCCGCGTCGCCAGCGTCCGGCAGAACCGCCCGGACGGCGCCCCGCGCGGCCTCCGGCATCGCGTCCAGCGCCGCAGCCCCCGCCTGAAAGCTCTCGGTCCAGACGCCATCGGCGAGGATCGCCTCGTGCCGGGCGAAGAGCACCTGAAGATAGCTGACGGCGGCGGGGGCCACGACCTCGACCCCGGGCCGGCCGACGAGGTCGCGCGCCGCGACCAGCGCCTCTTCGGGGGCCGTGTGTCCGTCGCCCCGGGACCGCACCAGCAGCCGGTGATTGGGCGACAGGAGCAGATCGCGCACCGGCAGCCCGTCGCCGAGCGACCCGGCGCGGATCAGGACCGGACGCAACAGCGGCAGGAGCCCGAGATCGCGCCAGCCGAACTCCCTGCCACCGGTCCAGAGCACTTGCTGCACCCCGTTGTCGCGCGTGACCACCCGGTCGCCGGGGCGCAGGTCCTCGACCGGACATTCGCCGTGTCCGGTCGCGATCAGACTGCCGGACGTGAAGCAGGGAATCCGTGCCAGAATCCCGCCGACATCGGTCGCCCCGGCGGTCCGGTTCTCCGCGTCGAGCGGTTCGACCCGGTCGAGGGTCGCATCGGCTTGGCCATAGACCAGCCGCACCGCCGGCGGAACCGCGCCGGAGAGGAGCGACAAGGCCCCCGGCGCCGCTCCCCTCACCGTTTCGTCCAGACCCGGCATGGTCCTCCCTCCCCGGCCCGCGACCGGCGCCTCAATGGCGCAGCAGGCTCGCCTCGTAGCGCTTCAGCGTCCGGCGCGCGGAGGTGTAGGACTTGCGCCCCTCGACCCCGACAAGCTCCGGGAAAATCTCGAAGATCTCGTTGCGCTGGGCATTGCCGAGACCGTTCAGCGAATAGTCGCCGGGCTGGAACGACTCCGTCCAGCAGCCATTGGCCAGCACCACCTCGTGGCGGTCGCACATGAAATGCACATAGGTGACGCCCAGGGCCTCGACCGGTCGGATGCTGCGGCTGTTCGAAAGATGCTTGGCCGCGACCAGCACCTCGTGCTCCTCGAAATAGAGCATCGTGCGTTCGTTCGCGACCAGAAGCCGGTGGTTCGGGCTGACCAGCATGTCGCGCTCGGGCAATCCCTGGCCGAGGCTGCCCTGGGAGACCAGCACAGGCTTCAGATGCGCATGGGCGGCAAGCTGCCCGTGGTCGAGCTTGCGCTGGCCGATCCAGCGGATTTCCTGAATGCCGTTGTCGCGGGTGACGACACGGTCCCCGACCTTGAGGTCTTCGACGGCGCGCTCGCCCTGAGGCGTGGCGATGGCGGTTCCGGGTGTGAAGCAGGGCACGATGTTCTCGATGTTTTCAAAGGTCAGGGTGCCGACGATGTTGCCCTGGGTATCGAGGAATTCCACGATGCCGTTTTCCGGGTTCGTCGGGTCGAAGATGATGTTGGTGAGCGACTTGCCCCAGTTGCCGAGGTCGAGCGTGTCGTAGTCGACCCCGCCCTCGCCGCCGTCGATGCTGTCGTCGGCGGTGGTGCCGGTGAAGGTGTCGCGGTCGTCCCAGCCGAACTGGGTGTCGGCGCCGGCGCCGCCGGTCAGCGTGTCGTCGCCGGTGCCGCCGTGGAGGTAGTCGTCGCCGTCGCCGCCGTCGAGCACATCGTCGCCGGCATCGCCATAGACGACATCCTCGCCCTGTCCGCCCAGCACCGTGTCGTTCTGGCCGCCGCCGTCGAGCGTATCGTTGCCCGCGCCGCCGTCGATGAAGTCGTCGCCGCCGAGGCCGCGGACGACATCGTTGCCTTCCTCGCCATGGACCTGATCGTTGCCCTGCCCGGCCAGAACCGTGTCGTTGCCGGCGCCGGCCAGCACATGGTCGTCGTTCGGCGCGGCGCCGGGCAGGATCGCGTCGCCGGCGTCGATCCGGTCGCCCTCGGGATCGCCGAGATAGGCGGTGTCGATCAGGTCGTCGCCGGCCGTGCCCTCGACGATCCCGTCGAGCGTCGCGGGAATGTTGTCGACGCTGTCGGAGAGGCTGAATCTGTCGACCGATCCCCGGAAGTGCTCGGTCAGGTTGTTGGCCTGCCCGTCGGCCGAGTGCTCGGCGCTCGCGCCGATTACCCAGGGTTCGTTGTCGGTGGTCCCCATATCCATCGTCAGGGCGGCGCCTATCGCCTCGGAATGAGTCGCCCCCGTGGACTCGTTCGTCACGATGAAGGCGCCGCCCTTGCCCGCGGCGTCCCACGAATAGCTGACCTTGAGCACGTCGCCATTCGAGAAGAAGCCGTCGGGTGTCGAAAACCCGTAATCTTCCGCCGCGGTGTTGTGATGGACCACGACCGCCCCCGCGGCCGAGGTGGCGAGGCTGAACTGGCCACCATTGTCCATGCCGGCGCTGTCGCGCGACAGGATCGTATCCTCGCCGCAGCCGGTATGGCAGGCCTGGCTGAAGACCAGCTCGACCGTTCCTTGCGACAACTGGAACGCCTCCGAGGCCGCGATCCTCGCGTGATCGTTGCACCCGTCGAGGCGCAGTCTGCCCCCCGCCAGCGACGCGCCGTTCAGAAGAACACCGTTCTGCAACCCGGCGGCCGGGGCGCCGTCCGCGACCCCCGTCCCCGAACCGCCGAACTCGTAGCTTGCAATAATCGTCATGTCACCCGTTCCCCCACCCGGAACCCTTTGCCCGCAGGCACACCTACAGCGGCCTCGCCGGACCAGCGTCCGACGCGGAATTACCCCGATTGCGGAAACACAGCGTTTCCGCATCATCGGCAAAGGGGTCACATCCCCCCTGCGCGTTTTGAGACTGCTTCGCCCCATGCGCTCTCGCGGTCCCCAGACCGCAAAGACCGGGGCGCGTTACCCAGCCACCAGACTTGCCCCCCCAAAGGGCATGTTCAGAAATACTGCCCGGGCGCCGGCAGCGGAAGGAAAAAGTGTCGAAATCGCGGCGCCATTCGCGTTCTGATTGTTGCCCGGCAGCGGCTCCGGCAATGCGCAGCGACCAGATCCGCCGCCGACTGTTTCCGCTCGGGATATCGAAGGTTCCCGGTCCGGAGCTTGATTTCAAGAAAGATCCCCGGTTTCGAAGCGCCGGATGCCGACGGCGTCGCAGCATCGACCTGTCTGTTTCGACAGGTCCCCGTTTCCAATCGGGAAACAACCGCAGGTCGCAGATCATCCGGCGCGGCGAAATAAGGCGAAAATGGGGCAGGTGAATTTCAGTGCACAATCCCGGATCAAACCGGGCTGCGCACCGGGATTGTTCGGCGGGCGTCATGCCACAGGCGCAACGATTCGCCAGATCGGCCCCGGTCACAGACGCGAAAAGTTGAGATTTGGTGCCCGAGGCGAGACTCGAACTCGCACGCCTTGCGGCGGCGGATTTTGAATCCGCTGCGTCTACCATTCCGCCACTCGGGCCACCGGAACGCGGTCTAGCGCTCCGCCGCCCTCAAGACAAGGGCCTTGGCGCCTTCAGAGCTGCGCGGCGCTGAACGTGTCGCAGGCGGCGATGGAGCCGCTCCGGTATCCGGCCGCGAACCAGCGCTGGCGCTGTTCGGAGCTGCCGTGGGTGAAGGTGTGCGGCATCGGGCGCTGGCCGGCATTGCGCTGCAGCGTGTCGTCGCCGATCTGCTTGGCGGCATTCATCGCCTCGGCCACGTCGCCCGCCTCGAGCGAGCCGAAGCGCTCGTTCGCATGGCGCGCCCAGACGCCGGAGAAACAGTCCGCCTGCAACTCGATCCGGACCGAGATCGCGTTCGACTCGGCCTCGTTCGACTGCTGGCGGATCCTGTTGGCCTCGCCGAGGATGCCAAGCTCGTTCTGGACGTGATGGGCGATCTCGTGCGCGACCACATAGGCCGCGGCGAAGTCGCCCTTCGCCCCCATGCGCTGCGCCAGCGTGGTGAAGAAATCGGTGTCGAGATAAGCCTTCCTGTCGAGCGGGCAGTAGAACGGCCCCGTCGCGCCCGAGGCGCCGCCGCAGGGCGACTGCGTCACCTGCTTGAAGAGCACGAGCGTCGCCGGCGCATAGCTCTCGCCCAGTTCCTGCGCGAAGATGTCGGTCCAGATCTCCTCGGTATCGGCCAGCGTGACCGAGACGAACTCACCCGCCCGCATGTCCGCCTCGGTCAGGTCGACCGACTGGCCCGACCCGCCGACAGGCCCGCCGCTCAGAAGCGGCGTCACGTCGATGCCGAGGAAGTAGCCGATCGCCAGCACCGCCAGCATCCCGCCGATCCCGAGCCCGCCGGCACGGCCCGCGCTCATCCGGCGCCGGTCCTCGATGTTGCCGCTGCCGCGACGGCCCTGCCACTTCATGTCGAAAGCCCCCCGAAACGCCCCGATTGCCACGAACCGGGAAACACTATCCCGATATCGGCGACCCCGGAAGTCCCGACGCGCTTGACGCCACGCCGCCCGCATGGCCTAAGGGCGCGGGGGCATTTCGGGCAGGCTCATATGATCCGCGCACTCTACGACTGGACGATGCGGCTGGCCGACCACCCGCGCTCCCTGAGGGCGCTCGGTATCGTATCCTTCGTGGAAAGCTCCTTCTTCCCTATCCCGCCTGACATCCTGATGATCCCGATGATCATCGCGCGTCCGTCACGCGCCTGGGCGATCGCGACCGTGGCGCTCGTCACCTCGGTCCTCGGCGGTCTGTTGGGTTACGCCATCGGCGCGCTGCTCTGGGATACCGTGGGCCAGCCGATCCTCCAGTTATACGGCAAGACCGACGCCGCGGACGAGTTCGCGGCCCGCTTCAACGAATACGGCGCCTGGGCGGTGCTGTTCGCGGGCGTCACGCCCTTCCCCTTCAAGGTGATCACCATCATGTCGGGCTGGACCGGTCTCTCGCTGCCGGTCTTCATCGCCTCGGCCATCGTCGCGCGCGGCATCCGCTTCTTCGTCGTCGCCGGGCTTTTGTGGCAATTCGGCGCACCCATGCGCGGCTTCATCGAGCGGCGGCTCGGCCTGCTGTTCACCCTGTTCATGATCCTCCTGATCGGCGGATTCGCCCTGGTGAAATACCTGTGACGTCGCGACAACTCGTCCTTCTCGCCGCCGGCGGCTCGGCCGCGCTCCTGCTTGGCGCGTTCTTCTTCCAGATGCTCGGCTATGCGCCCTGCAAGCTCTGCCTCTGGCAGCGCTGGCCGCATGGTGCCGCGATCGTCATCGGGCTCGTGCTGATCGCCACGGGGTGGCGCGCGCTCGCCTGGGCCGGGGCGGCGGCGGCGGCGGCGACGGGTGGCCTCGGCCTCTACCATGCCGGCGTCGAACAGGGCTGGTGGCAGGGGCCCGACACCTGCACCTCCGGCGGCGCGCTCGGCGGCTCGGCCGAGGACCTCCTGGCCCAGATCATGGAGGCGCCGCTCGTGCGCTGCGACGAGATCGCCTGGGCCTTCGCGGGCCTCTCGATGGCCTCGTGGAACGCGATCCTCTCCTTCGCGCTCATGGCGCTCTGGATCGCCGCCGCCCGCCGGGGCTAGCGCCGCCCCGCCCGCCGCGTCGACAGCAAGAGGCTCGTCTCGCTCGCCAGCACCCCTTCATAGCCGCGCACCTTGAGGAGCACCGCGTCGAGATCCTCCAGCGTCCGGGTGCCGAGCTCCGCGATCAGGTCCCAGCGGCCATTCGTCGAATGCACCGCCGTCACCTCCGGCAAGCCCGAGAGCCGGGAGATGATCCGCTCGGTCCCGCGCCCCTCGATCGCGATCATCATCAGCCCCCGGACCGGCATCGCCGTCAGGTCGCCGCGGGTGACGACGGTGAAGCCCTGGATCTCGCCGCGGGTCTGAAGCCGCTCCATCCGCGCCGTCACCGTCGCCCGCGCCAGACCGAGCTGCGCCGCGAGATCGGAGAAGGAAGCCCGCCCGTCGCGCCTGAGGGCGGCGATCAGGGCCTGATCGGTTTCGTCCAGATCGCTCATTCCGCCCGCCATTTTGCCAATTCGCCTGCGCAATCTGATAATAGCGACGCTTTCCTCCGGCGCAATCCGGCAAGAGACTCACGCAACCCGAATCCAGATCCGAGCGGACACGCCATGACCCAGACCTCCATTCTCATCGGCGCGCCGATCGACAGCGGCCAGAAGCGCGAGGGTTGCCTCATGGGCCCTGCCGCCTACCGGGTCGCGGGGCTCGCCCAAAGCCTCGGGGCGCTCGGCCGGCCGGTCGCGGACTGGGGCGATGTCGCGCCGGCGCCGCTGCGCGCCGCCAGCTGCCCCAACCCCGCCGTCCACCACCTGAGCGAGACCGTCGCCTGGACCGAGGCGCTTGCCGCCCGTGCCGAAGAGGCGATGGGGCAAGGCCTGCCGATCTTCATGGGCGGCGACCACTCGCTCTCGCTCGGCTCGGTCGCGGGCGTCGCGGCCCATGCGGCAAAACAGGGCCGGCCGCTCTTCGTCCTCTGGCTCGACGCCCATTCCGACTACCACACCCCGCTCACCACCCAGTCCGGCAACCTCCACGGCACGCCGGTCGCCTACATCGCCGGGCGAAGCGGTTTCGACGCCTTCCCGCCCTTCCCCGCGCCGGTCCCGGCCGAGCGGATCTGCCTTTTCGGCATCCGCTCCGTCGACGGCGCCGAACATGCGGGCCTGATCGAGACCGACGCCACGATCTGCGACATGCGCGTCCTCGACGAACGCGGCATCGTCGCACCCTTGCGCGAATTCCTCGACCGGGTGCGGGCCGCCAACGGGTTCCTGCACGTCTCGCTCGACGTCGATTTCCTCGACCCCGGAATAGCACCCGCCGTCGGCACCACCGTCCCCGGCGGCACCACCTTCCGCGAGGCGCATCTGGTGATGGAGCATCTTCACGAAAGCGGCCTCGTCACCTCGCTCGACCTCGTGGAGCTCAACCCCTTCCTCGACGAACGCGGGCGCACCGCGCGCCTCATGGTCGATCTCGTGGGCTCCCTCATGGGCCGCAAGGTCTTCGACCGCCCGACACGGAGCTTCGGCTGATGGCCCTCAACATCGTGCCTTTCGTCAGCGTCGACAACATGATGAAGCTCGTTCTTCATCTTGGGCCCGAGCGCGTGATGACCGAGCTCGCCAGCTGTATCGAGGCCGATTTCCGGCGCTGGGAAAGCTTCGACAAGACCCCGCGCGTGGCCTCGCATTCGCCCGTCGGCGTGATCGAGCTGATGCCCACCTCGGATGGCGAGATGTACGGCTTCAAATACGTGAACGGCCACCCGAAGAACACCCGCGACGGCTTGCAGACCGTCACCGCCTTCGGCCTTCTCGCCGAGGTGAAGACCGGCTACCCGATCCTCCTGACCGAGATGACGATCCTGACGGCACTCCGCACCGCCGCGATGTCGGCGCTCGCCGCGAGACATCTCGCGCCCGCCGGCGCCACCACGATGGCGCTGATCGGCAATGGCGCGCAGGCCGAGTTCCAGGCCCTGGCCTTCCATGCGATCTGCGGCGTGACTGCCGTCCGGCTCTATGATACCGACCCCGCCGCCACGGCGAAGTGCGCAAGGAATCTCGTCGGTTCCGGGCTGAAGCTCACCTCCTGCAAGTCGCCGGAGGAAGCGATGGAGGGCGCCCGGATCGTCACCACCTGCACCGCCGACAAGCAACTCGCGACGATCCTCACCGACAACATGGTCGGCCCCGGCATCCACATCAACGCGGTCGGCGGCGACTGCCCCGGCAAGACCGAGCTGCACCGCGACATCCTGCTCCGCGCGTCGATCTTCGTCGAATACCCGCCCCAGACGCGGATCGAGGGCGAGATCCAGCAGCTCGCCCCCGATCACCCGGTCACCGAGCTCTGGCAGGTCCTCACCGGGCAGGCGAAAGGCCGCGCCGACGCCCGCCAGATCACCCTCTTCGACTCCGTCGGCTTCGCGATCGAGGATTTTTCGGCGCTCCGCTACGTCCACGATCAGCTCCGCACCCTGCCCTACAGCGAGCCCCTCGACATGATCGCCGACCCCGACGACCCGCGCGACCTCTACGGCATGCTGCTCCGCGCCGGCGCGACCGCCGCCTGATCCCTTCATCTTGCCGGAAATATCCCGGGGGTCCGGGGGCAGCGCCCCCGGCCCGCCCCTCAAACCCGCTTGCGCAGGCCGAGCCAAAACCCTATTCCCCGGCCATGACACATGCCCATCAACGCCTCCTGATCATCGACTTCGGCAGCCAGGTCACGCAGCTCATCGCGCGGCGCCTGCGCGAGCTCAACGTCTATTGCGAGATCCACCCCTACAACCGGGTCGACGCGGCGTTCCTGAAGGACTTCGCGCCCCTCGCGGTGATCTTCTCCGGCGGTCCGGCCTCGGTCTTCGCCGACGGCGCGCCGATGCCGCCGAAGGCGGTCTTCGACCTTGGCGTCCCGATCCTCGGCATCTGCTACGGCCAGCAGGTGATGATGCACCTCCTCGGCGGCCGCGTCGAACGCGGCCACGGCACCGCGGAATTCGGCCGCGCCTACGTGACGCCGACGGACGCCAGGCTCCCCCTCCTCGACGGCTGGTTCGAAGCCGGCCGCGAACAGGTCTGGATGAGCCACGGCGACCACGTCTCGCAGATCGCGCCGGGCTTTCAGGTCTACGGCACCTCGCCCAACGCCCCCTTCGCGATCACCGCCGACCCGGACCGCCATTTCTACGCCGTGCAGTTCCACCCCGAAGTGCACCACACCCCGAAAGGCGCGAAGCTCTACGAGAATTTCGTCCGCCTCGCCGGCTTCACCGGCGACTGGACGATGGGCGCCTACCGCGAGGACGCGATCCAGAAGATCCGCGATCAGGTCGGCGACCGACAGGTGATCTGCGGCCTCTCGGGCGGCGTCGACAGCTCGGTCGCCGCGATCCTCATCCACGAGGCGATCGGCGACCAGCTCACCTGCGTCTTCGTCGATCACGGGCTTCTGCGGCTCAACGAGGCCGAGGAAGTCGTGACCATGTTCCGCGACACCTACAACATTCCCCTGATCCATGCCGACGAAAGCGACCTCTTCCTCGGCGCGCTCGAGGGCGTCTCGGATCCCGAGGTCAAGCGCAAGACCATCGGCCGGCTCTTCATCGACGTCTTCCAGAAACACGCGCACGAGGTCGGCGGCGCCACCTTCCTCGCACAAGGTACGCTCTATCCCGACGTCATCGAAAGCGTCAGCTTCTCGGGTGGCCCCTCGGTCACGATCAAGTCGCACCACAATGTCGGCGGCCTGCCGGAAAAGATGGGCATGAAGCTCGTCGAGCCCTTGCGCGAGCTTTTCAAGGACGAGGTCCGCGCGCTCGGCCGCGAGCTTGGCCTGCCGGAAAAGTTCATCGGCCGCCACCCCTTCCCCGGCCCCGGCCTCGCCATCCGCTGCCCCGGAGAGATCACCCGCGAGAAGCTCGCGATCCTGCGCCAGGCCGACGCCGTCTATATCGACCAGATCCGCAAGCACGGGCTCTACGACGAGATCTGGCAGGCATTCGCGGCGATCCTGCCGGTCAGGACGGTGGGCGTGATGGGCGACTACCGCACCTACGATTACGCCTGCTCGCTCCGCGCGGTCACCAGCGTCGACGGCATGACCGCCGACTACTACCCCTTCACCCACGAGTTCCTCGCCGAGACCGCGACGCGGATCATCAACGAGGTGCCGGGGATCAACCGGGTCATGTACGACGTGACCTCCAAACCGCCCGGCACGATCGAGATGGAGTGACCTCCGGCGACCCGTCCGGCGGACCGGGTTCAGGACATGCCGCATCGGCATGGTGGTGGTTTCCGGTAAGGTGGGTTTCAACCCACCGTCCGGCAAGGGTGGGTTGAAACCCACCTTGCCGTTGATGGTAGGCTCCGGGACAGTTGCGGACCTGCCGGCAGGCACAGCGCCGAGCCAGGCGCGCGCCAGCCCGCCCGGACGGGCGCTCGCCCGGCGGCTTCGCCTTGTTTCCGGGCGAAGGGAGGCCCGCTCCTCCCTGCAAAGCGCGCGCCGTCCTTGCGAGGGAGGCGGGAGGCCCGCAGTGGCCGGCAAAAAGACAGATCTCCCCGCCCCCGTCCCCGCAAGACCTCCTTCAGGATACTGAAAATACAACCCTCTCAATTTTTCAACATCATACCAACAACTTCACACCTGAAACGCACGGATCGTCCGCACCGCGACGCACGGGACTTCCCGAAACGGCCCGCCTGCCCTATCCTCGCCGCCATGACCCGCGTCACGCTTTCAGGCTTCCTCCGCTGCCGGACCCTCGAAGAGGCCGACCGGGTGTCGCAGCTCCTGCCCGAGCATATCCGCCTGACCCGGGCCGAGCCGGGCTGCCTCCGGTTCGAGGTCCTGCGCTCGCAGTCCGACCCCGCCTGTTTCGCCGTCACCGAGGTCTTCCGCGACCGCGAGGCGTTCGACGCCCACCAGGCCCGTGCCGCCGGCACGATCTGGGCGCGCGCCACGAAGGGCATCCCCCGCGACTACGAGATCAGGGAAGAGACCGGCTAGAGCGTTTCGACATTCACCTGAGACACGCGGCATCACGTTTCGCGTGGGCATCGTCAGATTTCAGGCAGTGAAAGGTGACTCGAATTCAAGTCGAAGCGCTCTAGCTGCCGAGGATCGCCAGGACATAGCCCTTGGTCTCGGCATAGGGCGGCACGCCGCCATGCTTCGCCACCGCTTCCGGCCCGGCATTGTAGGCGGCAAGGGCCAGTTTCCAGTCGCCGAACCGGTCGTACATCATCCGCAGGTACTTCGCCCCGCCGTCGAGGTTGTCGTTGGGATCGGTCGCATTCACCCCGAGCCGCCGCGCCGTCGCCGGCATCAATTGCGCCAGCCCCGTCGCCCCCTTGTGCGAAACCGCGTTCGGGTTCCAGCCGCTTTCCTGCTGGACCAGCCGCAGGAAGAGGTCCTCCGGCACCCCGTGCCGCCGCGCCGCATCCTTCGCGGCGTCGAGATAGAGGCCGCGATAGCGCCCGGAATAGCTCGGGATCGCGACGGTGGTGGCGCCGGTCTTGCCGTGCGGCGTGAGCTTCACCGAGGCGGAATACTGCGTCGCCGCCCGTGTATCGAGAACCGCCGTCTGCTTGCGGAACATCGCCAGCCGCGACGAGGCCGAACCGCCGAAGACCAGACCCTCGGCCCGCGCCGTCCCGACATCGCCGGTCCCGCAGAACGCGGCGGCAAGAATTGCAACGATTGAAAAGCGCATCGGCCCTACCCGGTTTTCCGACCGCGACTATACCTGAAATTTTCGCGCGGACCAGCCCGAACCGGCCCGATGAGATCAGCCGGAGGCGGTCGCGACCTCGGGCCGCAAGAGCGGGCCGCCGAGCAGTTCCTCGATGAGAAGACTGACGAGCTGCCCCCGCCCCTGGACCCCGGCCTTGCGGTAGATCGCGTTGAGATGGGTCTTGACCGTCCCCTCGGCCGAACCGCGCAAGGCGGCGATCTCGGCGATGGTGAAGCCCTTGATGGTGAAGGCCGCCACATCGGCCTCGGCCGGGGTCAGCCGCCAGTCCTCGAAATAGCCCTCCATCACCTCTTGAAGCGCACCCGACGCCACCGAAAGGGCGCGCTCCGCATGGGCCTGCCGGCGCAGGAGCCGGACGAGATAGGCAGCCTCGAACACGACCCCGGCGACGAGGCCGAGATTGGCGAGGAGTTCCAGCAAGAAATGCGGGCGCAGCAACATCGCGGCCGGCTCCTCGATGAAATCGGAAAGGACGTCGGCCAGGAAGAAGGCCGCGCAGAACCCCTGCACGAGCATCAGGACCAGGACCGCGGATACCTTTGTCCGTTCCGGTCGTTTCGCTTCCGTCATTCCACGTCCCCTGCTGCCGGTAAGGTCTTGTATCCGGTCGGGATGGAGTTCGGAAGGTTGATCCCGAGCCGGCGGCTTTCGAAGATCACGGCCGCGACATGGGCGACGACCGAACGTTCCGCCCGGGTGACGGCGGCCTCGTGCAGGTTCCCGACCCCGCCGGCGCCATAGACGGTCCGCGTCGTCGTCATGCTGCCGATCTGGCCGATGACGGGGATCGAGAGGATGAGGGTGCAGATCATCAGCGCACCACGCGGCAAATGCCCGGCATGGCGTGGCGACGCCCGGAATTAGCGAAATCTTAACCATGAGTGCTTTTCTTGGACGGAACCGGATGGTCTAACGGGGGCCGATGGAATCGTGACGAGGAGGTCCGCATGGCGGGGTCAGTGAACAAGGTCATTCTGGTCGGAAATCTCGGCCGCGACCCGGAAGTGCGGTCGTTCCCGAACGGCGGCAAGGTCTGCAACCTGCGGATCGCCACCTCCGAGACCTGGCGCGACCGCACCACCGGCGAGCGGCGCGAGAAGACCGAATGGCATTCGGTCGCGATCTTTTCGGAAGGTCTCGTGAAGGTCGCCGAGCAGTATCTGAAGAAAGGCTCCAAGGTCTATATCGAGGGCCAGCTCGAGACCCGCAAATGGCAGGACCAGTCGGGGGCCGACCGCTATTCGACCGAGGTCGTGCTGCGCAACTTCGGCTCGACGCTGGTGATGCTCGACGGCCGCGGCGAAGGCGGCGGCGGCGGCGGCTTCGACGACGATCGCTCGGGCGGCGGATCGGGCGGCGGCTATGGCGGCTCGGGTGGCGGCAGTGGCGGCGGTTCGGGCGGCGGCGGGCGTTCCGATCTCGACGACGAAATCCCGTTCTGAGCGAAGACCGGCCAGAGAACAAGCGAAAGGGCGCGGCAGGAAGGCCGCGCCCTTTTCCCGTCGGGTGCGACCGACCGCCCGGCTCAGCGGCGGCTCAACGCATCCTCCAGAAGCCTCGTCACCACGGCGGCGTCGACATCGCTCGCGACGAAAGCCTCGCCGATCCCGCGCGCGAGGATGAAGCGCAGGCGGCCGTCGACCACCTTCTTGTCCTGTGCCATCAAGGCCATCAGCGCCTCGGGTCCCGGCAGATCGCCCGGAATGTCGGCGAGGTCGCATTTCATCCCCATCGCCTTCAGATGCGCCCGGACCCGGCTCGGCGCTTCCTGGCTGCACAGGCCCAGCCGTTGCGAAAGCTCGAAGGCGAGCGCGCAGCCGATCGCCACGCCCTCACCATGCAGAAGCCGGCCCGAATACCCCGTCGCGGCTTCGAGCGCATGGCAGAAGGTGTGGCCGAGGTTCAGAAGCGCGCGGTCGCCCTCCTCGGTCTCGTCGCGCTCGACGATCCGCGCCTTCATCTCGACCGAGCGGCGGACGGCATGCTGGCGCGCCGCCATGTCGCCGGCGGCAAGAGCGGGGCCGTTCGCCTCGAGCCAGTCGAAGAAGCCGGCATCGCCCAGCAGCCCGTATTTCACCACCTCGCCGTAGCCCGAGAGGAAATCGCGGGCCGGCAACGTGTCGAGGACGCCGATATCGGCAAGGACCAGCGACGGCTGGTGGAAGGCGCCGATCAGGTTCTTGCCGTGGACCGAGTTGATGCCGGTCTTGCCGCCGACCGAACTGTCGACCTGCGCCAGAAGCGTCGTCGGGATCTGCACGAAGCGCACCCCGCGCCTGAGCACCGCGGCGGCGAAGCCGGCGAGGTCGCCGATCACGCCGCCGCCGAGGGCCACGACGATGTCGCGCCGCTCGACCTTTTCCGCCAGAAGCCAGTCGACGGCGCGCGCGAATTGCGGCCAGCCCTTCGTGGCCTCCCCCGCCGGCAGCGCGAGCGCGGTCACAGCGATGTCGCCGAGCCCGGCGCGCAGGCCGTCGAGATGGGTCGCGGCGACGGTCTCGTCGGTCAGCACGGCCACCCGGCGGCGATGCAGAAGCGGCGCGATCTCCGCCCCGGCGCGCGCCAGAAGCCCCGCCCCGATCCGCACGTCGTAGCTCCGCGCGCCAAGCGCCACCCGGACGCAGTCGATCTTTTCGGTCATGTCGTCTCCAGTATGTCGGGTCGCGCCGAAAGCGCCTCGATGACCTTTCCGGCCATCTCGTCGACCGAATAGTGCGGCCGCGCCTCGACCGTGATCTCGGCCAGGCTGTAGATCGGCTCGCGCGCCGTCAGCAACCCGGCCAGCGTCGCGCGGGGGTCCGGCGTCCTCAGCAGCGGTCGCGTCGTCTTGTGGCGCACCCGCTGCCACAGAAGGTCGAGATCGGCCTTCAGCCAGACCGCGACGCCCTTGCGGGCGATGATCTCCCGGTTGCCCGGAGCCAGGAAGGCCCCGCCGCCGGTCGAGAGAACGCACGGCGGCTGCGCCAGCAGCCGCGCCAGCACCTCGGCTTCGCGGGCGCGGAAGAACGTCTCGCCGTCGCGCTGGAAGATGTCCGAAACGGTCATGTTGGCGGCGCGCTCGATCTCGTCGTCGGAATCGACGAAATCGACGCCGAGCATCCGGGCGAGCGCGTTGCCGACCGCGGTCTTGCCGGCGCCCATCATGCCGATGAGCACGACCGTCTTCTTCAATCTGCGCCGCACTCGTCCCGCCCCTGCTTCATCTCCACTCGACCGGCCTCGCGGCCCGCACGGGCGGCCTCCTGCCCATGCTGCAACTTTCTGCCCTGAATGGCGTGAACTCGCCGCAAATGCCATATATAATCCGACCGTTCGCGCCCGACTTGCACGAACGAAGCAAACCTGACCCGTCCGAGGCAGGGGGCAGGACAAACAAGAACGAACAAGAACGAACAAGAAAACGGCAGGACCAAATGTTGCGCATCCTCAAGATCCTCTTCGTCCTCGCGCTGCTCGGCTTTGCCGGACTGGCGGGATATGCTTATCTAGGCGACATGACCCCGGCGCGGGTCGAGATATCGGAACCGGTTGAACTGAATGTCGACAGGTAGGACGGGCGCCCTTCTGCCCGCGCTTCTTCTGGCCGCAACGGGGCTTCATGCCGAATCCCACGGGTCGGAGCCGCTTTCGGCGATCGACTGGCTGTCGAAGTCGGTGGCGACGCCGGCGGCGATGCCGCTGCCGCCCTCGATCGCGATCGAGCCGCCGGTCGCCTCCGGCATCACCCGCGATCCGATCACGGTGATGCCGCTCGACGGGCCGTCGCTCGACGCGATCGGGCTTTTGCCCGTGGCCACGACCGGGCTGCCGCGCGATCTCTGGGGCACCACCGCCTCGGCCGAGCTCGCGCGGCGGATCCGGGCCGAGCGGGTCGATGCGCTGCCGACGATCCAGGGGCTTCTCTACACGCTTTTGCTGGCCGAGCTTGCGCCGCCGGTCGATTCCGACCTGCGGGGCGAATTGTTCCTTGCCCGGATCGACAAGCTTCTCGATCTCGGCGCCCTCGATCCGGCGCTGGCGCTCCTCGAACAGGTCGAGACGCCGCAGGCCGAGCCCTTCCGCCGCTGGTTCGACATCGCCCTACTGACCGGACAGGAGGACCGCGCCTGCGAGGTGATGCGCAAGACGCCCTCCGTCGCGCCGACCTTTCCGGCGCGGGTCTTCTGCCTCGCGCGCGGCGGCGACTGGAACGCCGCGGCGCTCTCGCTCAGGACGGGCGAGACGCTGGGTTACATCGACGCCGACACCGCGGCGCTTCTCGAACGCTTCCTCGACCCCGAACTTTTCGAGGGCGAGCCCGACCTGCCGATGCCCGCCCGTCCCTCGCCGCTCGTCCTCCGCCTGATGGAGGCGATCGGCCAGCCCTTGCCGACGACGACGCTGCCGGTGGCCTTCGCCCAGGCGGACCTGCGCTCCAATGCCGGCTGGAAGACCCGGCTCGAGGCCGGCGAGCGTCTGGCGCGCACCGGCGCGATCGAGCCGAACCGGCTTCTCGGGCTTTACACCGAACGGAAGGCGGCGGCGTCCGGCGGGGTCTGGGAACGGGTCAAGGCGATTCAGGCGCTGGACGCGGCCCTTGCCGCCGGCAAGCCCGATGCCGTCGCCCGCAGCCTCCCCGCCGCGTGGCAGCAGATGACCATGGTGGAGCTGGAAGTGCCCTTCGCCGCGCTCTACGGGGTCCAGCTCTCGTCGCTCGACCTGCCCGGCGCGGCGGGGGCGCTCGCCTTCCGCATCGGCCTTCTCTCCGAGGCCTACGAAACCGTCGCCCGCGCCAGGACCACGGCGGATCCGGAGGAACGCTTCCTCATCGGGCTCGCGACCGGCCAGAGTGCCGGCACGACGCCGACCGACCAGATGGGCGCCGCGGTCCATGCGGCCTTCGCGGCCAGGGGCGCGCTGCCGCCCGATCTCGCCGCGCTTCTCGCCGAGAAGCGTCTGGGCGAGGCGCTGCTTCTGACCATCGACCGCATCACCGAAGGGGCGCGCGGCGATCTGCGGAGCATCACCGATGGCTTGCGGCTCCTGCGCGAGGTCGGGCTCGAATCGGCCGCCCGGCGGACGGCGCTGGAGCTCGTGCTTCTCGAACGGCGAGGCTGAGGCGATGGCGACCCCGGAGACCGCGCGCTGGATCTCGGCCTTCCTCGAGGCGCAGGCGGCCGAGCTCGACGCGGCGCGCAACACGCTTCTCGCCTATGGCCGCGACCTCAAGGATTTCGGCGACTGGCTCGACCGGACGTCGAAGGGCTTCGCCGGCGCGACCCGTGCCGATGTCGAGGCCTACCTCGTCGCCTGCGAGGCCGGGGGCCTCGCGCGCGCCACCCGGGCGCGGCGGCTTTCCGCGATTCGCCAGCTCTACCGCTTCGCCTATGAGGAAGGCTGGCGCAGCGACAATCCGGCGATCCAGATCACCGGGCCGGGCCGGGCGAAACGCCTGCCGAAGGTGCTGAGCGTCGAGGAGGTCGACCGGCTTCTCGCCGCGAGCCGCCAGAGCGGGCGCGGCGCCTTCGAGCGGCTGCGCAACATCTGCCTGATGGAGCTTCTCTACGCCACCGGCATGCGGGTCAGCGAACTCGTCGGCCTTCCCGCCGCCGCCGCGCGGGGCGATCCGCGCATGCTGATGGTCAAGGGCAAGGGCGGGAAGGAGCGGATGGTGCCGCTCTCCACCCCCGCCCGCGCGGCGCTGGCCGCCTGGCTCGCCGCCCGCGACGCCGCCGAGGAGGCGGCCCGGGCCGAGGCGCGCATCCCCCCGGCCCGTCACCTCTTTCCCGCGCGCGGCCGCGAGGGACACATGACCCGGCAAGCCTTCCACGGCCTCCTGAAGGATCTGGCCGCCGCCGCCGGCATCGCCCCCGCCCGTGTCACGCCGCATGTCCTCCGCCACGCCTTCGCGACCCATCTTCTGGCCGGCGGCGCCGACCTCAGGGTGATCCAGACGCTTCTCGGCCATGCCGATGTCTCGACGACCGAGATCTATACCCATGTTCTCGACGAACGGCTGCGCGACCTTGTCCTCGACCACCATCCGCTGGCGCGCGAAGGTGGCTGACGCGGACCCTCTACCTGCATCTTGAAGGCGGAACGCGGCTCGCCCATAAACGGCGGAGATCGAAAGGACGGGTCCGATGACCAGCACCGGCACACTCGACAGCGCTTTCTGGCTGACTGCGGGGGCGATCTTCGCGCTTCTCCTGCTCTCGGCCTTCTTCTCGGGCTCCGAAACCGCGCTCACGGCGGCGTCGCGCGGCCGGCTCAGGGCCCAGGCCGACAAGGGCAACCTTGGCGCCGAGGCGGCGCTCAAGGTCACCGAGGACGGCGAGAAGCTGATCGGCGCGATCCTTCTCGGCAACAACGTCGCCAACATCCTCTCGGCGGCGCTGGCCACCGCGCTCTTCTCGCGGATCTTCGGCGCCAACGGCGTCGCGATCGCGACGCTGGTGATGACGGCGCTGGTGCTGATCTTCGCCGAGGTGCTGCCGAAGACCTATGCGATCACCGCGCCCGAAGCCGCGGCGGCACGGGTGGCGCGGCCGATCCGGATCCTGATCGTCGTCCTCACGCCGATCGTCTCGCTGGTGCGGATGATCGTGCGCGGGCTTCTGATGATCTTCGGCGTCCGCACCGATCCCGACAGCCACATCCTCAGCTTCCGCGACGAGATCGTCGGCGCGCTGGCGCTCGGCCATTCGGAGGGCGCGGTGATGAAGGAAGACCGCGACCGGCTGCTCGGCGCGCTCGACCTCTCGGACCGCACGGTCGAGGAGATCATGCGCCACCGCAGCCAGATCGAGATGCTCGACATCAACGCCCGGCCGGACGAGCTCATCTCGCGCGTGCTCGCCTCGCCGCATTCGCGCCTGCCGCTCTTTCGCGGCGAGCGCGAGAACATCGTCGGCGTGATCCATGCCAAGGATCTCCTGCGCGCGGTGGAACGCTTCCTGAGGACCGGCGACGGCAAGCTCGATTCGGTCAGCGACCTCGACATCCTGAGCGTCGCCAAGGCGCCCTATTTCGTGCCCGAGACGACGCCGCTCGACGAGCAGATGCGCGAATTCCTCAGGCGCCGCACCCATTTCGCGCTCGTGGTCGACGAATACGGCGACTTGCGCGGGCTCATCACGCTCGAGGACATCATCGAGGAGATCGTCGGCGAGATCACCGACGAGTTCGACATCGACGCCGAGCATCCCCTGAAGCAGACCGAGACCGGCGACTGCATCGTCGACGGCGCGATGACGATCCGCGACCTCAACCGCGCGACCGACTGGGCGCTGCCGGACGAGGAGGCGAACACCATTGCCGGCCTCGTCATCCACGAGGCGCAGATGATCCCCGCCGAGGGCCAGGTCTTCTCCTTCCACGGCTTCCGCTTCGAGGTCCTCAGCCGCAAGGAAAACCGCCTCACCCGGCTGAAGATCCGGCCGCTCTGAGCGGCGCGCGCCGGTCAGATGATCGTGATATGCGCGTCGAGGCCGGTCGTATCGGTCAGCCCGGCCGCCGCCGCAGTGGCGAGCGCAAAACCGCCCGAGGCAGCGGTGACCGTCGAATTGCCGCCGATCGAATACTGCACGTTGGCGACGCCTTCGCCGACGCTGTAGAAGTCGTCGAGATCGGCATCATCGCAGGCAACGCCGGTGAGAAAGACGCTGCTTCCGGACGTCGCGAAATTCTGCGTCACCATCGAGGCGTTGTAGGTCGTGCCCTGATCGGTGAAACTGCCGATCTCCTGACCGATGCCGATCTCGCGGAACGTGTCCTTCATGATGTTTACGCGGTGTCCGGCGCTGATGAAGAGACCGTCGTGCTGGGTTTCGATCGCATCGGTCGGATCGACCGTCCCCGTCGTTCCCTGCCAGGAGATGTTTTCTCCCCACGCCCAGGAGCCGGTGAAGGTATAGCCTGCCGTCTGCATCCGGTCGCCGGGCGAACTGCCTCCGACGCCGACATGACTGAACGTGTCATTGGCGAGCTGCCAGAGCGAGTGGTCGGTCGCCGCCTGATCGAGCAGATCGTTCGGTGCGAGGACCTGCTTGGCCGTCGCCGTGATCGTCCCCGGCGCAAGCCCGGCATTCAGACCGATACTCAGCCGGGCCGCCTCGGCAAGCGGGTCCAGCCGCGCCCGGTTGATCAGTTCCAGCATGTACTGCTCTTGAGCACTCAACGTCATCGTCATCATTCTCCCCAACAAGACCGTCACATGGCCAGACAGGCGGTCCGGACCATCCCCTGATTGGCGACCTAGCACAAAAACTTGGCCCGGGAAGGACGAAATCGGCCCTGCCGATCACACCTTCGAAAGACCGCTCAACAGACCATGCGAAGGCCGGCGGATCGTCGCCGTTGCGGAAACTCAGCGCGACTTGAAGAGCGAACCGAGGATGCCGCGGACGATGGCCTGGCCGGACTTGGTGCCAAGCTGCCGCGCGAGGCTCTTGCCGAAAGCGGTGGCGACGCTGTCGGAGCGCGAGGACCGGCGCGAGGTGGAGCGGCCGCTATCGCGGCCGTCATAGCGGCGGGCGGATTTCAGTTCCCGCTCATCCTCCTTCAGGCGCTCCTCCTCGGCCGCGGACCTGGCGGCGGCTTCGGCGGCCTCGGCGGCGCGGGCCTGGAGCCGTTCGAACGCCGAGTCGCGGTCGATCACGGTGTCGTATTTCGCGCCGAGGCCGGTCGCCGCGATGGCGGCGCGGCGCTCCTCGGGGGTGATCGGGCCGAGTTGGCTTGCTGGCGGACGCACCAGCGTCCGCTGGACGATCCCGGGCACGCCCTTGGCTTCGAGGAAGGAGGTGACCGCCTCGCCGGTGCCGACCTCCTTGATCGCCGTCTCGGTGTCGAAAGCCGGGTTCGGCCGGTAGTTCTGCGCGGCGCGGGCAAGGTCCTTCTGGTCCTTCGCGGTGAAGGCGCGGAGCGCATGCTGCACCCGGTTGCCGAGCTGGCCGAGGATGTCGTCGGGCATGTCGGCCGGGTTCTGGGTGATGAAATACACCCCCACCCCCTTCGAGCGGATCAGCCGAGCCACCTGCTCGACCTTGTCGACCAGCGCCTTCGGCGCGTCGTCGAAGAGAAGATGCGCCTCGTCGAAGAAGAAGACGAATTTCGGCTTGTCGGGATCGCCGACCTCGGGCAGTTCCTCGAAAAGCTCGGAGAGAAGCCACAGCAGGAACGTCGCGTAGAGCCGCGGCGAAGACATGAGCCGGTCGGCGGCAAGGATGTTGATCTGCCCCCGCCCGTCCGGCGCGGTGCGCATCATGTCGGCGAGGTCGAGCGCCGGCTCGCCGAACAGCCGGGTGCCGCCCTGGTTCTCCAGCACCAGAAGCTGGCGCTGGATCGCCCCGACCGTCGCCGGCGCGACATTGCCGTAGCGCAGGCCGATCTCGGCCGCGTTCCGGCCGATCGAGACCAGCATCGCCTGCAGGTCCTTGAGATCGAGCAGCGCCAGCCCCTCCTCGTCCGCGAGGCGGAAGGCGATGTTGAGCACCCCCTCCTGCGGCTCGCTGAGGTCCATGAGCCGCGCGAGGAGGAGCGGGCCCATCTCCGTCACGGTGGCCCGGACCGGGTGGCCCTGCTGGCCGAAGAGATCCCAGAACGCAACCGGAAAGGCCTGGTAGGACAGCGCGTAGCCGATCGTCGCGGAGCGCTTCATGAAGCCGTCATGCAGCTTCGCCCCGCTCGACCCGGCCACGGCGAGCCCGGCAAGATCGCCCTTCACGTCGGAGAGGAAGACCGGCACGCCGGCGGCGGAAAACCCTTCGGCCAGGACCTGCAGAGTCACGGTCTTGCCGGTGCCGGTGGCCCCCGTGATCAGACCGTGGCGGTTGCCATATTTCAGCAGCAACTCCTGCGGCGTGGCATAGCCTTCGCCGCCGCCGCCGACAAAAATCCCGCCTTCCGTCAGCACATCGTCCCCCCGTCATGGCACTCGTTCCGGCGACACAATACATTCTTAACCCCGTCATGCCAGAGTCGAATGCGTCCGGGCCTGTGTCCTCCTTGCCTGGATGAGACTTCCTCCCTGTCAGACTGGCCGCGCCTTCGGGTGCGGCTTTTTTTGTGCAAAATCAAATTCGTGTAAGGTGCGATTTTTCCGGTTGACGCAATGGACCGAACTGAATAGCGTTCGGGGCAATGACTAAGTCGGCCTGTCCGGCAGGGAGCGAACGAATTGGAAAGGGCCCCGACGGGGCCCTTTTTTTGGTGCCTTGCCGGAGCGGCTTGGCGGATTGTCGCTGGCCCGCGAATTCCCCGCTTTCGGCGCTGACACTCCCCAAGCGGCATGTTAAAGCCATGCCCGAAATTCCCATGGATGGACGGAAAGAACCCATGCCCGCATTCACCAGACCGCTGACCCTGATCCTGGCGCTTGGCCTGGCCGCGCCGAGCCTGGCGCAGGAGGCGACAGCACCGGCGGCCCCGGAGGCCGGAACCGCCGCGCCGGCCGAAGCCCCCGCCGACGCTCCCGCCGCCGCGCCGGCCGCGGACGGCATCGGCGAACCCTATGTCCAGGAGAGCTTCGACGCCTGGCAACTGCGCTGCGTGCGGACCGAGGACGGCTCGGACCCCTGCCAGCTCTACCAGCTCCTGAAGGAGAAGGAGAGCGACAAGCCGATCTCAGAGATCAGCATTGTGGCGCTTCCCGAAGGCGGCGACGCGGTGGCCGGCGCGACCGTGATCGTGCCTCTCGAGACGCTTCTGACCCAGCAGCTCAACATCGCCGTCGATGGCGGGGCGACCAAGCGCTATCCCTTCACCTTCTGCACCGAGGTTGGCTGTATCGCGCGCGTCGGCTTCACCAAGGAGGACATCGACGGCTTCAAGAAGGGCAATATTGCCAAGATCTCGGTCGTGCCGGTGGCCGATCCGACCCGCACGGTCGATGTCGATATTTCCCTGAAGGGCTTCACCGCCGGGTTCGAGGCCGTGACCAAGGCCAACGCTCCGAAAGAGTGACCGTGTCGCGCCGGCTGCGACACGAAACCGACAGGGCCGCCCCGGGGGCGGCCCTTTTCCTGTCCGCGGGCCCGGTCAGGCGCGCCTGAGGGCAATGACCGCATTGAACCCGCCGAAGGCGAAGGCGTTGGAGAGGACCGCGCTCACCTTCGCCTCGCGCGCCACGTTCGGCACCACGTCGAGCGCGCATTCCGGGTCCGGCTCCTCATAGCCGATGGTCGGCGCGATCACCCCGTCGCGCAAGGCCATGATGCAGGCCAGCAGTTCCACCGCCCCGGTGCCGCCGATCAGGTGGCCGTGCATCGACTTCGTCGACGAGATCATCAGCCGGTCGGCATGGTGGCCGAAGACATGCGCCACGGCGGCGCATTCGGTCTTGTCGTTGGCGGCGGTGCCGGTGCCGTGGGCGTTCACGTAGCCGACATCCGCCGGATCGAGCCCGGCATCGCGCAAGGCGCCCGAGATCGCCCGCTCCGCCCCGGCCTGGTTCGGCATCACGATGTCGGTCGCGTCCGAGGTCATCGAGAAGCCCGCGACCTCGGCGAGGATCTCGGCGCCGCGCGCCCGCGCATGGTCCCATTCCTCGAAGACGAAGACGCCCGCACCCTCGCCCTGCACCATGCCGTTGCGGTTGG
>WOZM01000053.1 GCA_011620265.1 Paracoccaceae bacterium
GGCGCAGCGCCAGGTCCGCCCGCCGGTCCATGCTTTCCAGAAGTTTCTGGTTCTGGCCCGAGCGTTCGACATCGACGCGGGTCCGCAGCAGCTCCCCCGCCCGCGCCGCCCGGCCCGCCATCTGTTCGAGCCGGCGTTCGGCCGACTTTACCGTCCGCATCGCCGGGTCGTAGCGCCGCATCATGAATTCGCCGAAGGTCTGGCGGCCGCTGAACCGCGTCTAGCGCAGGATCTCGACGCGCTGGTTGACGATCGCCTCGTAGGCCCCGGTCGCGCCGAAGCGGAAGGTGTGGCGGACCGACTGCGCCTCGAGTTCGGCCGAGATTTCGAGAAGCGCGTGGAGCGTCGCCTCGGCGCCGCTCGCGGTGTCCGACATGCCCGCGACCAGTGCCGAAAGCGCGGGGTCGAGCGCGTTGAGCCGGGCGTTGAGCTCGCGCGCGCGGCCAAGGCCGAGCATCGACATCGCCCGGTAGGTCTCGATCTCGCAGAGCCGCTGGACGATGCGGCCGACGCGGCGGGCACCGGTGCCGGGGCGGACGAAGACCGCGAAGCGGATCTGGCCGGCCGGGTCGATCTTGAAGTCGCCCGCGATGATCGCCGCCTCGTCGAGGACCCAGGAGGTGGCGAGGCTGTCGGCGACGAACCACTCCTCGAGCTTGGCCGTGACCTCCGAGAGGTCGTCCGGCAGCGTCTCGACCCGGATGAGGCAGGCGGCGATGCGCTTGCCGGGCGCCTCGGCCGCCCAGTCGGCGGGGAAGATATCCGCTTCGGCAGGGTTGAAGGCACGCTCGCCCACGCCCTTGCAGAAACCCGAATAGGTCACGAACTCGGTATGGCTTTCCCACTTCAGATCGCACCGGCCGATGCGGGCGCCGTGATGGGTGGCGCCGGCCGGCGGATGGGCGGCGCCGTGGCGGTCGAGAAGGGCGAGCAGATGCGTCCGGTCGGCCTCGCGGTCACGGTTATGCGCGTCCACCGGTTGCTTGACCGCGAAATAGACCGCATGGCACGGCACGTCGAGCGACGGAAACGGCCGCGCATGCAGTTCGTTGACAAGCGCGTAGCGCAGCGGGTGGTCTTCGATGGGGCTCATGATCGGGCCTGGGTCCGGGTCGCGGTTGCGTCGAAGCCTATAGCGTTTCGGGTTTGCATTGAATCAGAATTCGAACTTTTCCTGTTCGAATTCTGATACTTGATATTTCCACATGAACCCGAAACGCTTCAGCCGAGCGGCGGGCGGGAATAAACCGCTATTCTGACCGCCTGGTTGCATGCGAATGTGTGTCGTCCGGCTTGCCCCGCCCCTGCCGCAAGGCAAGGAGCAAGGCGAGCAGGGCGGCCGCCGCCCCGGCGCCGAACGTCGCCGGCGCACCGGCGAAGGCCCAGAGCCCGCCCGCGACCGTATTGGCCAGCAGCACCGCGAGTCCGCCGACGAGGTTGAAGGCCCCGAAGCCGGTGCCGCGCAGCGCGGCAGGCGTGGCATCGGCCACCGCCGCCGAGAGCAGGCCCTGGCTGAGCCCCATGTGCAGCCCCCAGAGCGCCACCCCCGCCAGCGCGACCCCGACCCCGCCGGCGAGCGCCAGCACCCCGTGCGACAGCGCCAGAACGATCAGCGACAGGATCAGGAGCCCGCGCCGGCCGATCCGGTCCGAGAGCGCTCCGACCGGCCAGGCGGTCGCCGCATAGACGAGGTTCATCACCACGAGGACGACGGGCGCCAGCGCCACGGCGAGGCCGGTCGCATTGGCCTGAAGGATCAGGAACGCCTCGGAGATCCGCGCGAAGCCCATCACCGCGCCGAGCGCCGTGACTGCCCAGAAGGCCGGCCCGAGGGCCGCCATGCTCGCCCGGTCGAAGCGCGGCCGGACCGCCGGCGCCTCGGTCCGCGGCGGTTCCGTCACGCCCCTGGCGAGGATCAGGACCGCGATCGCCGCCGGCACGATCGCCACCGCGAAGACCAGCCGGAAATCGCCCCCCGACGCGGCCATGAGCGCGATGGCGATCAAGGGGCCGGCGAAGGCGCCGACCGTATCCATCGTCTGGCGCAGCCCGTAGGCCGCGCCGCGCCGCTCCGCCGCCACCAGATCGGCGACCAGCGCATCGCGCGGCGCCCCCCTGATGCCCTTGCCGAGCCGGTCCACCGCCCGCGCCGCGAGGACGACGCCCGCGCTGCCGGCCAGAGCGAAGACCGGCTTCGTCAGGGCGGCGAGCCCGTAGCCGACAAGCGCCAGCGGCTTGCGCCGTCCCATCCGGTCCGACAACGCGCCGGAAAAGACCTTGGTGACTTGCGCCACCGCCTCGGAAAAGCCCTCGATCAGCCCCAGCACCAGCGCCGAGGCGCCGAGCGTGCCGGTGAGAAAGAGCGGCAGAAGCCCGTGGATCATCTCCGACGAGACATCCATGAAGAGGCTGACGAAGCCCAGCGCCACCACGCCTTTCGGCAATCTGCCTGTCATGTCCCCTGCCCGCCGGATGATCGACGAGGCCCGCGCCGCGGCAGGCCCCGGCCCTGCAGAGCACATTTCCGGGGAGGCGTCGAGGGCGGGCGGATGCGATCAGCTCAGATGCGCGGCGAAGAATTCGAGCGTCCGCGACCAGGCCAGTTCCGCCGCCGCCGGGTCGTAGCGCGGCGTCGTGTCGTTGTGGAACCCGTGGTTCACATTCTCGTAGACATAGGCCTCGTAGGCCTTGCCGTTGGCCTTCAGCGCCGCCTCGTAGGCCGGCCAGCCGGCGTTGATCCGCTCGTCGAGCCCGGCATAGTGGATGAGAAGCGGCGCCTCGATCTTCGGCACGTCCTCGACCGCCGGCTGGCGGCCGTAGAACGGGACCGAGGCGGCAAGATCGGGATAGGCGACGGCCAGCGCGTTGCAGACCCCGCCGCCATAGCAGAAGCCCACGGCACCGACCTTTCCGGTCGAGCCTTCGTGGTCGCGGAGGTATTCGAACGCCGCGAAGAAATCCGCCATCAGCTTCGCCGGGTCGAGTTGCGACTGCATCTCGCGCCCCTGATCGTCGTTGCCGGGATAGCCGCCAAGCGGCGTCAGCCCGTCCGGTCCGAAGGCGAGGTAGCCCGCCTTGGCGACACGCCGCACCACGTCCTCGATATAGGGGTTGAGCCCGCGATTCTCGTGGACGACGAGCACCGCCGGCAGCTTGCCCGTGGCCCCGGCGGGCTTCGCCATCAGCCCCTTCATGCGGCCGTTGCCCTCGGGGCTGTCATAGTCCGCGACCATCGTCTCGATCGCCGGATCGTCGGGCGCGACCTGCTGGGCCAGCGCATAGTTCGGCTGCAACTGCGCGAGGATCGCGGCCCCGGTCACACCGGCGGCGGCGAACTTGCCCGCGCGCTCGATGAAGTCCCGCTTCGTCATCTTGCCGTGCACATATCCGTCGAAGATCTCGAGAATGCGGGGATCGAAGTCCTTGGCGCTCTTGCGTCTGGTCGGTCTGTCCGGGGCGTTCATCTCGGTCTCCCTGTTGACTGAAAAGGCAAGGATAGCGCAGGCCGGCAGGATCGGTACACACAAGAAAGTGACCCCGCCGGGCGGGCGGGGTCACGCCGAGCTTTCGAGCGCCGGGGCTCAGTCGATCATCGGCAGCAGGCTGTCCACCGACTTCTTGGCATCGCCGTAGAACATCCGCGTGTTCTCCTTGTAGAAAAGCGGGTTCTCGATGCCGGAATAGCCGGTGCCCTGGCCGCGCTTGGAGACGAAGACCTGCTTGGCCTTCCAGCATTCCAGGACCGGCATCCCGGCGATGGGGGAATTCGGATCCTCCTGCGCCGCCGGGTTCACGATGTCGTTCGACCCGATGACGATGGCAACGTCGGTCGAGGGGAAGTCCCCGTTGATCTCGTCCATCTCCAGCACGATGTCGTAGGGCACCTTGGCCTCGGCCAGAAGCACGTTCATGTGGCCCGGCAGGCGTCCCGCGACCGGGTGGATGGCGAAGCGCACCTGCTTGCCCCTGGCGCGGAGCTTGCGGGCCAGTTCGGCCACCGACTGCTGCGCCTGCGCCACCGCCATGCCGTAGCCGGGGATGATGATGACGCTGTCGGCGTCGTTCAGCGCCGCCGCCACGCCCTCGGCGTCGATGGCGATCTGCTCGCCCTCGACCGCCATCGCCGGGCCGCTCGTGCCGCCGAAGCCGCCGAGGATCACGCTCACGAAGCTGCGGTTCATCGCCTTGCACATGATGTAGCTCAGGATCGCACCCGAGGAACCGACGAGCGCGCCGACCACGATCAGGAGGTCGTTGCCGAGCGAGAAGCCGATCGCCGCCGCGGCCCAGCCCGAATAGGAGTTCAGCATCGAGACGACCACCGGCATGTCGGCGCCGCCGATCCCCATGATCAGGTGATAGCCGATGAAAAGCGCGGCGAGCGTCATCAGGAAGAGCGGCAGGAAGCCCCCGGTCCCGAAATACCAGACGAGGCAGAGCACCGAGACCGCCGCCGCACCCGCGTTCAGCACATGCCCGCCCGGCAGCTTCCTCGCCGCCGAGTTCACCTTGCCCGCGAGCTTGCCGTAGGCGATGACCGAGCCGGTGAAGGTCACGGCCCCGATGAGGATGCCGAGGAAGAGCTCGACGCGCAGGATCGACTGCTCGACCCCGTCCTTGTGCGCCAGCACCGCCGCGAAACCGTCGAGCGTGGCGCGCAACGCCTCGTCCATCGCGAGGACGCGGCCAAGCTCGAAATGCGCGTTGTAGCCGACGAAGACGGCGGCGAGGCCGACGAGCGAGTGCATCGCCGCCACAAGCTGCGGCATCTCGGTCATCTGGACGCGGGTGGCGACGTACCAGCCGATGATGCCGCCGCCGGCGATGAGGATGACCGACAGAAGCCAGAGGCCCGAGCCCGGCCCGATCAGCGTCGCGAAGACCGCGAGCGCCATGCCGACGATGCCGTACCAGACCGCGCGCTTGGCGCTTTCCTGCCCCGAAAGTCCCCCGAGCGAGAGGATGAAGAGCACAGCCGCGACCACATAGGCCGCCGTGGTGAATCCGAATTCCATGATCTCTGCCCTTCCCTTACGACTTCTGGAACATGGCCAGCATGCGCCGCGTGACCATGAACCCGCCGAAGATGTTGATCCCGGCCATGAAGACCGACAGCGCGGCCAGAAGGATCACCAGATAGCTGCCCGACCCGATCTGCATGAGCGCGCCGAGGATGATGATCGACGAGATCGCGTTGGTGATCGCCATCAAGGGCGTGTGGAGCGAATGCGCGACGTTCCAGATCACCTGGAAGCCGACGAAGACCGCGAGCACGAAGACGATGAAGTGCTGCATGAAGCTTGCCGGGGCCACGAGGCCGACGCCGAGGATCGCGGCACCGCCAATGGCCAGAAGCGTGACCTGGTTGCGGGTCTCGGCCCTGAAGGCGGCGACCTCCTTCGCGCGCTTCTCCTCGACCGTCAGTTCGCGCGGTTTCTCCTTCGGCTTCGCCGCCGCGATCGCCGCGACCTTCGGCGGCGGCGGCGGGAAGGTGATGGCGCCGTCAAAGGTGACGGTCGCGCCGCGGATCACGTCGTCCTCCATGTTGTGGACGATCTTGCCGTCCTTGGCCGGCGTGAGATCCGTCATCATGTGGCGGATATTGGTCGAATAGAGGGTCGAGCTCTGCGCCGCCATCCGGCTCGGGAAATCGGTATAGCCGACGATGGTGACGCCGTTCTTCGTGACGATCTTCTCGTCCGGCACCGTGAGGTCGCAGTTGCCGCCGCGCTCGGCGGCGAGGTCCACGACGACCGAGCCGGGCTTCATCGCCTCGACCATGTCCCTGGTCCAGAGCTTCGGCGCGTCGCGGCCGGGGATGAGGGCCGTGGTGATGACGATATCCATCTCCGGCGCCATCTCGCGGAACTTCGCCAGTTGCGCCTCGCGGAATTCCGGGGAGGAGGGCGCGGCATAGCCGCCCGTCGCGGCACCGTCCTGTGCCTCCTCGAATTCGAGATAGACGAACTCGGCGCCCATCGATTCGATCTGCTCGGCCACTTCGGGGCGCACGTCGAACGCATGGACGATGGCGCCGAGCGATGTCGCGGTGCCGATCGCGGCGAGGCCGGCGACCCCGGCGCCGACGATCAACACCTTCGCCGGCGGCACCTTGCCCGCCGCCGTCACCTGGCCGGTGAAGAAGCGGCCGAAATTGTTGCCGGCCTCGATCACCGCGCGGTAGCCGGCGATATTGGCCATCGACGAAAGCGCGTCCATCTTCTGCGCCCGGCTGATCCGCGGCACCATGTCCATCGCGATGACGTTCACGCCCTGCTTGCTGCAAAGCTCCAGAAGCTCCTTGTTCTGGGCCGGATAGAAGAACGAGATCAGCGTCTGCCCCTTGGAGAGCCGTTTCGCCTCGGTGTCCGAGGGCGGCCGCACCTTGACGACCACATCGACCTCCTTGAAGAGCGCCGGCGCGGTCTTCACCACCGTCACGCCGGCCGCCTCGTAGGCCGCGTCCGAGAACCCTGCGCCGGTCCCCGCGCCTGTCTCGATGAAGCAGTCATGGCCCAGCTTCTTCAGCTGGATCGCGCTGTCGGGCGTCATCGCGACGCGCGCCTCGCCCTCGAAGATTTCCTTGGGTGCCCCGATCTTCACTCTCGTCTCCCTTTCCGCAGTCCCGCCGCCCGACCCATTTGGCCGGCCGACGCCAATTCCCTCGATCGCGCAAGATTATTACTCTGCAACGCGGCGCCGTCGCAACAACCTAATTCATCCCGTCCCGCCACCGTGACACCCGATCACAGCCAGCGCCGGGTCCGACCCGCATATTCGGCATATTCCTCGCCGAAGCGCTCCATCAGCCGGGCCTCCTCGCCGAGGATGAAGCGCCGGCCGATCACCATCATGAAGACCGCGACGAGGGGCAGCGCGACGAGCGCGTCCCAGGCGAAGTAGAGCCCGCTCAGAAGCACGGCGTCGGCGAGGTAGATCGGATTGCGGCTGAACCGGAACACGCCGCCATGCACGAAGGCGTCGGGATCGCGGCGCGGGATCAGCGTGGTGCGGGCGACGATCATCTGCCCCGCCGCGACCAGCATCAGCACGATCCCGATCCCGACCAGCGCCGCGCCGAGCGGGTCGTTGACCGGTGTCGGCACCGGCACGACGCGGCCGATCAGCCCGCCGACCACCGCGAAACCGGCCAGCCAGACCGGCGGAAAGTCGATCTCTTTCGCCATAGGCGTCCTCATCCCCAACTTGGCCGACCCTATGTCCCGTCGGACGGAGAGTTCAAGACCGCATCCCGTCCCGCCGCGCGAAATCCCGACGCTGTGTTCGCGCGGCAAGGGGGCCGGTCGCGGCGACCGGAAGAATGCGGGGGGCACAGTTTGCTCTGGCGGGGCGGGCGGAGATTTCCTAACCATGACCCAGCCTTTGCCGGCTGCACAGCCCGGTCCCGGAGGAGACACGCCAATGACCACGGATTTCGCCGCCACCCGCGCCCGCTTCCACCTGCCCGAGGGGGTGATCTATCTCGACGGCAATTCGCTCGGCCCCCTGCCCCGCGCCGCGGCGGCCCGCGTGGCGGACTGCGTGACGGAGGAATGGGGCGAGATGCTGATCACCGCCTGGAATCGCGCCGGCTGGATGGACCTGCCGCGCCGGCTCGGCGACCGGATCGGAAGGCTGATCGGGGCGGCGCCGGGCACGGTCGTCCTTGGCGACACCCTTTCGATCAAGGTCTATCAGGCGCTCGCCTCGGCGATCGAACTGCGCCCCGGCCGCAAGGTGATCCTGTCCGATACCGGCAACTTCCCCTCGGACCTCTACATCGCCGACGGCCTCGTCCGCACCCTCGGCCAGGGCTATGAGCTGCGCACCGTCGCCCCCGAGGCGGTGGAAGAGGCGATCACCCCCGATCTCGCGGTCCTGATGCTGACCGAGGTCGACTACCGCACGGGCCGCAAGCACGACATGAAGCGGCTGATCGCCAGGGCCCATGCGGCCGGGGCGCTGGTGGTCTGGGACCTCGCCCATTCGGCCGGCGCCATCGAGGTCGATCTCGCCGGCTCGGATGCCGATTTCGCCGTCGGCTGCACCTACAAGTATCTCAATTCCGGCCCCGGCGGCCCGGCCTTCATCCATGTCGCCCCGCGCCTCGCGGCGCAGGCCCGCCCCGCCCTCTCCGGCTGGCTCGGGCACGAGGCGCCCTTCGCCTTCGATCCCGACTACCGCCCGGGGCCGGGAATCGAGCGGATGCGCGTCGGCACCCCGCCGATCCTGCAGATGGCAGCACTTGAGGCCTCGATGGACATCTGGGACGGGGTGGAGATGGCGGATGTCCGCGCCCGCTCCATCGAACTCACCGAAGCCTTCATCGCCGGGGTGGAGGCCGCCTGCCCCGCCCTCTCCCTCGCTTCGCCCCGCGATCCGGGCGAGCGCGGCAGCCAGGTCAGCTTCCGCCATCCGCAAGGCTACGCGATCATGCAGGCGTTGATCGCGCGCGGGGTGATCGGCGATTTCCGCGCCCCCGACATCCTGCGCTTCGGCTTCACCCCGCTTTACACCGCGATGGAGGACGTCAAGGGCGCCGTGACGATCCTCGCCGACATCATGGCCACCGATGCCTGGGACCGGGCCGAGTTCAAGGCCCGCGCCAAGGTGACATGACCGGCCCGGCCAGCCTCCGCCGCTTCCGTCCGGGCGACGCCGCCGCGACGCGCGAGGTCTTCTGGCAGGCCGTCCGCATCGGCGCGGCCGGGCATTACACGGAAGCCCAGCTTGCCGACTGGGTCGCCGACCCGGCGATGCCGGAGGGCTGGGGCGACTGGCTCGGCCGCCATTTCACCGTGGTGGCCGAAGACGGCGACGGGATCGTCGGGTTCTTCATGCTGGAGGCAAGCGGCTATCTCAACATGGCCTTCGTGCGGCCCGAATGGCGGCGGACCGGCCTTGCCGACTGTCTCCACGCCGCGATCCTCGCCGAAGCGCGGGCGCGGGGAATGCCCCGGCTCACGGTCTGGGCCAGCCGCCTCGCGCGGCCCTTCCTCGCCCGCCACGGCTGGACCCTCGACCCGGATCCGCCGCCGCTCGCGGGCCACCCGGTGCCGACGGACGACGCCGAGCCGATCGACGTCGCGATGAAACTCGCCCCGGTCCCGACGCCATGACGCGGCGCGAGCCTCCCCTCGCCCGTCCGGGCGCCTGGGCCGGGCGCTGGCGCCGGATCGGCGTCAAGGCCGCCCTCGCCGCCCGGACCGCCTGAGATCCGGCACCGGCCGGCCGTTCACGCACTCAAAGGGAGGTTCCGATGACCAATGCCTACGATCCCGAAAAGGAAGGCGCGAAGATGCGCTTCGACGACGCCATGTCCTATGGCGACTACCTCGCGCTCGATCAGGTGCTGACCGCGCAGCACCCCAAAAGCAGCGCGCATGACGAGATGCTCTTCATCGTCCAGCACCAGACCTCCGAGCTCTGGATGCGGCTGATGCTGCACGAGCTTGCCGCCGCCCGCGCCGCCATCGCCGCCGACACGCTGGCGCCCGCCTTCAAGATGCTCGCCCGCGTCGCCCGGATCATGGAGCAGCTCAACTCCGCCTGGGACGTGCTTCGGACCATGACCCCCTCGGACTACACCCATTTCCGCGGTGCCCTCGGTCCCTCCTCGGGCTTTCAGTCCTGGCAATACCGGCTGATCGAATTCGCCGCCGGCAACCGCAACCCGGCGATGCTGAAACCGCATGCGCACCGTCCCGACATCGTGGCGAAGCTCGACGCCGAACTCGCCCGCCCCTCGCTCTACGACGAGGCCTTGCGCGCCCTCCACCGCGCCGGCCTGCCGGTGCCGGAGGAAGTGCTCGCCCGCGACCTCCGCGATGCCTGGACCGCTCATCCCGGTGTCGAGGCCGCCTGGCGCACGGTCTATGCCGACCCGGAGGCGCATTGGGCGCTTTACGACCTCGCCGAGAAGCTCGTCGATTTCGAGGATTACTTCCGCCGCTGGCGCTTCAACCATGTGACCACCGTGGAGCGGGTCATCGGCCTCAAGCGCGGCACCGGCGGCACGCAAGGCGTGAGCTACCTGCGCCGGATGCTCGAGGTGGAGCTCTTCCCCGAGCTCTGGCACCTGCGCACCACGCTCTGACGCACCCCGCGCCCTGTAGCGTTAGCGTTTCGGGTTTTCCTTGTATCAGAATTCGAACCTTTTTCGTTCGAATTCTGATACTTGCCATCTCAACACAAACCCGAAACGCTTTAAGTAGGCCGGCCGCCGTCAACCATTTCGCAAGGCCTGACGGCCAGGGTCGCGGCCGCTCCGCGCGCGACGCGGCACCCCGCTGCGGCCGTCAGAAAATGCCGTCGATCTTCTGGACCAGAAGGACATGGGCGGCGATGTCGGCCTCGCGCGCCCCCCCCCGGACAACAGGCCCTCACGCGGATTTCAGCCGCGCCTCGCCGCCCGGGCACCCGGCCCAGGCCCGGACCGCCGCGCCGAACGCCTCGAAGAGCGGGCGCGACACCGGATCACCGGCGGCGTTCCATTCGGGATGCCACTGCACCGACAGCGTGAAGCCCGGCGCCCCCTCGACATAGAGCGCCTCGGGCGTGCCGTCCGGCGCCCAGCCGTCGATGACGATGCGCTTTCCGGCGGTCTTGATCCCCTGGCCATGGAGCGTGTTCGTCATCACCTCGGCCGCGCCGAAAAGCCGGTGGAAGACGCCGCCCTCGCTGAACCGCACCGGATGGCGGAGGGCGAACTTCTCTTCCATCGTGCCGTCGGGCGGCATCCGGTGGTTCATCCGCCCCGGCAGGTCGCGGATCTCGGGGTAAAGCGTGCCGCCGAGCGCCACGTTCACCTCCTGAAAGCCGCGGCAGATGCCGAAGAACGGCTGGCCGCGCTCGACGCAGGCGCGCACCAGCGGCAGGGTGATCGCATCGCGGCTGCGGTCGAAGGCGCCATGCGCCTCGGTTGCGGCCTCGCCGTATTCCTCGGGGTGGACGTTCGGCCGGCCGCCGGTCAGCAGGAACCCGTCGCAGGCGGCGAGCAGATCCTCGACCGTGACGAGACGCGGATCGGTCGGGATCAGAAGCGGCGTGCAGCCCGCGACCTGCGCCACTGCGGCCGAATTCATCGTGCCGCCGGCATGGACCGGGTATTCGTCGTTGATAAGGCTCATGTTGCCGATGATGCCGACGATGGGCCGAGCCATGCGCGTTCCGTCCTTGCGTCCCCTCGCGATGAGAATAGGCCGGCGGCCGGCGAAGGGAAAGTCCCCGCCCGTGCACAGGCCCCTCTGCGCTCGCGCATGATGCCGGGCGCGGCGACGATGCCCGCGATTTCAGCGGATCGTGGAAGCCTCGGGCAAGGTGGGTTTCAACCCACCCTGCCCCGGACCGCCCCGCGCGACCTTCCTCCTACCCCGCCGCCTTCACCTCCGCCCGGCGCCGGTGCAGGATCGGCTCGGTATAGCCCGAGGGCTGTTCGCGGCCGAGGAAGACGAGGTCCGCCGCCGCCTGAAAGGCGATACCCTGAAAGTCCGGCGCCATCGGCCGGTAGGCCGGATCGCCGGCATTCTGCCGATCGACGACGGCGGCCATCTTGCGCAACGCCTCCATCACCTCGTCGCGGCTGACGACACCGTGATGCAGCCAGTTCGCAACGTGCTGGGCGCTGATCCGGCAGGTCGCACGATCTTCCATCAGGCCGACATCGTTGAGATCCGGCACCTTGGAGCAGCCGACCCCCTGGTCGATCCAGCGCACGACATAACCGAGGATGCCCTGACAGCTGTTCTCCACCTCGCGCATCACCTGCGGCCCGGTCCACTTGCGATGGGCCGCGAGCGGAATGTCCAGAACCGTATCGACATAGGCCCGCCGCCCGCCGGCGGCGAGGCGCTTTTGCACCGCGAAGACATCGATCTTGTGGTAGTGCAGCGCATGGAGCGTCGCCGCGGTCGGCGAGGGAACCCAGGCGCAGTTGGCACCCGCCTTCGGGTGCTCGATCTTCTGCTCCAGCATCGCCGCCATCAGGTCCGGCATCGCCCACATGCCCTTGCCGATCTGCGCCCGGCCCGACAGCCCGCATTCCAGACCGATATCGACGTTCTGGTTCTCGTAGGCGCCGATCCAGGCCTTGCGCTTGATGAAATCCTTGCGGCTGAAGGGGCCCGCCTCCATCGAGGTATGGATCTCGTCGCCGGTGCGGTCGAGAAAGCCGGTATTGATGAACGCCACCCGGTGCTGCGCCGCGCGGATGCATTCCTTGAGGTTGACGGAGGTCCGCCGCTCCTCGTCCATGATGCCGAGCTTCACGGTATAGCGTGGCAGGCCCAGCGCCGCCTCGACCCGGGTGAAGATCTCGTCGGCGAAGGCGACCTCCTCGGGCCCGTGCATCTTCGGCTTCACCACGTAGACCGAGCCTTCGACGGAATTCCGCGCCCCGCCGGTCTTCTTCAGGTCGTGCAGCGCGATGGCCACGGTCACCATCGCATCCATCAGCCCCTCGAAGACCTCGTCGCCGGTCTGGTCGACGATGGCCGGGTTGGTCATCAGGTGGCCGACATTGCGCACCAGCATCAGCGCCCGGCCCTTCACGGACAGCTCCGACCCGTCCGGCGCGGTATAGGCGCGGTCCGGGGCCAGCCGGCGCTCGACCGTCCTGCCGCCCTTCTCGAACCGGTCGCTGAGGTCGCCCTTCATCAGGCCGAGCCAGTTGGCATAGGCCTGCACCTTGTCCTCGGCATCGACGCAGGCGACGGAATCCTCGCAATCCATGATCGCCGAGACCGCGCTTTCCATCTGCACATCGGCGAGGCAGGCCTGATCCCGCGCCCCGATGAAATGGGCGCGGTCGAAGACCAGTTCGACATGGAGGCCGTGATTGCGCAGCAGAACCGCGTCCGGCGCCCGCGGATTGCCGCGATAGCCGGCGAATTTCTCGGGATGGACAAGGGGCATGTCGTCGATCAGCAGCACCCCGTCCCTGACGTGGTAGCGCCGCACGTCGGCATGGCTCGCGCCGTCGATGGGAAAGGCCTCGTCGAGGAACACCCGCGCCCGGGCGATCACCCGGGCGCCGCGGCCCCGCTCGTAGCCGCCCTTCGGCGGGGCGGAACCCATCGCGTCGGTGCCGTAGAGGCAATCGTAGAGGCTGCCCCAGCGGGCATTGGCGGCGTTGAGCGCGTAGCGCGCGTTGGTGATCGGCACGACAAGCTGCGGACCGGGGACCGACGCGATCTCGGGGTCGGTATGGGCGGTCCCGATGCCGAAGGCCGGCCCCTCGGGCAGGAGATAGCCGATCTGCGCCAAGAACGCCTTGTAGGCCTCGTGATCGTGCGGCTGGCCGCGCCGCGCGACATGCCAGGCGTCGATCTGCCGCTGAAGCGCCGCGCGTTTTTCCAGAAGCGCCCGGTTCCGCGGCGTGAGATCCGCGACGATCCCGGAGAACCCCGCCCAGAACGCCTCCGCCGTCAGCCCCGTGCCCGGCAGCGCCGCCTCCTCGATGAAGCGCGCAAGCTCCGTGGCCACCCGAAGTCCGTTCCGTTCCACTCGCGTCATGCCCTGCCCCTTCCGCATGCGGCGGTATGCCCTTGCGCAAGACCTACAGGAGCCGATTCCGTCAGGCAATGTCGCAACGCGGCCTTGTCGAGCTTGGGCTCCAGACGCTCGGCAAGCTCGCCGCCCATATCGGCGCGGCCTGACATCCGACAGGTTGCGGCGCGGGGGCGGAGGGCCTAACGTCCGCGCCGAAACCATCCGGAGTGCCCGATGAAGGACGCCGCCCCGCAGCCGACGCTGCTTGCCGACTATGCCCCCTATCCCTTCGTCATCGAAGGCGTCGATCTGACCTTCCGCCTCGCGCCGAAGGCGACGCGCGTCCTTGCCCGGATTTCCTTTGCGCCCAATCCCGCGCGCCCCGGCCGCCACGACCTCCGCCTCGACGGCGAGAAGCTGAAACTTCGTTCGGCGAAGGTCGACGGCAAGCGCGTCCGCCCGGTCACGGACGAGACCGGCCTCACGCTTTCGGCCGACCAGTTCCCGGCCGGCCGCTTCCTCTGGGAAGCCGAGGTGGAGATCGCCCCCGAGGCCAATACCGCGCTCGAAGGGCTCTACATGTCGGGCGGCATCTACTGCACCCAGTGCGAGGCCGAGGGCTTCCGCAAGATCACCTTCTATCCCGACCGCCCGGACGTGATGGCGCCCTTCAAGGTGCGGATCGAATCCGGCATGCCGGTGCTTCTGTCGAACGGCAACCCGACCGGCAAGGGGGACGGCTGGGCCGAATGGACCGATCCCTGGCCGAAGCCCGCCTATCTCTTCGCGCTGGTCGCCGGCGATCTCAAAGCCGTCTCCGACACGTTCACCACCGCCTCGGGCCGCAAGGTCGCGCTCAACATCTGGGTCCGCGACGGCGATCAGGACCGCTGCTCTTACGCGATGGACAGCCTCATCCGCTCGATGAGGTGGGACGAGGAGGTCTACGGCCGCGAATACGACCTCGATGTCTTCAACATCGTCGCGGTGGACGACTTCAACATGGGCGCGATGGAGAACAAGGGGCTGAACATCTTCAACTCCAAGCTCGTCCTCGCCAGCCCCGAAACCGCGACCGACCTCGATTTCGAGCGGATCGAGGGCGTCATCGCGCATGAATATTTCCACAACTGGACCGGCAACCGGATCACCTGCCGCGACTGGTTCCAGCTTTGCCTGAAGGAGGGTCTGACGGTCTTCCGCGACCAGCAGTTCACCTCCGACATGCGGTCCGCGCCGGTGAAGCGCATCGACGACGTGCTGACGCTGCGCGCCCGGCAGTTCCGCGAGGATATGGGGCCGCTGGCGCATCCCGTGCGGCCCGACCACTATGTCGAGATCAACAACTTCTACACCGCGACCGTCTACGAGAAGGGCGCCGAGGTCATCGGGATGCTGAAGCGCCTCGTCGGCGACGACGGCTACAGGAAGGCGCTCGACCTCTATTTCGACCGTCACGACGGCGAGGCGGCCACCATCGAGGACTGGCTCAAGGTCTTCGAGGATGCGACGGGGCGCGACCTCACCCAGTTCAAGCGCTGGTATACCGATGCCGGCACGCCCCGCCTGACGGTGTCGGAGGCATGGTCGGACGGCACCTATACGCTGACCTTCATCCAGAAGACGCCGCCGACCCCCGGACAGGACAAGAAACCGCCGCGTGTGATCCCGATCGCCGTCGGGCTTCTCAATCCGAACGGCGACGAGGTGGTGCCGACGACGGTCCTCGAGATGACCGAGGCGACGCAGAGCTTCCGTTTCGAGAACCTCGCCTCGCGCCCCGTCGCCTCGATCCTGCGCGGGTTCTCCGCGCCGGTGGTGCTCGACCGCAAGATCGACGCGACGGAACGCGCCTTCCTGCTCGCCCACGACACCGACCCCTTCAACAAGTGGGAGGCCGGCCGCGCGCTCGCCAAGGACGTGCTGACGGGCATGATCGCGGAGGGTCGCGACCCCTCGCAAGGCTTCATCGAGGCGATGGGCGCGGTTCTCGCCGACCAGAGCCTCGATCCCGCCTTCCGCGCCCTCTGCCTGCGCCTGCCGTCCGAGGACGACATGGCCCAGACGCTGCACGATGCCGGCCGCGTGCCCGATCCGGCGGCGATCCATGCCGGACGGGCCGCCCTTGCCAAGGCCATCGCCCGGCACCTGCAAAAGCCGCTGACCGCGACCTATGACGCGATGGCGACCGAAGGCGAATTCTCGCCCGACGCCGCGTCGGCCGGCAAGCGGGCGCTGCGGCTCGGCTGCCTCGGCCTCCTGAACCATATCGACAACGGCACCCGCGCCGCCTCGCTCTTTGCCCGCGCCTCCAACATGACCGAAAGCCACGGGGCGCTGGCCTGCCTGATCGAGGGCGGCCGTGGCACGCGCGAGATCGGGGCCTTTTACGAGCGCTGGAAGACCAACCGCCTCGTCATCGACAAGTGGTTCGCGGTCCAGGTCGCCTTCGCCCTGCCGGACGAGGCGGCGGCCACCGCCGAGCGGCTGTCGCAACACCCCGATTTCGACTGGCAGAACCCCAACCGCTTCCGTTCGCTTCTGGGGGCGCTCGCGGCCAACCATGCGGGCTTCCACCACGGCTCCGGGGCGTCCTACCGCTTCTATGCCGACTGGCTCCTCAAGCTCGATCCGGTGAACCCGCAGACCACCGCCCGGATGTCGACCGCGTTCGAGACCTGGGCGCGCTACGACGAAGACCGCAAGGCGCTGATCCGGGCCGAACTGGACCGCATCCTCGCCACGCCCGGCCTCAGCCGCGACCTGACCGAGATGGCGGGGCGGATACGGGGAGGTGCGGATGCGTAAGACCGCGCTCATCACCGGCGCCTCGGACGGGATCGGTCAGGAAACCGCGCGGCAGATGGCGCGGGCGGGCTGGGACGTGGCGGTCCATTACAACACCAACCGCGCCGGGGCCGAGCTGACCGCGCAAGGCGTGGCCGAGGCCGGCGGCCGCGCGGTGGTGCTGCAAGCGGACCTCTCCGACCCGATGAATGCCGGCCGGCTGATGGAGGCTTGCGACGCCGCCTTCCCCCGGCTCGACGCGCTGATAAACAATGCCGGCATCGTCGATACCGCGCAACGGGTGGAGGAGATGACACCCGAGCGGCTCACCCGGATGTTCGCCGTCAATCTCACCGCGCCCTTCCTGCTCGCGGGCCACGCGGCGCGGCGGATGTCGACAAGGCATGGCGGCGACGGCGGGGTGATCGTCAACGTCTCCTCCATCGCGGCCCGGCTCGGCTCGGCCGGGCAATATGTCGACTACGCCTCTGCCAAGGCCGGACTCGACGCGCTGACGAAGGGGCTCGCCGACGAGGTCGCGGCCGAAGGCATCCGCGTCGTCTCGATCCGGCCGGGGATCATCGAGACCGGCATCCACGGCAAGGGCGGAGAGCCCGACCGCGCCAACCGCCTCGCCGACCGCATACCGATGGGCCGGCCCGGCACCGCGCACGAGGTGGCCCGCGCCATACTCTGGCTCGCCTCCGAGGATGCGTCCTATGTCACCGGCACCACCCTCGACGTGTCGGGCGGGCGCTAGACGGCGCCGGATCGCCGCGAATCGTGCCCGGACCGGCGGGCCGGCCGGGATTGCCGGACAAATCCAACCAATCGCTCCGCCGCGGCGGGATCGTTTCGGCCCGCCCCCCAAGTCCCGGCCGCATGACCCTGCGGATTTCCGCTTCCGGCCCGAACGGCCTATCCTGACCGTGGGTAAATCTGGGGGGGCGTTGAACCATGCAAATGGACACGTTCGGCTATCTGCGTCAGGCGCGCCGGCCTGGCATGTATCTTGCGCTCGGCATCGCCATGGTGGCGGTGTATCTGAGCTTCACGCTCACGCTCAATGCGCTGGTTCCGGTCCTTGCGGTCCTCTACCTCGCGCTGGTGCTCGCGCGGCTCATCCGCAATCCCGGCCGGGGGTTCCGGCTCGGCCCGGAGCGCATCGACTGGTTCACCGCCTCGGGACGGCGGAGCGCTTCGCTCGACGACGTGCAGAGCGTGGCCATCGGCAACGGCGAGAGCGGCCAGACCATCTGCGTCCTCCAACTCGTCGACGGGCGGACGGTGCCGCTGTCGGGGGTGGAAAAGCTCGACCCGCGCGCACTGATGCGGGAATTCGGCCGCCGCGGCATCCGCATCATGGCTTGAGCCGGGCGAGCGGCCCCGGGTCGCGACGGGCCCGGCGGCGACGTTCGGCATTCCTCGTAAGGTGGGTTTCAACCCACCCTCCGGCCAGGGTGGGTTGAAACCCACCTTACGGAAACGAACACTCGGCGAGACCGCGCCGGTATCGGATACGATGCCGCGGGGTCGTGGCCATTGCCCTGTAGCGTTTCGGGTTTCCCTTGAATCAGAATTCGAACCTTTTCGTTCTCATTCTGATACTTGCCATTTCAACATAAGCAGAAACGCCGTCGAAAACGGACCGGCAGGCCGATAGCCGCGGCCCGATCGGACCCTATCCCCGGCAGTAGTCCTGCGCGCGGGTCCATTCGGCCATGTCCTGGCGCTTGGCCTCGACCCGCATCGGCGCCCAGTCGCGGGCGATGCCGCGCCAGCCGCCCGATCCGTCCGAGACGATCGCCCCGTCGCGACCGACCTGCGCCGCCGCGATCTTCACCGCGCAGGCGAGGTTCGCGCCGCCATCGGTCAGGCCCTCGCCCGCCGGAAGATCGCAGTCATAGGCCTCAGCGGTCGTCGGCGCGATCTGCATCAGACCGATCCAGCGCCCGCCGCCGCCCTTCGCGTCCGGGTTCCAGGTGCTCTCGTGCTTGGAAAGCGCCGAGAAGAGCCCGGCCCAGAACGCCCGCCGCTCCGGCGCGGAGGCTGCGGCGTAGTTCGGGCAGAAGCCCTCGACATCGGCCGGCACGGTGGAGGCGAGAACCGCGCCCTCGACCCGCAGCGCCGCGAGCGTCGCCGCGGTCCATTCCCCGGCCTCGGGCCGGCTGTCCCAGCGCATCGCGGGCAGGAACGCCGCGCGCCCGACCTCGGGTTCGGCCTGCGGCACGCAGGCGACCGGCAGGAGCATCACGACGAGGGCGATGGGGCGGGAAAGGCGGGAGAGCATCAGGACGGGCTGCCGGGCGACGCCGGGCTTGCGTGCCGGCGCCGGCAAACTCGGCGAATTCCCCGCCTCCCGCAACCGTGGCCGCAGCCCATAGGCGGAAGGTCGCCGCCGCCGCTCGCCGCAACGTGACCGCGGCCCGCGCATGTCCTGCGCTAGGCTGGCGAAAACGAAGGAGATTCCATGCCCCGCCCAGCGCCCCGCCTCGCCGCCGGTCTCGCCCTCGCCCTCGGCCTCGCCGCCTTGCCCGCTCCCGCGCAGGACCGTGCCGGCAACGATACGCCCGGCGACTGGGTGGTGACGCATCACGCGCATTTCGGGCTCTGGGACTCGGTCTGCGATGAGCTGACCGGCGGCCCCTGCGACTTCGCCGACGCGGCGGCGGAGGAGCTTTATGCGGTGCTGAAGGCGGGCGGAGAGTGGCGATTCCACTTTTCCGACCGGCATGGGCACGTGCAGGACCTTGCCTGGGATCTCGGGCCCTTCGCGGCCGCCGCCGCCGATTTCGAGGCGGAGGCCGCGGCGCGCGGCCTGCGCTGAGGCGCCCTGGCCACCCGGCTTCGGCGCGTCCCCCGCATGGGCTCGCCCCGGTCGCAGAGTGCGTTCATCACCGGCCCGAAGGCGCCGCTCCCGGTCCGCCCTCGCCTGACCGCGCGACGCTGCCACTTGCCGGTTCCGGCCCGCTCGCTTAGAAAGCGGGCCGGACAGCCGGAAGGACGCCGCCATGCTCGACCTGACCTTTGAGACCCCGAAACCCAAGGTGATTTCCGGCGCGAAAGCCGACTGGGAACTCGTCATCGGGCTTGAGGTCCATGCCCAGGTCGCCTCGAAGGCCAAGCTCTTCTCCGGCGCCTCGACCGAATTCGGGATGGAGCCGAATTCCAACGTCTCCTTCGTCGACGCGGCGATGCCGGGAATGCTGCCGGTGATCAACGAATTCTGCGTGGCCCAGGCCGTGCGCACCGGGCTCGGCCTCAAGGCCGCGATAAACCTGCGCTCCGCCTTCGACCGCAAGAACTACTTCTACCCCGACCTGCCGCAGGGCTATCAGATCAGCCAACTCTACCACCCGATCGTCGGCGAGGGCGAAGTGCTGGTCGAGATGGGACCGGGCATCGCCCGGCGGGTGCGGATCGAGCGGATCCACCTTGAACAGGACGCGGGGAAATCCATCCACGACCTCGACCCGACGATGTCCTTCGTCGATCTCAACCGCACCGGCGTGGCGCTGATGGAGATCGTCTCGCGCCCCGACATCCGCGGCCCCGAGGAAGCCGCCGCCTATGTCGGCAAGCTGCGCCAGATCCTGCGCTATCTCGGGACCTGCGACGGCAACATGCAGAACGGCAACCTGCGCGCCGATGTCAACGTCTCGATCTGCCGGCCGGGGGATTACGAGAAATATCAGGCGACGCAGGACTTCTCGCATCTCGGCACGCGCTGCGAGATCAAGAACATGAACTCGATGCGCTTCATCCAGGCCGCGATCGAATACGAGGCCCGCCGCCAGATCGCCATTGTCGAGGATGGCGGCAAGGTGGTGCAGGAAACCCGGCTTTACGATCCCGACCGCGGCGAAACACGCTCGATGCGGTCGAAGGAAGAGGCGCATGACTACCGCTACTTCCCCTGCCCCGACCTCCTGCCGCTGGAGATCGAACAGTCCTGGGTCGACGACATCGCCGGCTCGATGCCGGAACTGCCCGACGCCAGGAAGGCGCGGTTCGTGACCGATTACGGCGTGACCGACTACGACGCCAGCGTCCTGACCGCCGAGGTCGAGAACGCCGCCTTCTTCGAGGCGGTGGCGCGGGGCCGCGACGGCAAGCAGGCCGCGAACTGGGTGATCAACGAACTTTTCGGCCGGCTCAACAAGGAAGGCCATGCGATCGGCGACAGCCCGATCTCGGCCGACCAGCTCGGCGGGGTTCTCGACCTCGTGGCCTCGGGCGAGATTTCCGGCAAGATGGCCAAGGAGCTGTTCGAGATCCTCTGGACCGAAGGCGGCGATCCGGCCGAGGTGGCCGCGCGGCACGGCATGAAGCAGGTCACCGATACCGGCGCCATCGAGGCGGCGGTGGACGCGGTCATCGCCGCCAATCCCGATCAGGTCGAGAAGGCCAAGGCCAACCCCAAGCTCGCCGGCTGGTTCGTCGGCCAGGTGCTGAAAGCCACTGGCGGCAAGGCCAACCCGGCCGCCGTCAACCAGATCGTCGCGCAAAAGCTCGGGCTCTGAGCGGGGGGGCACCGAAGGATCGCCGGAGCGGGTCTCGGGGCCGACAGCCGCGCTTTCGCGTCTGCAACCGGCGGCGTTGCGCATCCCCGGACGTCTCCCCGGCTTGCTCAATCGCCCCTCATCGGCTATGGGGCGCGGGTCCCCCGGTCCGGCAAAGAAGGCGGTCATGCAGCTTCACGAGTACAAGGTCGTCCCCGCCCCCAATCGCGGCGAGAAGGCCCGCGGGCTGAAAACCCCCGCCGACCGCTTCGCCAACGCGCTCGCCTCGCTGATGAACGAGCTTGCCCGCGACGGCTGGGAATATCTCCGCGCCGATACGCTGCCATCCGAGGAACGCACCGGCTTCACCAAGCGGACGACCGTCTATCATGCCGTCCTCGTCTTTCGCCGTGCCCTGCCGGACGAGGCCGGCGAGGAGGCGCCGCGCAAGCTCCTCACCGCCGGAACGCCCGCCGGCAAGACGCCGCCGATCCGGGTCGAGGCCGAGAGCGCCGCGCCGAAGCTCGGCGCGGCCCTGCCGGACAGCAAGAAGGCCGCGACCGAGACCACGGACGGTTGAGCCGGAGCGTCCTAGGCGTCGAGATCCAGCGCCAGCGCATGGATCTTCCCGACGAGATCCGCCCCGAGCGCCGCATGAACGGCCCTGTGCCGCTCCACCCGGCTCATCCCGGCGAAGACCGGCGCCCGCAGGACGACGCGGAAATGGCTCTCTCCCCCGTCCCGATAGCCGGCATGGCCGCGATGCGCCTCGCTTTCGTCCACGACCTCCAGCCGGTCCGGGCCGAATGCGGCCGTGAGCCGGGCCTCTATTTCCGCCGCTACCGTCATTTTTTCACCTCAGCCCCTTCAAAGCGCCCCAAAATACCCTAAACTCTGGCCCCCGAGTCGAGAAACGGCAAAGTCCGAGGCCAGAGCATGACAAGATCCGATCCTTTCGGTTTCGACATTTCCGCCGCTTCCGACAAGAAGAAGCGAACGAAAGGCCGGCGCGGCATGTCCGGCGCCTTCGAAACCTCCACCCGCCCCTGCGACCATGCCGGCTGCGACGAGGCGGGCCAGTACCGGGCGCCGAAATCGCCCGACCAGCTCGAGGACTATTTCTGGTTCTGTCGCGACCATATCCGCGAATACAATCTGAAATGGAACTTCTTCCAGGGCCAGACCGACGAGGAGTTCCAGAAGTTCCTCGACAAGGACCGGGTCTGGGGGCGCGAGACCAAGCCCTTCGGCAAGAAAGGCAGCGAGGACCGCGCCTGGGCGCGGCTCGGGATCGAGGATCCGATGGAGATCCTCGGCGCCAATGCGACGCAGAATCCGGGCCGCTCGGCGGGCCGCAAGCTGCCGCCGACCGAACGCAAGGCGCTCGACATCCTCGAAGCGCGGGACAGCTGGTCGAAGATCGAGATCCGCAAGCAGTACAAGAGCCTGGTGAAGGATCTGCACCCCGACATGAACGGCGGCGACCGCTCGGACGAGGAACGGCTGCAGGAGGTCGTCTGGGCCTGGGACCAGATCAAGGAAAGCCGCAACTTCCGCGACTGACCTGCGCGCTGTGATGATCGGACAGTCGCGGTCGCCGCACTTCGCCGCGTCAGCTCTTCCTTGTGAGTCGCGCGGCGACAAGCATGCCTAGCGCCCATGCAAGGAACGTCGGAGCCGATTCCGTCATCATGAACGGTGCATGTGGGACGCTCGAGGTAAGCCGGGCCCAAAGGCGTCGGCACAAAACTCCGGACGTCGCCGCGCCAAGCGCGGACGAGACCATGAACGGAATCGCCCCGCCGCGACTGGGGAGCATGTCTGGATCAGATGTCATGCACATTGCGACGGCGGTCGATGCCAGAACCAATGGCACAATGATCGACCTCCAGCGCAAAGGAGCCAGCCTCAAGGGTTCAGCCCGGATCAAATTCTCCGGGCGCGCCAGACCTGCATGTCATGTTTTAGCGGTGAAATTCGGGCGGACGTGCAGTGACGAGATATTGCCTAAGCCGCCTTGAACACCATCGCCACGCCGTTCATGCAATAGCGCTTGCCGGTCGGCTTCGGCCCGTCGTCGAAGACGTGGCCGAGATGGCCGCCGCAGCGGCGGCAATGAACCTCGGTCCGGCGACCTAGAATGCCCCAGTCGGCCCGCGTCGCCACCGCATCCGGCAACGGCTCCCAGAAGCTCGGCCAGCCGGTGCCGCTGTCGTATTTCGCCGCAGACGCAAAGAGCGGCAGGTCGCAGCCGGCGCAATGGAAGGTGCCGGCGCGCTTTTCGTCGTTGAGCGGGCTGGTAAAGGCCCGTTCGGTCCCCTCCTCGCGCAACACGCGGTATTGCGCGGGCGACAGGATCGCCCGCCATTCCTCTTCGGTCTTCGTGATCTCGAAACGCTCGGCCGCGGTCGCGCCGCGCCCCGTCAGCATCAGCGCCATCGTGCCGGCGCCGGCGCCGAGGATCCGTCTGCGGTTCATCACTTCCTCCTTCGACAAGCCGGTGCGGGAGCATCCCGCCTTTGCCCGACCCTATGCGAAAAGGACGATGCCGGTCGCGGCAAAGTTTCACCTCTCACGCGATTGCGATACCGGCGCACGGCCGCGTGAACGGGTCTCTGCGCGGATTCGGGCCGCGACCCGTTGCCCCCGCCCCTTGCACGCCCCGGCGATATGTTCCATCAAAGCTCTCGTGACGCGTGGGGCCGACCCCGCGCAATCAGGATATGGCGGACCCAATGCTCGACTCGCACGCAAAGCCCACCGAGGAAATCTCCGTCCGGGAGGTCTTCGGCATCGACACCGAGATGAAGGTCAAGGGCTTTGCCGACCGCACCGACCGGGTGCCCGATATCGACCCGACCTACAAGTTCGATCCCGACACGACGCTCGCGATCCTCGCGGGGTTCGCCTACAACCGGCGCGTCATGATCCAGGGCTATCACGGCACCGGCAAGTCGACCCATATCGAGCAGGTCGCGGCCCATCTGAGCTGGCCCTGCGTGCGCGTGAACCTCGACAGCCATATCAGCCGGATCGACCTCATCGGCAAGGACGCGATCAAGCTTCGCGACGGCAAGCAGGTGACCGAGTTCCACGAGGGCATCCTGCCCTGGGCCTTGCGAAACCCCGTCGCCATCGTCTTCGACGAATACGACGCCGGCCGCGCCGACGTGATGTTCGTGATCCAGCGGATCCTCGAGCATGACGGCAAGCTGACGCTTCTCGACCAGAACGAGATCATCACGCCGAACCCGTCGTTCCGGCTCTTCGCGACCGCGAACACCGTGGGCCTCGGCGACACGACCGGGCTTTACCACGGCGTCCAGCAGATCAACCAGGCGCAGATGGACCGCTGGAGCCTCGTGGCGACGCTGAACTACCTCAGCCACGACGCCGAAAGCGCGATCGTGCTCGCCAAGAACCCGCATTACAACACCGACAAGGGCCGCAAGCAGATCAGCCAGATGGTGACGGTCGCCGACCTCACGCGCACCGCCTTCATGAACGGCGATCTCTCCACGGTGATGAGCCCCCGGACGGTGATCAACTGGGCCCAGAACGCCGAGATCTTCCGCAACCTCGGCTATGCCTTCCGGCTCACCTTCCTCAACAAGTGCGACGAGCTGGAGCG